>NZ_JBVIQN010000007.1:0-351407 GCF_055577005.1 Streptomyces sp. NPDC033221 | reverse complement strand
CACCTCCCGGACCCGGTGACACCACCCCCCAGGTCATGCCTTCGACAGGGGGCAACAGCCATGCCGGGCCCGGAGGCCAGCAGCCCCATTGCAGAACCGCGAAGAACATAACGGGGGGCGGATCCGGGTCGATTGCGGCCGGGGGGGGACGAGTGGCGGGTCCGGGTCGATTGGGGCCGGGACGAGGCGGCTTCGGGCCGATTGCGGGCCTGGCCCCGGGGGGGGCGGGTCCGGGCCGGCGGGGCCGGAGTGGGGGCCTGACGCGCGGGGTGCGTTGTGGTGTTGTAAGGCGGGTTCCGTCGACGAGAGGACTTCGCCGTGCAACGACGCTTCGTGATCCCCGTGTTGACCGCTGCCTCGCTGCTGCTGGCGGCGGGATGCTCCTCCGGGGGACCACCGGACCCGGCCGGCGCCCCCACCGCCTCACCCACCGCTTCCTCCCCGAGCGGCACACGGGCCTCCGCATCCCCTTCAACACCACCCGCCAAGGGAACGGTGACGGTCGTCAACACCCTGACCACCGATCTCACCTCACCCTGGGGAGTGGCCGCGCTGCCGGAAGGTGACCTGCTGGTGTCCTCGCGCGACACCGGGAAGATCTTCCGGGTGGCGGCGGACGGCGGCCGCAAGACCGAGCTGGGTACGGTGCCGGGGGTCGCGCCAGGCGGTGAGGGCGGGCTGCTGGGGCTTGCGGTGGCGCCGTCGTTCGGCCGGGACCACCAGGTGTACGCGTACGTCACCACCGAGTCCGACAACCGCATCGTCCGGATGAACTACGACGGGAAGAAGCAGCCGGGCAGTCAACTGGGCGCTCCCGACACGGTGCTGAAGGGCATCCCCAAGGGGCAGATCCACAATGGCGGCCGGATCGCGTTCGGGCCGGACAAGATGCTCTACGCGGGCACCGGCGAGACCGGCGACACCGGCCTCGCGCAGGACCGGACATCGCTGGGCGGCAAGATCCTGCGCATGACGCCGGACGGCGAGCCGGTGCACGGCAACCCTGCGGCCGACTCGGTGGTGTACACGTACGGGCACCGCAACGTGCAGGGCCTGGCCTGGGACGCCGAGGGCCGCCTGTGGGCCGCGGAGTTCGGCCAGAACACCTGGGACGAGCTGAATCTGATCGAGCCGGGCAAGAACTATGGCTGGCCCGAGGTCGAGGGCCAGGGCGGGGGCGGGGGCGGGGGCCGGGGTGACGCCCGGTTCGTGGACCCGGTGGCCCAGTGGAAGACGGCGGACGCCTCACCGAGCGGCATCGCGTACGCCAAGGGGTCGGTCTGGATGGCCGGGCTGCGCGGCGAACGGCTGTGGCGGATCCCGCTCGACGGGCGGCGGGCGGCGGCACCGCCGCAGGCGTTCCTCCAGGGCGAGTACGGGCGGCTGCGTACGGTCGTGGCGACCGGCGACGGCGGGCTGTGGCTGGTCACCAGCAACACTGACGGGCGCGGCGAGCCGAAGAAGGGCGACGACCGGATCCTGCGCCTGAAGGTGAGCTGAGTGCCCACGCCGGAAGAAACCGGTACAGGTACGGCCAGGGCCGTCCGTTTCACTTCACTGCTGCCTACACTCGTCGTACGGAACCGGCCACGTCGTCAGGGGGCTGCATGTTCAACCTGGTGGAGGAGTTGTTCGCGCCGGGGCGCAAACACACCGACGAGGAACGGCGACGGCTCACCCTGGTCGTCACCGACACCGGTGACAGCGATCCGGGCAAGGGGCCGATAGACCTGTCCTCGGGCAAGGTCACCATCCGCGTGCCGGAACAGGAGCAGGAGCCGCCGCGGCACACCTGACGGCGGGCGGGCGGGGACGCGGTCCCGGTTCGTGGCTTGCGGCGGCCGGCTTGCTACGGCTGGCCGACTCCCGAACCCCGACGCCCCACCAGCTCCCAGCTCCCAGCTCCCAGCCATAACCTCCCGTCACCCCACCCCCTGTCCCGCCGGGGCGAACAGCCGCAGCCGGTGGGCCAGCGCGCCCGCCTCGCCGCGGCCCGAGACGCCCAGCTTGGCCAGGATGTTGGAGACGTGGACGCTGGCCGTCTTGGGCGAGATGAACAGCTCCTCGGCTATCTGACGGTTGCTGCGCCCGGCCGCGACCAGGCGCAGGACGTCCCGCTCGCGCGGGGTCAGCCCGAACGTCTCGGCGGGCTCCTGGCCGGCGGGACCGCCGTCGGCGCGCTGCCCGGTGTCCGAGTCCGGCGCCGTGAGCGGTATGCGGGCGCGCCGGGCGAGCCCGTCGATGCCGTCGCCGAGCGGCCGGGCGCTCAGCCGTACGGCCTCGGCGTGCGCCTGGGTGAGGAGCACTGCGGCGGCCTCGCGCGGTGTACGGCCCTGCAGCCCCACGGTCGCCCGGGTGGCGTCGTGCAGCAGCGCCTCCGCCCAGCGGTAGCAGGCCACGGCGAGTTCGTACGGGCGCTGCACCTGCTCGAAGGCGGCCACCGCCGCGGCCCAGGCGTCCGGCGCCGGGCGGCCGTCGGCGCGCAGCAGCTCGGCCTCGACGGCACGGGCGTGCGCCGCCCACACCGGCGCCACCGCGGGCGTGCGCTTGGCGGCCTCCCGTATGCGGGCGAGCGTGTCCGGGCGCTCCGGTTCGGCGGCGGGCAGTCCGCGCAGCTCCGATTCCGCGGTGGCGGCCGCCCACAGCAGCGGCCAGACATACCGCTGGGTGCCGGGCGGGAAACCGGCCTCCAGGGCTTGCCGGAGGGTGTCGCGTACGTCCGCGACACGGCCCCGGGCGGCGGCGATCGCCAGGGAGTGGCAGGCGAGGGGGATGGTGTGCTGGGGCTGGGTGTCGAAGTGCTCGCGGGCTACGGCCTGCTTCCGCTCCGCGCCGTCCAGATCGCCCCGGGCCAGGTCGAGGACCATGAGGCGTTGGGTGGCCAGGGCCAGGGA
Organism: Streptomyces sp. NPDC033221; assembly: GCF_055577005.1. Classification (NCBI taxonomy): domain Bacteria; kingdom Bacillati; phylum Actinomycetota; class Actinomycetes; order Kitasatosporales; family Streptomycetaceae; genus Streptomyces; species Streptomyces sp. NPDC033221. The sequence continues at coordinate 348,513 of NZ_JBVIQN010000007.1, read as the reverse complement.
CCGGGCGCTCAGTGAGCGGTCGCGGGCGTCCAGCGCCGTCTCCCGCGCCTCCTGCCAGCGGCCCAGCGACTGCAGCGACTCGGCGCGGTTGCCGCACGCCCAGCTCGCGCTCTCCTTCAGGCCGTACTGCTCGGCGAACGCGATGCCCTGGTCCGCGATCTCGACGGCGTCCGCGGAGCGGCCCACCCCCTCCAGGAGTGAGGAGAGGTTGATGTGACCGCGGGTGACCACCCGGGAGCAGCCGCGGGCCACGGCGCGGTCCAGGGTCGTCCGCAGCGCGGCCAGCCCGCCGTCCACATCCCCGGCGTCCACCCGCAGCCCGGCCAGGGTGACGAGGGAGTTCAGCTCCTCCTCCTCGTCGCCGACGAGCCGGGCCAGCTCCACGGCGCGCTCGGCCGTGGCGAAGCTGTCGGGGCCGGGGGTGTGCAGCACAGCCCAGGTGGCGGACTGGGCGAGCACCGCGGCGTGCACCGAGGACGGTGGCAGGCCGCGCACCAACTCCTGGGCGCGGGCCAGTTCGGGCCGGCCGTCACCGCGGCCGGTGCTCTGCGTGAGGCGGGAGCGCTGGAGCAGGAACCACGCCGTACGCAGCGGGTCCTGCTCCGCGTCGAGGGAGCGCAGGGCGCGCTTGGTGATCGTGTAGGCGCGCTCGGTGTCCCCGGACAGGCGCGCGGCCACCGCGATCTCGGCGAGCAGGTCCAGGAAGCGCAGCGCTTCGTCGTCGCAGCCGCAGGCCGGGTACGCCTCGGCGTAGTCCACCGGGCGCACGGCGCGGCGGACCTCCTTGGGCGCGTCGTCCCACAGCTCCAGCGCCCGGTCCAGCAGCCGCAGTTGTTCGGTGTAGGCGTGCCGGCGGCGGGCCTGGACGGAGGCGGCGAGGACGGCGGGCAGTGCCTTGCCCGGGTCGTGGGCGTGGTACCAGTAGCTGGCCAGGCGGGCGGCGCAGGTGTCGGCGCGGACCAGCGAGGGGTCGGCTTCCAGGGCTTCGCCGTAGCGGCGGTTGAGGCGGGTGCGCTCGCCGGGCAGCAGGTCGTCGACGACGGCCTCGCGGACCAGGGCGTGCCGGAAGCGGTAGCCGGTGCCGTCCCGGTCGGGCACCAGGGTGTTGGAGCCGACGGCGGCGCGCAGCGCCTCGATGAGGTCGTCCTCGGGCAGGCCGCAGACGGCGGCGAGCAGTTCGTGTTCGACCGTGGAGCCGCCCTCGGCGGCGACCCGCACGACCCGCTGGGCGTCTTCGGGGAGCGCCTCGACCCGGACGAGCAGCAGGTCGCGCAGCGGGTCGCTGAGCCCGGCGGGCAAACAGCCGTCCTGGAAGCCGCGGGCCAGCTCCTCGACGAAGAAGGCGTTGCCCTCGGAGCGCTTGAAGACCCGGTCGACCAGCGCTTCCTCGGGGTCGCTGCCGGTGATGCCGGCGATCTGGGTACGGACTTCGGGGCGGGTGAAGCGGGCCAGTTCGACGCGGCGGATCGTGCGTGTCCGGTCGATCTCGGCCAGGAAGGGGCGCAGCGGGTGGCGGCGGTGGATGTCGTCGGAGCGGTAGGTGGCGACGAGGAGGATGCCCGCGTCGTGGAGGGCGCGCAGCAGGTAGGAGAACAGCTCTCGGGTGGAGCGGTCGGCCCAGTGCAGGTCCTCGATGACGATGACGAGCGGGCGATGGGCGGCGAGGCGCTCCAGGAGCCGGGCGGTCAGCTCGAACAGGCGGGCCCGGCCCTGCTCGTCGTCGTGTCCCTCACGGGCGGGTTCGCCCAGCTCGGGGAGGATGCGGGCCAGTTCGCCCTCCTGGCCGGCGACGGCGGCGGCCAGCTCCTGCGGCAACCGCGCGTTGAGCAGGTGCAGGACCGCGGAGAACGGGGCGAACGGCAGGCCCTCGGAGCCGATCTCGATGCAGCCGCCGACGGTCACCAGGACGCCGTCGGCCCGCGCGGCCTGCGCGAACTCCTCGATGAGCCGGGTCTTGCCGACCCCCGCCTCACCGCCGATGAGCAGCGCCCGGGGCTCACCCGACTCCTTGATACGGGCGAGAGCGCCGCGCAGCGTGTCTAGCTCGCTGCCGCGGCCGACGAACACCGGACTGACGGACCTGGTTTCCACGTCGCTGAGCATCGCACAGGGGTCTGACAACGCGGCAGTGGTCATGGTCACGTGGGACGGCGCGCGGGATGGCGGAGGGGGCCGCCGCCGGGCCGCCGCGGCGGGTGGCACGGGTCCGCCCCACCTGTCAGGCGGCGCGGGTGTACCGGTCCGGTGCGCCGTTCACCCGCCCTTCGGGGCCGTGTCCGCCCGGGCCGGCGCCCCGCCGTACGCGCCGGGCCTTGCGGGTCTGACGGCCCTCGCGGGCCTGGCGTGCCAGCCGCTCCCGGTCGGCTTCGCGGCGCAGTTCGTCGTAGCGGGCGCGGAGTTCGAATTCCCCGTAGTACATGCTGTGCTCCCTGGTTCCGGCATCGGCACGGTGGCTCCGTCTGGCGGTGCCTGTTGACGTGCTCCAGCCTGCTCGCCCAGGGGGGTGCCCCACATCGGGAAGGTTCCCGATCTTGCGGGGTACGGGGGCCTTAGACGGAATGGGCCCCGGACCGGCAGTACCTAAGGCGGCCGCGTACGGCCTTAGGTACGGCCCGGTTCCGGGGCCCGTCGACACGTACGGTCTTAGGAACCGGGCGTTCCGGCGCCGGCCTTGGGCAGGGTGGGCATGCTCGCGAACAGGTCGAAGTACATGCCAGCGGAGACGATCAGGCCCAGTACGCCGAGGGCGAGTCCGCCCCAGGCCACGGCCCGCATCCAGGTCGGGCGGGGCCGGGTGAGGACCAGGCCGGCGACGACGACGGCGAGCAGCGCGAAGACGGCGTTCACGAGGGCGTGGGTGTGCCAGGGGGCGCCGTAGACGGTACCGATCTGGTCGGTGGCCTTGCCCGTCTGCAGCTTGATCTGGCCGAGCAGCGTCTGGCGCTCGGCCAGCACCGTGCCGACCCAGGTGCCGGTGAGCGAGGCGAGACCCAGTCCCGCGGCGACGACGGCGCCGGCGCCGGACGCCACCGAGCCGGTCGCGGCGGCGGGAGCCGCCTCGGCGTCCGCGGTCTCCTCCCCGTCCTCCTCGTCGGCGTCCGTGCCGAGCGGGGTGTCCGCGTCGACCGCGGCGCCGGACGGCTTCTTCCCGTCCGTCCCGGCGGCCTCGGACGCCCCGTCGGCCTCCGTCGTCCCGGTGGCCGCCTTGGCCTCGTCGGCCTTCGTGTCGTCGGTGCGCTCTTCGGTCTTGGTGGTGTCCATGGGCGCGACCGTAGGCGCCGCGTCTGAGAGACGTATGAGAATCCCCGGGGCGCAGGGGAAACCGGCCATGGCGGCGGACACGAGAGCCGTACGGGACGGACGAAGGCACGCTGTACGGGACGCACGAAGGCACGTTGTACGGGACGTACGAAGCCGGGCGATACGGGACGTAAGGAGTCGGGCTGCACGAGTCGTACGGAGGCGGGCTACGGAACGCACGGAGGCGGCCCGCCCGGCCGCTACTTCCGTACCAGCCCCTCCCCGCCCCGCCGCGCCCCCGGAACGGCAAGCGGAACCGTAACCGGAACCGGCGGCGCGCCCTCCGCCCCCGGCCCCGCCGGGCCCGCCGCCGGATCCGCGACCGGCTCCGCCTCCCCCGGCGGCTCGATGCTGAGGCGCGGCAGCCGCCGCTCCAGCCACCCCGGCAGCCACCAGTTCGCGCCGCCGAGCAGATGCATCAGGGCGGGTACGAGCAGGGTGCGCAGGACGAAGGCGTCCAGCGCGACGGCGGCGGCCAGGCCGATGCCGAACATGGAGATGATCCGGTCGCCGCTGAGCACGAACGCCGCGAAGACCGCGATCATGATGACGGCCGCCGAGTTGATCACCCGGCCGGTCTCGGCGAGTCCGACGCGTACCGCGCGGCGGTTGTCGCGGGTCAGCCGCCATTCCTCGTACATCCGGCTGACCAGGAAGACCTGGTAGTCCATGGACAGTCCGAAGAGGACCGAAACCATGATCACGGGCAGGAACGGCTCGATCGGGCCCGCGCTGCCGAGCCCGAGCAGTTCGCTCCCCCACCCCCACTGGAAGATCGCCACCACGATGCCGAAGGAGGAGGCGACGGCCGCGATGTTCATCGCGGCGGCCTTCAGGGGTATGCCGATGCTGCGGAACGCGAGGAGCAGCAGCACGCAGCCCAGGCCGATCACGACGCCGACGAAGAGCGGCAGCTTGCCGACGATCACGGACGCGAAGTCGTCGTAGCTCGCGGTCACCCCGCCCACGTGTACGCGCATGCTGGTGCCCTCCCCGGCCTTCGGGAGCACCCCCTCGCGCAGCCGTTCCACCAGGTCGGAGGTCTGCCGCGACTGCGGGGAGCCGTCCGGTACGACCGTGATCACACCCGTGCTGCCGCTGCCGTCGAACTCCGGCCCCTGCACCCGCGCCACGCCCGGTGTGCTCCGCAGTTGGTCCGGCAGTCGGTCGAAGGCGAGCCGGTCCTTGGCCCCGTCGAGGTCGCCGACCAGGGTCAGCGGCCCGTTGGAGCCCGGTCCGAAGCCCTTGCCGAGCAGGTCGTACGCCTGCCGGGTGGTGCTGGTGGCGGGGTTGTTGCCCTGGTCGGAGGTGCCCAGGTGCAGGGAGAGGGTGGGCAGCGCGAGGATCAGCATGACGACGGCCGCGGCGGCCCCCAGCAGCTTGGGGTGGCGCTCCACGAAGCCGGACCACCACGCCGTGAAGCCGGCGGGCGGCTCGGGGCAGGGCCCGTCGGCGGCCAGCCGGCGCCGTTCGCGCCGGCTCAGCGCCCGCGGCCCGATGACGCCGAGGAGGGCCGGGAGAAGGGTGACGGACGCGGCGACGGTCAGCACGACGGTGAGCGAGGCGGCGATGGCGACGCCGTTGAGGAAGCCCAGCCGCAGGACGAGCATCCCCAGCAGGGCGATGCAGACGGTGGCCCCCGCGAAGACCACGGCGCGCCCCGACACACTGACCGCGCGCTCGGCGGCTTCCTGGACACCGAGGCCGGATTTCAGCCCTCTGCGGTGCCTGGTCACGATGAAAAGCGCGTAGTCGATGCCGACACCGAGGCCGATGAGCATCCCCAGCATCGGGGCGAAGTCGGCCACCGTCATGGCGTGCCCGAGCAGGGCGATGCCCGCCGAGGCGGTGCCCACGCTGACCACCGCGGTGATGAGCGGCAGCAGGGTGGCGGCGAGCGAGCCGAAGGCGAGGAAGAGGACGACGGCGGCGGCGCCGAGTCCGATCAGTTCGGCGAGCTGGGACCCGGAGGCCTCGGTGACCGCGATGCCGGCGCCGCCCAGCTCCACCTGGAGTCCGTCGCCCGCTGCGGCTCTGGCGGTGTCCACGACGCGCTGGACCTGCGCCTTGTCCAGGTCCTCGGCGGGCGCGTCGAAGGCGAGGTTCGCGTAGGCGGTGTGCCCGTCCTGGCTGATCTGTCCGGCGCCCTGCGGCCCGTAGGGGCTCTGTACGGACGCGACGCCGGGCAGCCCGGCGATCGTGTCGAGGGTCCGCTGGAGGTCCTTCTGTACGGCGCCCGCGCGTACGGTGCCGGACTCCGTGTGCCACACGATCGTGTCGCGGTCCCCGGACCGGTCCGGGAAAGCCCGCTCCAGCAGGGCTCCGGCCTGCCCCGATTCCGTACCGGGGACGTCGTAGTGGTCGGAGTAGGCGGAGCCGGCGGCTCCGGCCGCGGCGGCGGCTCCCGCGAAGGCGGCGAGCCAGAGCACGATCACGACGATGCGGCGCCGCAGGCACCACCGGGTCAGTGCGGTCATCAGGCTCTTCGTCTGCTTCCCGGGTCAGGCGCCGATGTCTCCCGGGATGTACCCGTGGTGCCGAACGCGTAATGGCGGGGGGAGCACGGGACCGCCGCCTGCCGACGAAGGGGCGGCGGACCCGTACCTCCTTGCAGAGTGACAGCAGGGAGAGATCCTTTGACCGCTTTGTGGACTTCCCCACAAAGGGACCCGGAAGCGGAACGCGGCCGGTGCCCGCAGGCGACCGGTTCCGCCCGTCCATGGTCAGCCGGTGATCGATTCCTTTCCGTTCTCGATGTGGCCCATGAAGCGGCGGTGGAAGGACGCGTCCTGCGCGACGGACAGGTCCAGGTCGTACCAGCCGTGCGCCGCCGCCGCGGAGTGCGCGACGGTACGGGTGCTGCCGGCCCGCACCGTGATCGTGCGCGGCGCGGCGTCCCCGTACGCCAGCGGCTTCAGCGTGAAGCTCAGGTCGGTGCGCCCCTTGTTGACGAGCGTGAGGTGCAGCTCACGCCGGTGCGCGTCCAGGCGGGTGCCGATCCGGACCGCGGCGGCCGCGCCGGCGGCCGTGCCCGCGTGCTCGCGCCGGAACCCGTTGGGACCCGTGAGGGTGAAGCGGTACGCGCCGCCCTTGACGGGCACCTCCCAGTCGGCCCGGCCCAGCACGTCGCGGTGCTGCGGCGTGCCGTACTCCCCCGCGTACGGGTACAGCGCGAAGTGCGCGCTGGCCCGGCCGTCGTTGCGCACCGCGAGCCGGAAGCGCCCCGCCTGCGCGTCGTACGCGCCGTCCGCGTCGGGCTGGTACGGCAGCGGGCGCGCGGGCCGCGTGCCCGGCTCCTGGCGCGGCAGCCGCTGCTCGCGCGGCGGGCGCGGCGCCCAGCGCCCGCTGAACGGCGGGATCGCGCCGGGCCGCTCCACGGCGGGCTGCCGGCGCCCGCGCGAGAAGTCGAAGGCGGTGGTGAGATCGCCGCAGACGGTGCGCCGCCAGGCGCTGATGTTGGGCTCCCGCACGCCCGTCCAGCGCTCCAGGAAGCGGACGATCGAGGTGTGGTCGAAGACCTGCGAACAGGCGTATCCACCCACGGACCAGGGCGAGATCACCAGCATCGGTACCCGCATCCCGAGCCCGGTCGGCTTGCCGTCCCAGAATTCGCCCTCCGTACCGGCCGGCGGCACCGGCGGCGGCACATGGTCGAAAAATCCGTCGTTCTCATCGTACGTCAGGAACAGCGCGGTATGCCGCCATACATCCGGGTTCTTCCCGAGGGCATCGAGCACCTTGTAGACGATGGTGGCGCTGGCGACCGGCGAGGACGAGCCGGGGTGCTCGGAGTCCGCAGCGGAGGGGACGATGTAGGACACCTCGGGCAGCTTGCCCGCGGCGACATCGGCGGCGAAGGCGGTGGCCGTCGAGTCCGGCTCCCCACGGCGCAGCGCGCGCTCGAAAAGGCTGCGGTCGGCCGAACTCAGCGCCCGTACGCCCTCCTCCAACAGCCCCTGCAAGCGCTTGCGCTCCGCCTCACCGGCCGCGGCGACCTTCCCGTAGAACGCGGTCATGTTCTGCACGCCGCCGCCCACCTTGGCCAGCGCCTTCTTCATGACGGTCTTGAAGGTGGCGTAGAACTCCAGGTTGTTGTCGGTGAAGTTGTCCCACTCCTGGTAGACGCGCCAGCTGCGCCCGGCCTTCTCCAGCCGCTCGGCGTACGTGGGCCAGGTGTAACCCGTGTGGGTGTCTTCCGCGTACGCGTCGTTGCCCACCGCACGCTTGCCGGAACCCGGCTCGAAGCCGGTCCAGCCGCTGACCAGGTGGTTGCGGTTGGGGCTGGTGGAGGAGTGGATCGAGGAGTGGTACGCGTCGCAGACGGTGAAGGTGTCGGCCAGCTCGTAGTGCAACGGGACGTCCTGGCGGTCGTAGTGCGCCATGGTGGCGGCTGTCTTCGCGGTGACCCAGTTGTCCATCCAGCCGTCCCGCCAGGCCTTGGCGCCACCGGCCCACTCGTGGTTGAGCGCCCCGATGTACTGGAGGTCCTTCTTCTGGGCCGCCGCGGCCTCACGTACGGAGAAGGGCAGCACGGTGCCGACGCCGAGCGCGCCCGGCTGCTCGAAGACGCTCCGTTCACCGCCGGGCAGCTGGACGGCGTTACGGTCGGCGTAACCGCGTACACCACGCAGCATCCCGAAGTAATGATCGAAGGAACGATTCTCCTGCATCAGCACGACGACGTGCCTGATGTCTCCGAGGCCGCCCCGGCCGTGCCCGTGCCCGCGCCCGGAAGCGGCCGGTTCGGCGGCCAGCGCCTGCTGAAGGGACGGCGGCAGCAGCGAAGCAGCGGCTGCCGCTCCGGCTGCCGCCGCGCCAAGTCCCATGACCCGTCTGCGAGATACCTCGGATGCCACGCTCGACCTCCCAGTCGACTGCCCACGGTCGGGCAATGGTTCGCCCGCAGCCCATTGGCGGCTGCGAGCGGGACGGTAGTGGAGCGGGGTGGCGGGCGACAGGTGCCGGGGTGACGGTTTCGAGAACGGATGGTTCCGGTTACGGTTACGGAAGGGCGAGGCAGGTGGAGCTGGGTCCTTTCGCGTGCCCGGGGCGGGCCCGAGTCGTACGCTCGGAACATGAGCACTGCGGGGCAGAGGGTCAAAGAAGTCCGCAAGCGTCGCAGGCTGTCACAGCGTGAACTGGCGGACGCGTCGGGAGTCTCGCTCTCGGCCATCCGGAAACTCGAACAAGGAGAGCGGGAAACCGCCCGCCTGGAGACATTGCGCAAACTCGCGCACGCGCTGAGGGTGCCGACGATGCGCCTGGCCGGCGCACCGGACCCGGAGGGCGCCGGCGCGGACACAGTGGACCGGTGGGCTGCCGTCCGCGATGCGCTGGAACGCCCCCCGGCCATCCTCGGGGCGGACGACGAGCCGCCGACCGTCAGCGGAGTACGCGCCGCCTTGGCGGACACGGCTCCCCTGTTCTCCAGCGACCAGTACACGGCGCTGTCGGTACTGTTGCCGCCCTTGCTGCGGGATGCGGACGCGCTGGGCGCGGAGGGCCGGGCGGTGCGTGTGCGGCTCCTGCAACTCGCCGGGTGGCTCATGGTCCAGACCCGGCAGTTCAACGTCGCCGAGACGGCCTTGGAGCGAGCCCTGGACGACTCGGCGAATCGTATGGAGGGGGCTGCCACCGTCAACACGCTGTGCTGGCTGCTGCTGCGGCAGGGCGAGTTGGTGAAGGCTTACGACCTGGCCGTCAAGTGGGCCGATGAGACCGAGCCCCGGATGTCCCGCGCGACCCCGGCGGAGCTGAGCACGTGGGGCTGGATGCTGCTGCGCGTGTCCGCTGCTGCCGTACGGAACTCACGGCCCGGCGACGCGGAGGACGCGCTGAAGCTCGCCACGGCGGCAGCGGTCGCGCTGGGGCGTGAGCACGCGCCGAACAACGATTTCCTCCGCACGTTCGGGCCCACCACGGTCAAACTCAAGGCCGCGGAGAACGCCAGTGTGACCGACCGGCCCGACATGGTGCTCCGCATCGCCGAACGCGTGCCCGTCTTCAGCCTCAAGCCCACGTCGAACAACCGGAACCGCCACCTGCTGGACGTGGCCGACGCGTACGCGAAGACCGGCGACTACGCCGAGGCCTTCGGCAAGCTGGAGCAGATCCGGGCCGACAGTCCGGAGTGGCTGCCGAACCAGCGGTACGCCCGGGACATCCTCGGCCGAGTGGCCCGGGGGGCGCCGGACGTTGACGGCGGACATGCGGGCCATGGCCGACGTGGTCGGCCTGCCGCTCTAGTACTTGTGGCACTTCCCTGCGGTGGGTCTGCGAAGTGCCACAGACAACACAGAGTCGCCGTTCCTAGCGTTGAGTCATCGGACCACGCGAGGGGACGGCGATGAAACATGGCCTCTGACTGGGCCCTCACCACGGGCACGTACGTGGTGGACACGACCAGGCACCGAATCGGTGAGGTACGCAGGCTCCTCGAAGAGACCGCATACCTCGTTCCGCCGGGTGGCGGCGCGGAGTGGGAGGTCGGGCGCGACCAGTTGCGCGAGCCCACCGACGAAGAACGCGCACGGGCTCGGACCTGGACGCGCCCGGTTCGGAGTCGGCCATGAGCCGGTCCCACCCCCCTCGCACCGCAGCTACCCGGAACCACCGATCGTGCTCCCGGCGCCAGCCGCGTCACTCGAACCGGTACCGGTCGAGGGCTGCGCCGCCTGCGCGCACGCTGCGGCATGGCGGCAGGCGTACCGGACGGGAAAGGGCACGGCGGACGGTTACACGAACCGGTCGGCGGCCGTGGACTGCTCCCTGGAGATCCGCAACCACCCGCACCAGCCGCGCGTGACGAGGCTGCCGATCAACACCCCATCGGTACGCCCGTGAGCACCCGCAGTGTGATCCGCGCCGTGCAGCACGCCATCGGCACCCACCCGCAGAGCGAGATCACCCTCACGGCGCACTGCCTGGGCGGCGGTTGCGGGTGGACGCTGGCGGCAACCGCCGACTTCAAAGCCGCCGACCTGGCGCTGATGACCCACACGGGCCGCACCGGGCACTCGACGTTCGCCCGGACCTACGAGGACGTGGCACTCGTACGCCGCCTGGAACTGAACGAGGGGCGGGCGGCGATCCCGCCGCTTCCGCCCGAGGGGCCCCAACAGGAAAGCGTGACCCACCAGCCCCCCCTCTCACGGTGACCTGAGACCGCGCGACACCGTGCTCCCCACGCCGCGCGCCCCGCTCGGTAGGGGACACCCCATCCAAAGCCGCAAGGAGCCTGTAATGAACGCTGCCCGAAACCGGCTGGCTTTCGCATGGCTGGAAGTCACAGGATTCTGTAATGAGTTCTGCGATCACTGCTACGCAGACTCATCCCCCAAGGGGACACACGGCACGATGACCGTCCAGGACTGGAAACGCACCATTGACCAGCTCGCGAGGATGGGCGCTCGCGACGTGCAGTTCATCGGCGGGGAACCGACCCTGTACCCGCACCTGACCGACCTGATCAGGCACACCCACGGGGCGGGACTGTCCATCGAGGTGTTCTCCAACCTCACGCACGTTCGTGATCACCTGTGGGAGACCTTCGCGAGCTGCGGGGTCGCACTCGCCACGTCGTACTACTCCGGCACGGCGGACGCCCACGACAAGGTGACCAATCTCCGGGGATCGCACCGGCGGACCCGAAGCAGCATCAAGAAAGCGCTCAGCCTGGGTATCCCGGTGCGCGGTGGTGTGATCGCGGTGCGGGAGGAGCAGCGCGTTCGAGAAGCGGCCAAGGACCTTGTGGCGCTCGGCGTGGGCACGGTCGGCGCTGACCGGACCCGGGCGTTCGGGAGGGGAAGCCGGGGAGCCACACCGGCGATCGCCGACCTGTGCGGGCACTGCGCGCACGAGAAGTGCGCCATCGGTCCGACGGGGGACGTGTGGCCGTGCGTGCTGGGCCGGTTTCTGACCATCGGCAACGTACGGGAATCATCGCTCGCCGGTATCTGGGGTGGCGCACGAATGGCCGAGGTGACGGCCGGCATCACTGCCCTGCGCGGCCAAGGGGTGCAATCCTGCACACCGCCGCAGTTCCTGCCCATGTGCGGTCCGTGCTCACCGTGTGTCCCCTCTGTGGGGCACTGCGACCCGCGGGAGGCCGACGCCGTGGCCGAGACGGCTACGATCGGCGCACCCGCCTGACCCGCAGAGATCACCAGGGAGCGCGCACATGCACGATCACGGCGACGACTTCGGCCCGTGGGGCACAGACGGTAACGCTGGCACCGTACAGCGAACGATGAGGAGTGGGCCGCCATCGCCCGGTGCATCCGGCACGCCGCGAACAAGATCGGTCCTGATCTTCCACTGTGCCTCCCTGTGAACCGCAGGAGTGTGGACGACCCGCTCAGCAGCACGTCTTGGCGTGGGCAGCGCATCTGAAGGCGGCGGCTCATCATGTGATCGAGCAAGCCACCCCCAGCCAGGAGCGGGGAGCTCACGCCGTCGGAACTCTGTACCAGCGGCGGCTGGCCGAGCTACGGGACCAGAGCACCCGCGCACACGTCCAGCAGTGACCATCGCACCGGCCCCGGCAGCGTCCAGGCCGGGCCGGTCCCGGTCGCGACCTACGTCACCGCGCCGGCCGGATCGACAGACCGTGCCGGAACTCGTCCCGCGGATCCCAGCGGGCCTTCACCCGCTGCAACCGCGGGTAGTTGCCCTTGTAGTAGAGCGTCTGCCACGGCACGCCGGAAGTGTTCAGCTCCGGGTCGGCCAGGTCCCGGTCCGGGTAGTTGATGAACGAGCCGTCGCTGACGGCGTTCGGGACGGGTACGCCGCCGGTGTCCGCGTAGACGTCGCGGTAGAGGTTCCGGAGCCAGGTCAGGGGTTTTGTCCCGGCTTCCTCCGTGCCCTCCCAGCCGGTCATGTAGACAGCCTTGAGGATCGAGTCCCGCTGGGCTACCGCGGTCGCGTCCGGTGCGACGCTGTTGACCTGTCCGCCGTACGAGACCAGCCACAGCGAGCCGTTGACGCCCTCGGGCACCGCGTCCTTGCTGCCCGCGGGGCCCGCCAAGTGCCGGTGGAGCGCGGTGATCTGCCGGTCCGCGTACCGCTTGCGGAGATAGCCGGCCTTGACCTTGAACCGGGCGGGCTCGCTCTCCTGGACGAGGGCCACCGCCTCCAGCCATGGCCGGACGGAGTGCTGGAGCGTGGGTCGGGCGCCTGTGCCGCGCCCGACGGCGTCCACGTAGGCCCGCATCCGCCGTTCGGCGTCGGGTGTGGTGGCGTCCAGCTGTCCCACCAGGAGGATGGTGCCGCTGTTGCGGGCGTTGAGCATGAAGACGCTGAACATGTCGTTGTACGGGGAGTCCGGGCCGCTGTTGTGCTCGTACCAGGTGCCGTGGTTGCGGACGAGCCGGGTGAAGGCGCGCTCGTCGAGGTCTTTCCAGTTCCAGGTCGCGGCGAAGCTGAGCATGGCCCCGGGGGCCTTGGGCAGGAGCCGGGCGGGGTCGTCGCCCTTGGCGTGCGGGTCGCGGAACCAGTAGCGGGTGACGATGCCGAAGTTGCCGCCGCCACCGCCGGTGTGCGCCCACCACAGGTCGTGATTCGGGTCCTTGGGATCGCGGGTGGCCACCACGGCGCGGGCCCTGCCGTCGCGGTCCACGACGACGACCTCGACGGCGTACAGGTGGTCCACGGACAGTCCGTACCGCCGCGAGAGCGTGCCGTATCCGCCGCCGAGGACGTGCCCGCCGACGCCGACCTCGGCGGTCGCGCCGGCCGGGATGGAGACGCCCCAGCCGAGGAACAGCGCGCGGTAGACCTCACCGAGCAGCGCACCGGGTTCGACGGCGAAAGCCCGCCGGGCGGCGTCGAAGTAGACCGCGCGCATGGGTGAAATGTCGATCAGGGCGCGGACGGACGGGTCGTCGACGAAGTTCTCGAAGCAGTGGCCGCCGCTGCGTACGGCGATGCGCTTGCCGTCCCGTACGGCCCGCTGCACCGCGGCGACGACCTGCTCGGTGGTGCTCACGACGTGTACGTGGTCGGGCTTGCCCACGAAGCGGGCGTTGCAGCCGCGGTGGGTCAGGGAGGCGTAGCGCGGGTCGTCGGGGCCGAGGGTTACCAGGCCGGCGCCGGTGCCGGGCGGGCGGCCGGCCGTGGCGGCGGTCGCGTCCGGCGCGCCGGCCGCCGCCGGCGTGGTCGCCGCGGCCGCGAGGCCCGGCGTTGCCAGGGCCGCGGCCGTGCCTCCCAGTGCCGCCGCTCCGGCGAGGAGGCTCCGGCGGTTCACTTCAGCCATGGTCGTCCACTCCTGTAACTGGGGTGCCCGTGTGGGTGGTTGGTGTTGCTGCACCCCTCCACCATCGGGCCCGCCGGGCGCCGGTTCATCGTCCACGGTGACCAGCTGCCCCCTAGGGAGGAAGATGTACGCCGCCTTCCGCCTCCCCTACCCCAGGAGGGGACACGGGAGGCGCGCATCATCCCGGAGAACGGTTCGCGCTGCCCGGTCGGCGGCGCCAACGCACGCATAAGTCTTCACGAACTCTTGACAACGGCATTGGTCTGGACCATTTTGTGGCCAACGCCCGCCCCGCCTCCGGACCGGGCGGACGGCCCTCCCGGGCCCAGGACTTGGAGACAGCCATGCCGCACCCCCTCATGTCCCGCACCCCCCGCTCCCGCCACAGACGGTGGCTCACCACCGCCTGCACCGGGCTGGCCGCCGCCGCCCTGGCCGTGACCGGTACCCAGACCGGCGCCTCGGCGGCTCCCCACGCCGCCGCCCCCGGTGCCCCCGGTATCGCCGCCGACGTCAACAACGCCAAGAACCCCGGGTTCGAGTCCGGGCTCTCCGGCTGGACGTGTTCGGCGGGCGCCGGTTCCAGCGTGTCCTCTCCGGTGCACGGCGGCACCTCGGCCCTGAAGGCCACGCCGGCCGGCTCCGACCAGGCCAAGTGCTCGCAGACGGTGGCGGTCAAACCGGGCTCGACGTACACGCTCAGCGCGTACGTGCAAGGTTCGTACGTCTACCTGGGCGCCAGCGGCACCGGCACCACCGATGTATCCACCTGGACACCCGGCGCCACCACCTGGCAGCAGCTGAAGACCACCTTCACCACCGGCCCCTCCACCACCTCCGTCACCGTCTACACCCACGGCTGGTACGGGCAGTCCGCCTACTTCGCCGACGACGTCAGCGTCTTCGGGCCGGACGGCGGGGGCAACGGCGACCCGGGCGATCCCGTCCCCGACGCGCCCGCCGGGCTGACCGCCGGCGCGGTCACCTCGTCCTCCGTGGCACTGTCCTGGAGCCCGGCGAAGTACGCCACCGGGTACAGCGTCTACCGCGACGGCGCCAAGGTGCAGGCCGTCACCGGTACGTCGGCCACCGTGACCGGCCTGAGCCCGTCCACCGCGTACCGCTTCCAGGTCGCCGCGACCAACGCGGCGGGCGAGTCCGCCAAGTCCGCCGAGGTCACCGCCACCACGTCCCCGGGTGGCGGCGGCCCCGGCCCCTCCGTACCGAAGCACGCGGTCACCGGTTACTGGCAGAACTTCAACAACGGCGCGACCGTGCAGAAGATCAGCGATGTGCCGGGCCACTACGACATCATCGCGGTCTCGTTCGCCGACGCCACCACCACACCCGGCGCGATCACCTTCAACCTCGACTCGGCGGGCCTGGGCGGCTACACGGTCGCGCAGTTCAAGGCCGACATCCGGGCCAAGCAGGCGGCCGGCAAGAACGTCATCCTGTCCGTCGGCGGCGAGAAGGGCACCATCTCCGTCAACGACTCGACATCCGCGAACAACTTCGCCAACAGCGCGTACGCCCTCATGCAGGAGTACGGCTTCAACGGCGTCGACATCGACCTCGAAAACGGCATCAACCCGACCTACATGTCGCAGGCCCTGCGCTCGCTGTCGCAGAAGGCGGGCAGCGAACTGGTCATCACCATGGCTCCGCAGACCATCGACATGCAGTCCACCCAGGGCGGCTACTTCAAGACCGCGCTGAACATCAAGGACATCCTCACCGTCGTCAACATGCAGTACTACAACAGCGGTTCGATGCTCGGCTGTGACGGCAAGGTCTACTCGCAGGGCACGGTGGACTTCCTCACCGCGCTGGCCTGCATCCAGCTCGAAGGCGGCCTCGACCCGTCCCAGGTGGGGATTGGTGTGCCTGCTTCGACGCGCGCTGCCGGCGGCGGCTACGTGTCGCCCGGCGTCGTCAACAGCGCGCTGGACTGCCTCACCAAGGGCACCGGCTGCGGCTCCTTCAAGCCCGCCAAGACCTACCCGGCCCTGCGCGGCGCCATGACCTGGTCCACCAACTGGGACGCGGCGACCGGCAACGCCTGGTCGAACGCGGTGGGGCCGCACGTGCACAACCTGCCGTAAGTGCCTGTGGCAGCGAAAGGGGCGGCACACCGGTGGTGTGCCGCCCCTCGCGTACCGGAACCGGGTGTCAGCCCTCGACGCCCAGCTTTTCCAAGATCAGCTCGCGGACGCGGGCCGCGTCGGCCTGGCCGCGGGTGGCCTTCATGACCGCGCCGACCAGCGCGCCGGCCGCCGCGACCTTGCCGCCGCGGATCTTGTCGGCGACGGCCGCGTTGGACTCGATGGCCTCGTCGACGGCCTTGCCCAGCGCGCCCTCGTCCGAGACGACCTTCAGGCCGCGCTTCTCGACGACGGTGTCCGGGTCGCCCTCGCCCGCGAGGACGCCCTCGATGGCCTGGCGGGCCAGCTTGTCGTTGAGGGAACCCTCGGCGACCAGCGCCGCGACCCGCGCGACCTGCTCCGGGGTGATGGGCAGGGCGGCGAGGTCGACGCCGTCCTCGTTGGCGCGGCGGGCCAGCTCGCCCATCCACCACTTGCGGGCGGCGGCGGAGTCCGCGCCGGCCTCGGTGGTGGCGACGATCAGGTCCACGGCACCGGCGTTGAGGATCGACTGCATGTCGTGCTCGGAGACGCCCCACTCCTCGCGCAGCCGGTTACGGCGTACGCGCGGCAGCTCGGGCAGGCCCTTGCGCAGTTCCTCGACCCACTCACGGGACGGGGCCACCGGGACCAGGTCGGGCTCGGGGAAGTACCGGTAGTCCTCGGCCTCCTCCTTGATCCGGCCGGGGGTGGTGGAGCCGTCCTCCTCGTGGAAGTGGCGGGTCTCCTGGACGATCGTGCCGCCGGAGGACAGCACGGCCGCGTGCCGCTGGATCTCGAAGCGGGCGGCCCGCTCGACGCTGCGCAGCGAGTTGACGTTCTTCGTCTCGGAGCGCGTGCCGAACTTCTCGGTGCCGTTGGGGCGCAGCGACAGGTTCACGTCGCAGCGCATCTGGCCCATTTCCATCCGGGCCTCGGACACGCCCAGCGCCTTGATCAGCTCGCGCAGCTCGGCGACGTACGCCTTGGCGACCTCGGGGGCCCGCTCACCCGCGCCCTGGATGGGCTTGGTGACGATCTCGATGAGCGGGATGCCGGCGCGGTTGTAGTCCAGGAGGGAGTGCGAGGCGCCGTGGATACGGCCCGTCGCGCCACCCACATGGGTGGACTTGCCGGTGTCCTCCTCCATGTGGGCGCGCTCGATCTCCACACGGAAGATCTCGCCGTCCTCCAGCTGCACGTCCAGGTACCCGTCGAAGGCGATGGGCTCGTCGTACTGCGACGTCTGGAAGTTCTTCGGCATGTCCGGATAGAAGTAATTCTTCCGGGCGAAACGGCACCACTCGGCGATCGAGCAGTTCAGGGCCAGGCCGATCTTGACGGCGGACTCGACGCCCACCGCGTTGACGACCGGGAGCGAGCCGGGCATGCCCAGGCAGGTGGGGCAGGTCTGCGAGTTGGCGTCGGCACCCAGGGTGGTCGAACACCCGCAGAACATCTTGGTCTTGGTGCCGAGTTCGACGTGCACCTCAAGACCCATCACGGGGTCGTAGGTGGCCAGCGCGTCCTCGTACGACACCAGTTCAGTGACGGTCACGGAAAACTAACCTCTCAGTCCCGCTCAGCCCGCGAGCACATCGTCGTCGGCGAGCCGACGAAGATCACGGACCAGCAGCGCGACTCCGGTGGCGATGGCGGCGGCGGAGACGACGGCATCGAGGAGCTGGAGCTTGTCCTGCTCGCCCTTCGCCTTCTTCGCCTGCTTGACGACGCTCACCGCACCGAACAGCGTGGTGCCGATGGACAGATACGTACCGGCCTTGGACTTCTTGAAGCCCTTGGCCTTCGCAAGCTTTCCACTCACAGGGACGGTGCCTCCTCAAGCAGCGGGTGCCCCCAACGGGCGGTGAACGCGGCCTCGACCGCGGCACCGACCTTGTAGAGCCGGTCGTCGGCCATGGCAGGAGCGATGATCTGCAGCCCCACCGGCAGCCCGTCCTCGGGGGCCAGGCCGCAGGGCAGCGACATGGCCGCGTTGCCTGCCAGGTTCGTCGGGATCGTGCACAGGTCGGCCAGGTACATCGCCATCGGGTCGTCGGCGCGCTCGCCGATCGGGAAGGCCGTGGTCGGCGTCGTCGGGGAGACGAGCACGTCGACCTGCTCGAAGGCCTTCTCGAAGTCCTGGGTGATCAGGGTGCGCACCTTCTGCGCCGAGCCGTAGTACGCGTCGTAGTAGCCGGAGCTGAGCGCGTACGTGCCGAGCATGATGCGGCGCTTGACCTCGGGGCCGAAGCCGGCCTCGCGGGTCAGGGCCGTGACGTCCTCGGCCGACCGGGTGCCGTCGTCGCCGACCCGCAGGCCGTAGCGCATGGCGTCGAAGCGGGCCAGGTTCGAGGAGCACTCGGACGGCGCGATCAGGTAGTACGCGGCGAGCGCCTTGTCGAAGGACGGGCAGGAGATCTCGACGATCTCCGCGCCCAGCTCGCGCAGCAGCTCCACGGACTCGTCGAAGCGCTGCATGACGCCGGCCTGGTAGCCCTCACCGGAGAACTCCTTGACGACGCCGACGCGCATGCCCTTGACGTCGCTGTTGCGGGCCGCCTCGACGATCGCCGGGACCGGCGCGTCGATGGAGGTCGAGTCCAGCTCGTCGTGGCCGGCGATCACCTCGTGCAGCAGGGCCGCGTCCAGGACCGTACGGGCGCAGGGACCGCCCTGGTCGAGGGACGAGGAGAACGCCACCATGCCGTAGCGGGAGACCGCGCCGTAGGTGGGCTTGACGCCGACCGTGCCGGTGACGGCGGCGGGCTGGCGGATGGAGCCGCCGGTGTCCGTGCCGATGGCGAGCGGGGCCTCGTAGGCGGCGAGCGCGGCGGAGGAGCCGCCACCCGAGCCGCCCGGGATACGGGTGAGGTCCCAGGGGTTGCCGGTCGGGCCGTAGGCGCTGTTCTCGGTGGAGGACCCCATGGCGAACTCGTCCATGTTGGTCTTGCCGAGGATGACGACGTCGGCGGCCTTGAGCCGCTTGGTCACCGTCGCGTCGTACGGCGGGATCCACCCTTCGAGGATCTTCGAACCGACGGTGGTGGGCACACCCTCCGTGGTGAAGATGTCCTTCAGGGCGAGCGGCACGCCGGCCAGCGGGCCGAGCTTCTCGCCGCGCTCGCGCTTGGCGTCCACGGCACGGGCCTGGGCGAGGGCGCCCTCGCGGTCCACGTGCAGGAAGGCGTGCACCTTCTCGTCGACGGCCTCGATGCGGGCCAGGTGCGCCTCGGTGACCTCGACGGCCGTGACCTCGCCGGCGGCGATCTTCGCCGCGGTCTCGGCGGCGGTGAGCTTGATCAGATCTGCCATGTCGGTCACTCCTCCCCCAGGATCTGCGGCACCTTGAAACGCTGCTGTTCCTGGGCCGGGGCGCCGGACAGCGCCTGCTCGGGCGTCAGCGACGGACGGACCACGTCCGGCCGCATGACATTGGTCAGGGGCAGCGGGTGGGAGGTCGGCGGTACGTCTTGGTCGGCGACCTCGGAGACGCGGGCGACCGCGCCGATGATGTCGTCGAGCTGTCCGGCGAAGTGATCGAGCTCTTCGTCCTTCAGCTCCAAGCGCGCCAGCCGGGCGAGGTGGGCAACCTCCTCGCGCGTGATGCCAGGCATGCAGCGATCCTCAGGGTGAGTGTCTTGGCTGTGTTGTCCGGGCCAATCCTATTGCGTAGCCGATAGGGGTTCGAAACGCATTCCCGGCAGGGCTCGCCGTGGGGGGGTCCAGGGCGTGGGGCGGGGTGGGTGGAGGGGGCCGCAAGATCGGTGGGGCGGCAGGCTCCGGAGACGGCGGACCGGCGGATCGGCCGACCGGCGAACCCGCGAGCCGGCGGTCGGTCGGACGCCCGGGCAAGGCCGCTGCCCCGGCAAGCCCCCTGCCCGGCGTCCCGGTCAGGTGACGCGCTGGTCGGCGGTCTGCTCGACCGCCGTGGCGCGCTCGTGCCGGGGCTCGGGGGCGGGGCGCTCCGCCTCGCGCTGCCAGCCGCGCTCGCCGCGGGCCCGCAGCCAGGCGGTGGTCTCGTCCGGCGGCATCGCGGCGGCGACCAGCCAGCCCTGTACGGCGTCGCAGCCCAGGTCGCGCAGCCGCTCCCAGGTCTCGTCGTCCTCGACGCCCTCGGCGACCACCAGCAGGCCGAGCGAGTGGGCCAGGTCCAGGGTGCAGCGGACGATCTCGGCGTCCTCGTTGTCCACGGCGAGCCGGGCGACGAAGGAGCGGTCGATCTTCAGCTCGCTGACCGGCAGGCGGCGCAGGTGGACGAGGGACGAATAGCCGGTGCCGAAGTCGTCCAGGGACATCTTGACGCCGTGGCCGGTCAGTCCGGCCAGGGTGTCGGCGGCCCGCTGCGGGTCCTCCAGCAGGACGTGTTCCGTTATCTCCAACTGGAGGGAGCCCGGCGGTACCTGATGGCGGGCCAGCCGTGCGGCCACCGCGCCGGCGAAGCCGGGGGTGTGCACGTCCCGCGGCGAGACGTTGACCGCGACCGGCACCTCCAGGCCGGACGCGCGCCACCGGGCCACCTGGGCGAGCGCGGTCTCCAGGACGTACTCGGTCAGGCGCGGCATCAGTCCGGACGACTCGGCGATGGCGATGAACTCGTCCGGAGGGACCCTGCCGCGCTCCGGATGGACCCACCGGACCAGTGCCTCCAGCCCGGCCACATGCCCGTCGAAGCCGACCTTGGGCTGGTAGTGCAGTTCCACGTCGCCGGCGTCCAGCGCGCGGCGCAGGTCACCCAGCAGGCCCAGCCGGTCGGGAGTGTTGCCGTCCCGCTTGGCCTCGTACACCTCGACGCCGCTGCGGTCCCGCTTGGCCTGGTACATGGCGACGTCGGCCCGGCGCAGCAGGCCCTCGGCGTCCAGGGCGTGGTCGGGGAAGACCGCGACCCCCGCGCTGGCCTCCAGCACGAGGGTGAGTCCGTCCAGGTCGAGCGGCGACCCGAGGGCCGCGACCAGGTTGCGGGCCACCCGCTGGGCGCTGGTCAGGGAGTCGGCGGTGGGCAGCAGGACCGCGAACTCGTCGCCGCCGAGCCGGGCCACTTCCGCTCCGCGCGGCAGCGCGTGCCGCAGCCGGTCGGCTATCTGGAGGAGCAGCCGGTCGCCCGCGAGGTGGCCGAGGGTGTCGTTGACCGAGCGGAAGCGGTCCAGGTCGATGAGGACGAGGGCGGAGCGGGCGCCGATGCGCTCGGCGTCGTCCAGCGCGGTCCAGGTGCGTTCCAGCAGCCACTGGCGGTTGGGCAGGCCGGTGAGCGGGTCCCGCAGCTGCTCCTCGGCCCGGGCGCGGGCGATCCACAGGGTGGAGTCGAGGGCGATCAGCGGTACGGCGAACATCGGCAGCAGGAACGGCGCGTGCACGGCGGCCACCACGATCAGCGGCGAGATGCCGAGCAGCGCCACGCCGACCAGGGCCTGGCGGGCCAGGGCCGTCCGGGCGATGGTGGGCAGGCTGCCGCTGCGCGAGGCCATCGTGAACCACAGCAGGGCGCGGGTGACGACCAGGTAGGCGGCGGCCGCGACCAGGATGTCGGGCAGTACGGACAGGTCCCAGGCCGCGGGCCGCCACGGGTGTTCGATGGTCGGTACGACGTGGAACGCGGCGAGGCCCAGCGCCGCGGCGCCGATCCCCAGGATGTCCACCGCGCCGTGCAGCAGGGCCTGTCGCCAGCGGTGCCGGCGGGCGGCGCCGACCAGCAGGACGACGGCCACGCTCACCAGGACGGCGGGCACCCAGCCGTACAGCAGCAGGACGGCGAGGGCCAGGGCGGCGCCGGAGCCCGTGCCGCCCCACCAGCGGTCGCGGCCGAGCGCGACCAGATGGCCCACGATGACGCCGGTCAGGATCGCCAGGGCCCAGCCGACGGCGCCTTCCGGGAACAGGGCCCGGCCGGCGCCGAGCGTCCGGATCACTCCCGCCGCGAGCGCGGTGCCCGCCATCAGCACGACGGCCGCGGGCAGCGCGGGCACGACGAGCCGGCGGAGCCGCGACGCCGGAGCGGCGCTGTCGGTCGGTTTCATTCCGATACCTCTCACAGCCGGCTGTGCCCGCGCCACGGCAGGCGCACACCTCAACAGTAGGCCGCAGAAGGCCGCCGCGGGCAGCGATCGGCAGCGGTTGCCCGAATGCGACCCGGCCATCCGGAACCATCTGCTATGCGCCGATGAGGTGACTCCTCACTCGCCCTCAGGCGGAGTGACAGCTACCGCTCGTGCTTCATCGGGACCCTGCTCCAGCAGCACCGCGAAGCCGTCATCGTCTAGCACAGGCACCTTCAACTGCATGGCCTTGTCGTACTTCGAACCAGGATTGTCTCCCACCACCACGAAACCGGTCTTCTTCGAAACGGAACCGGTCACCTTCGCTCCGAGACGCTGCAGGGCTTCTTTCGCGCCATCTCTGGTGTGTGACTGAAGTGTGCCCGTTACAACGACGGTGACGCCTTCAAGGGGCCGCGGGCCTTCGTCTCCTGAGGATTCCTCCTCCATCCGGACCCCGGCGGCCCGCCACTTCTCCACGATCTCGCGGTGCCAGTCCTCGGCGAACCACTGCTTGAGCGAGGCCGCGATGGTCGCGCCGACCCCCTCGACGGCGGCCAGCTCCTCCTCGCTCGCGTCCCTGATCCGGTCCAGCGAACGGAACTCCAGGGCGAGCGCCTGGGCGGCCACCGGGCCTACGTGACGGATCGACAGGCCCGTCAGGATCCGGGCCAGCGGGCGCTCCTTGGCCGCCTGGATGTTCTCCAGCATCGCCAGGGCGTTCTTCTTCGGCTCGCCCTTCTGGTTGGCGAAGAAGGTGACGACCTTCTCCTCGCCGGTCTTCGGGTCGCGCTTGGGCAGGCCGCTGTCCGGGTCCAGGACGTAGGACTTGATGGGCAGCAGCTGCTCGATGGAGAGGCTGAAGAGATCACCCTCGTCCTTGAGCGGCGGCTCGGCCGGCTCCAGGGGCTGGCTGAGCGCCGTGGCCGCGACATAGCCGAAGTTCTCGATGTCCAGGCACTTGCGGCCGGCCAGGTAGAACAGCCGCTCGCGGATCTGGGCGGGGCAGGAGCGGGCGTTGGGGCAGCGGAGGTCGATGTCGCCCTCCTTGGCGGGCTGCAGCGCCGTACCGCACTCGGGGCACTCGGCGGGCATCACGAACTCCCGCTCCCTGCCGTCCCGCAGGTCCACGACCGGGCCCAGAATCTCCGGGATCACGTCGCCCGCCTTGCGCAGCACGACCGTGTCGCCGATGTAGACGCCCTTGGCCTTGACCACGTCCTGGTTGTGCAGCGTGGCGAACTCCACCTCGGAGCCGGCCACCGTGACCGGTTCGACGACCGCGTACGGCGTGACGCGGCCCGTACGGCCGACGCCGACGCGGATGTCCACCAGCTTGGTGTTGACCTCCTCCGGCGGGTACTTCCACGCGATCGCCCAGCGCGGAGCGCGCGAGGTCGAGCCGAGGCGGCCCTGCAGGGCGATCTCGTCCAGCTTGACCACGGTGCCGTCGATCTCGTGGGCGACGGCCGTGCGCCGGGTCTCCGGGTCGCCGTAGCGCTTGATGAACCCGCGCACGGCCTCCAGGGAGTCGACGACCTCGTTGTGGTCGGCGGTCGGCAGGCCCCACTCGCGCAGCAGGTCGTACGCGTGGGACTGGCAGTCGATGTCGAAGCCCTCGCGGGCGCCGATGCCGTGCACGACCATGTGCAGCGGACGGGTGGCCGTGACCTTCGGGTCCTTCTGGCGCAGCGAACCGGCGGCAGCGTTGCGCGGGTTGGCGAACGGCGGCTTGCCGTCGGCCACCAGCCGCTCGTTCAGCTCCAGGAACTTCTCCATCGGGAAGTAGACCTCGCCGCGCACCTCCACCAGGTCCGGGACGCGGTCGCCCTTCAGGCGGTCCGGGATCTCGGTGATCGTACGGACGTTGGGCGTGATGTCCTCGCCCGTACGGCCGTCGCCACGGGTCGCGGCGCGGGTCAGCCTGCCCTTCTCGTACGTCAGGTTGACCGCGAGGCCGTCGACCTTCAGCTCGCACAGGAAGTGGTAGCCGGCGCTCTTCGGATCGCCGCCCAGCTCCGTCGCCAGCCGCTCGGCCCAGGCCGCCAGCTCCTCGTCGTCGAAGGCGTTGTCCAGCGAGAGCATCCGCTCGCGGTGCGCGACCTCGGTGAACTCGGTTTCGTACTGCCCGGCGACCTTCTGCGTCGGCGAGTCCGGGGTGCGCAGCCCGGGGTGCTCGTCCTCCAGCGCCTCCAGGGACCGCAGCAGCTTGTCGAACTCCGCGTCGCTGACGACGGGGGCGTCCCGCACGTAATAGCGGAAGCGGTGCTCCTCGATCTGCTCGGCCAGATGGGCGTGCTCTTCCCGCGCCTTCGCGGGCACCGCGTGCCCCGCCGTGTGCTGTTCGCCGGCCACCGTTACGTCCTCCCGTGGTCCTTGAGTGCCGTCACTCAGGGTTGTCTGCGAGCGATCTCGCCGCCCGGACGCAGTGGGCGAGCACCGCACGGGCATATGCGGGCGAAGCGCCCGCCAGCCCGCACGACGGAGTGACCACCACGGACTCCGCGAGAGTCCCCGGCGCCAGCCCCAGCCTGCGCCACAGCGTCCTGACACCCATGACGCTACCGGCAGGGTCTGACAATGGGCCGTCCACGCCCGGCACCACGCCCGCCAGCAGCGTCGTACCGCCCTCGACCGCCTCGCCGATCGCTTCCTCCTCACGCTCGGTGAGCAGTCCGAAGTCGAACGAAATGCCGGTCACCCCGGCGCGCCGCAGCAGGCCGAACGGGACCTCGGGGGCGCAGGAGTGCACCACCACCGGCGCGCCCGCTTCCCCGGCGACGGCGACCAGGTCGCGCAGCGCGCCCTCGACGACGGCCCGGTCCACGGCGCGGTGCGTGCGGTAGCCGCTCGCGGACTTGATCCGCCCCTGGAGGACGGCCGTCAGCGACGGCTCGTCGAGCTGGAGCACCGGACGCGCGCCGGGCACCCGCCGCCGTACGTCCGCGAGGTGCGCCCGCAGGCCCTCGGCCAGCGACGCCGTCAGGTCCCGGCAGGCGCCGGGGTCGCTGAGGGCCGCCTCGCCGTTGCGCAGCTCCATCGCGGCGGCCAGCGTCCACGGGCCGACCGCCGAAACCTTCAGGTCACCCGCGTAGTCCTGGGTGAACTCCTCCAGCGCGTCCAGATCCTCGCCCATCCAGGAACGGGCGCGCCGGGTGTCCCGGCCGGGCCGGTCGCTGATCCGCCAGCCGCTCGGCTCCACGTGCGCGTACACCTCGACGAGGAGCCCGGCGGTACGGCCGATCATGTCGGCGCCGGGCCCACGGGCGGGCAGCTCCGGCAGGTACGGCAAGGTCTCCAGCGAGCCGGTGACGGTCCTGGCGGCCTCGCGGGCGTCGCCACCGGGCATCGAGCCGATGCCGGTGGCCGTACCGGTGCCGGTGTTGCCGGCGAGGCGGGCGGGGGTGTTGTTCTCGGTCACCCGTCGAGGGTATGCGGCCCGGAGCCGCAGGGCGCCGGGCGGGCCGGTGTCCTTACCGCCCCGGGCGCACCGTCAGGTCGTTGATCTCCGCGTCCCGCGGCAGGTCGAGCGCCGTGAGGAGGGTGGTGGCCACCGACTCCGGGTCGATCCACCGGGAGGCGTCGTACTCGCGGCCCTCCTGGCGGAAGACGTTCTCCTGCATGGGGGTGGCGGTGCGGCCCGGGTAGATGGAGGTGACCCGTACGCCGTTGCCGTGCTCCTCGGCCCGCAGGGAGTCGGCCAGCGCCTTCAGGCCGTGCTTGCTGGCCGCGTAGGCACCCCACTGCGCGTGGGCGTGCAGGCCGGCGCCGGAGTTGACGAAGACGACGTGGCCCTTGGCGACCCGCAGCTGCGGGAGGAACTGGCGGGTCAGTTCGGCGGGCGAGACGAGGTTGGCGGCGAGCGTGCGCTGCCAGGCCTTGGGGCCGAGGTCGCCGACGGCGCCCAGTTCGACGACGCCCGCGATGTGCAGCAGGGAGTCGAGACGGTCCGGGAGCGACTGCTTGCCGAAGGCCCAGTCCAGCTTCTCGGGGGTGGCGAGGTCGCCGACCACCGTACGGGCGCCGGGGAACCGCTCGGCCAGTTCCTTGGCGCGGCCGGCGTCGCGCGCCAGCAGCCAGAGTTCCTCGCCGCGGTCGGCGAGCCGCCGCGCGACCGCCGCTCCGATGCCCGACCCTGCGCCCGTGATCAAGTGCGTACCCATGGGCCCGATCCTAACGAGGGGCGCGGGGGCGGGGCGCGCGCGTCCGCGCGGAGCGGAATAGTTCATTCCGCCGTCGGCCCGGGGTGGTCGCATCCGGCCCGGGGGCGGTCCCCGGCGGCCCGCCCCCGCCCGCACGCCTCAGCCCTGGACGCCCGCCTGCTCCTCCAGGTACGCCAGCGCCCCGGCGCCGTCCTCCGCGAAGAACACCAGCTCCGTGAGCGGCAGCGGCAGGAAGCCCTCGTCCTCCATGCGCTGGAACTGCTCCTTCAGGCCGTCGTAGAAACCGGCGGTGTTCAGCAGGACCACCGGCTTGGTGTGCAGGCCGTGCTTCTTCAGCTCCAGGATCTCGGTGGCCTCGTCGAGCGTGCCGGTGCCGCCGACCATGATGACGACCGCGTCGGCGCGCGCCACCAGCTCGGCCTTGCGCTCGGCGAGGTCCTTGGTGACCACCATGTCGTCCACCCCGGGACGCACCTTGTGCGCGAGGAAGTCCACCGAGACGCCGACGAGCCGGCCGCCCGCCGCCTCCACGCCGTCCGCCATGACCTTCATCAGCCCGCTGTCCGAGCCGCCCCACACCATGGCGTGACCGCCCTTGCCGATCAGCTGGGCGAACTCGCGGGCGGGGGTGGTGTAGCGGGCGTCGAGGTCGGCGGCGGAGCAGAAGACACAGATGTTCATGCCGGTCACTCTACGAGCCGGCACTGACACCGGCCCGGGACCGGGCGCGGTGTGGGTACCGGGGACGCCGGGGGCCGGCCCCTCAGATCAGCCCCTGCGCCAGCATCGCGTCCGCCACCCGCTCGAAACCCGCGATGTTCGCGCCCGTGACGTAGTCACCGGGCAGGCCGTGGCGCTCGGCGGTCTCGTGACACATGTCGTGGATGCCGCGCATGATCGCCGCCAGCTCGCCCTCGGTGCGCTCGAAGCTCCAGGATTCGCGGCCGGAGTTCTGCCGCATCTCCAGCGCGCTGGTGGCCACGCCGCCCGCGTTGGCCGCCTTGCCCGGTCCGAAGGCCACGCCCGCTTCCTGGAAGAGGGCCACCGCGCCGGGCGTCGTGGGCATGTTGGCGCCTTCGGAGACGGCCTTGACGCCGTTGCGCACCAGGATGCGGGCGGCGTCGGCGTCCAGTTCGTTCTGGGTGGCGGAGGGCAGCGCGACCTCGCATGCCACGTCCCAGACCCGGCCGCCCGGTACGTACCGGGCGGAGGCGCCGCGCCGGTCCGCGTACTCCTCGATGCGGCCCCGCTCGACCTCCTTGACCTGCTTGAGCAGGGCGAGGTCGACGCCCTTCTCGTCGATCACGTAGCCGCCGGAGTCGGAGCAGGTGAGCACGTTCGCGCCGAGGGCCTGGGCCTTCTCGATCGTGTAGAGGGCGACGTTGCCCGAGCCGGAGACCACGACCTGCTGGCCGTCCAGGTCCTCGCCGCGCTGCCGCAGCATCTCGGCGGTGAACAGCACGTTGCCGTATCCGGTGGCCTCCGTGCGGGCCGTGGAGCCGCCCCAGTCGAGGCCCTTGCCGGTCAGCACCCCGGCCTCCCAGCGGTTGGTGATCCGCCGGTACTGGCCGAAGAGGTAGCCGATCTCCCGGCCGCCGACGCCGATGTCGCCCGCCGGTACGTCGGTGTGCTCGCCCAGGTGCCGGTGCAGCTCGGTCATGAAGGACTGGCAGAAACGCATCACCTCGGCGTCGGAGCGGCCGCGCGGGTCGAAGTCGCTGCCGCCCTTGCCGCCGCCGATGTTCAGTCCGGTCAGCGCGTTCTTGAAGATCTGCTCGAAGCCGAGGAACTTGACGATGCCGAGGTTGACGGACGGGTGGAAGCGCAGCCCGCCCTTGTAGGGACCGAGCGCGCTGTTGAACTCCACCCGGAAGCCGCGGTTGATGTGCACGGCCCCGGAGTCGTCCTGCCACGGCACCCGGAAGAGGATCTGGCGCTCCGGCTCGCAGATCCGTTCCAGGATCTTGGCCTCGGCGTACTCGGGACGGGCCGCCAGCGCAGGGGCGAGGGTCTGCAGCACTTCGAGGGCGGCCTGGTGGAACTCGGGCTCCCCGGGATTGCGCCGCACCAGTTCCTTGTGCAGCGACTCCAGTGAGCCCGCCGGGCTCCGTCCGGCCGTACCGGCCCCGGCATGCACTGTCGACATATCCGTACTTCCCTTCGTGGCCGACGAAGGGCCGTCGGCGGCCCGGCCCCCGCGAGGCGCCGGACTCCGGCCGGGCGGCCCAGGGCGTCCCGTCGCTGCCGCCGAGCCTAGGGGCCCGGGGGCAGCGCGTGGCCACCGGGGCGGAAGTCGCGATGCGTGATCCTCTGGGTTTAGGTTGCGGTCATGGTGGAGGGAACGCGCCCAAGCGCGCACAAAACGCATACGGCCGACGGCGAGGGGGACATGGGGACGGACGGCGGCGGGAGTCTGCGCCGTTCCTCCTTGCTGATGGCCGCCGGTACGGTCGTCTCCAGGGCCACGGGCCTGATCAGAGGCGTCCTCCAGGCCGGCGCCCTCGGCACGGGGCTGCTGGCCACCACGTACAACACAGCCAACCTGGTGCCGATGAGCCTGTACACACTGCTGATCGGCGGCGCGCTCAACGCCGTGCTCGTACCGCAGCTCGTACGGGCCCGGGTGGAGCACCCGGACGGCGGCCGGGCGCACGAACAGCGACTCGTCACGCTCGTCCTGACCGTCCTCGGCATCGGCACGCTGCTCGCAGTGTGGGCCGCCCCCGAGATCGTGAGCCTCTACACGACGGACACGCCGGAGAACCACGCCGCCTACGAGCTGACCGTCGTCTTCGCCCGCTTCCTGCTGCCGCAGATCTTCTTCTACGGGGTGTTCGGCATCCTGGGGCAAGTACTCAATGCGCGCGGGAAGTTCGGCGCGATGATGTGGACGCCGGTGCTCAACAACGTCGTCCTGGTCGCCATGTTCGGCGCGTACATCGGCCTGCTGACCGTCCCGGAGACGGTGACGGACATCACCGACGCGCAGGTGCGGATGCTCGGGGTGGGCACCACGATCGGCATCGCCCTCCAGGCGCTCGCGCTGATCCCCTACGCGCGCGAGGCGGGCTTCCGCTTCCGGCCGCGCTTCGACTGGCGCGGCACCGGGCTGCGCAAGAGCGCCAACGCGGCGCGCTGGACGCTGCTGTTCGTGCTGGTCAACCTGGTCTCGATGACCATCGTCGCGCACTATGCGACCCTCACCGACCAGGAACTTCCCACAGCCGGGGCCGGCTTCTCCTCGTACTCGTACGCGCAGAACATCTGGGGCCTGCCGCAGTCCGTCGTCACCGTCTCGCTGATCACCGCGCTGCTGCCGCGGATGACGCGGGCAGTCGCCGAACAGCGCTTGGACGACCTGCGGGACGATCTCTCCCGCGCGCTGCGGATCAGTGGCGCCGTCATCGTCCCGTCCGCTGTCTTCTTCGTGGCCTTCGGCCCTGAGATCGCACAGCTGCTGTACGCGCACGGCGCCGCCAGTGCGGAGTCCGCCATGCCGCTGGGGCAGATGCTCCAGGCTCTGGGGCTGGGCCTGATCCCGTTCTCTGCCCAGTTCCTGCTGCTGCGCGGCTTCTACGCCTTCGAGGACACGCGTACGCCGTTCCTGATGGCCGCCTGGATCTCCGGCGTGAACATCGCGCTCGCCACTGCCTGCCACCTGCTGCTGCCGGCCCGCTGGGCGGTCGTCGGCATGGCCGCCGCGTACGCCGTGTCGTACGGCATCGGACTGCTGACCAGCGCGTACCTCCTGCGCCGTCGGCTGGAGGGACGGCTCGACGGGCGCCGCCTGAGCCGTACGTACGGCAAGCTGACCGGCGCCGCACTGACCGCCGGAGCGGTCGGCTGGGCGGCGGCCCACGCCTGTGCCGATGCCACCGGGGACGCCTTCTGGTCCACGGCGCTGGCCCTGGCCGCCGGGGCGGCGACCATGGCCCTGCTCTTCCTGCTGCTGGCGCGCGTCCTGCGGATCACCGAGCTGCGGTCCCTGCCGGGGCTGCGCTGACGTCCGGGGCCGGGGCGGTGGCCGCCGCCCCGGCCTCCGGTCCCGCAGCCGACCCGGCCTCCGTCCACGCCGCCGCCTCGGCCGCGACCCTCTTCTCCATCTTGTCGATACCGACCACCCCGCTGACCACGATGGCGATGACGATGGCCGCGATCAGCATCACCGTGCCCAGCCACACCATCGTGTCCACCGGCAGCGTGAACGCCCCGATCACCCGCGCCACGCACTCGCCCAGCAGCGCCACACCCCACACGGCCGAGTGCCGGCGCTGCACCCTCCGGAACCACGCCGACTCCGCCGTCAGCCGGTCCCACGCGGCGCTCCTGGCCGCGTCGCCCTTGGTGATCCACGGCTTGAGCATCGGCGCCATCATCGGCCGCCCGATCAGTGCGGACACCAGCACCGCCAGGCCGAAGGTGCTGCTCACGGCGCTGTCCTTGGCCATCATCAGCCGCTCGTCGCCGGCCACCAGACTCAGCAGCAGGCCGACGATGTTGGTCACCGTCATCAGCGTGGCAACGGCGTTGAAGCGGCGCTCCCTGACCAGGCTCCACAGCGAGCGGGCGGCCGGCAGCGCGCCGCTCAAGCCCAGCGCGGCGAGGGTGCTCATGCCGAAGGCGCCGGTGAGGACGTAGTACGAGGCGATCGGGATGCCCGCGTCCAGGAGCAGCGCCCGGGGGCCCTCCAGCTGCCCGCCGGGCCGGGCTTTCCCGTCGGGCCGTGGCTTCCCGCCGGGCCGGGGCTCTCCGCCGGTGCCGGTACTGCCTGCCGTGGCGTGCGGGGTCTGGCTGTCCATGGAGTCCTCCGTGTCGCTGTCCGCGCCGTCCGTCGTAATGCGTTCAGCTTCGCTTCCGGGCCCCTCGCCCCGGCAGAAACGGCTGTAAGGACATCTCCGTGACATTTGTCAGTACCCGGGCACCCGACCGGCCGGGCGCTTGCGCTGGAGTGCCCTCCAGCTCCTAGCGTCTGACGCATCAGGCACACGGCCCGACCACCGAAGGGGAACTCTCCGTGCGTTACACACTGTTCGGCAGGACCGGTCTGCGGGTGAGCGAGCTGAGCCTCGGCACCATGACCATCGGATCGGACTGGGGCTGGGGCGCCCCCGAGGACACCAGCGCGCGGATCGTCGACGCCTACGACGACGCGGGCGGCAACTTCATCGACACCGCCGACAACTACACCGACGGCAGCTCCGAAAAGATCCTCGGCAAGCTGCTCGAAGGCCGCCGGGACCGCTTCGTACTCGCCAGCAAGTACACCTGCGCGACCCGCGAGGGCGACCCGAACTCGGCGGGCAGCCACCGCAAGAACCTGGTGCGGTCGGTGGAGCAGAGCCTCGCCCGGCTGCGCACCGACCACCTCGACGTCCTCTGGGTGCACGCGCGGGACAACTTCACGCCCGTCGAGGAGACCATGCGGGCGCTGGACGACGTCGTACGGACGGGCAAGGTGCTCTACGTCGGCGTGTCCGACTGGCCCGCCTGGGAGATCGCCCAGGCGAACACCCTGGCCGAGCTGCGCGGCTGGACCGCGTTCGCGGGCTCGCAGCTGCGCTACAGCCTGCTGGAGCGCACGCCGGAGCGCGAACTGCTCCCCCAGGCGCGCGCCTTCGACCTGGCCGTCCTGGCGTGGGCCCCGCTGGCGGCGGGCAAGCTCACCGGCAAGTACCGGCGCGGCGAGCGGGGCCGGCTGGACGTCGTCGGCGACGACGGCCGTACGGCGGACACCGAGGAGGCGACCATCTCGGCGGTGCTGGAGGTCGCCGAGCAGGGCGGCTGGAGTCCGGCGCAGGTGGCCCTGGCCTGGCTGCGGCAGCAACCGGGCAACATCATCCCGGTCATCGCCGCCACCAAGGAGAGCCAGCTCGCCGACAACCTGGCGAGCGTGGACGTCGAGCTGGACGCGGCCGCCCTGCGACGGCTCGACGAGGTGAGCGCCGTGCCGCTCGGCTTCCCGCACGACTTCCTGGCGGAGCCCGCGATCACCCGGAACGTCTACGGCGACCGCTGGGCCGCCATCGAGGAGCGGCGGTCCGGCTACCGGCGGTCGGTGCGCGGGGTGCTCTGAGCGTCGGCTCGTGGTTCACGATCCGAGTGATCTTTGTGGTCCGAGCCGTCCAGGACCTCATGCTCGCATCGCGCAGCGGGGTGGCCACCATCGGCTTCACCCCGCTGCGCGACGCGGCCTGGCCACCGCACCGTCAACCTCAGTCAGACCGCCGGAACCCGGCTTCCGGCCGTCACCTTGCCTCGGCCATGACCGACCGGGACAACTCCGGCGCCCCGGCGCGCTGCAGGGGCGCGGCAACGATGGTGTCGAGCATCGCGCGGGACGCCTGCAACTCCTCGATGGAGCGGGCGATCCGCTCGCTCTCCTGCCGCAGCTGGGCGATCAGATTCGGGCAGGTGGCCACAAGACGGCCGTCGTCCGCCCGGATGCAGGGCAGAACCTGGGCGATCAGCGAGGTCGGAAGGCCGGCTGCCAGCAGGCAGCGGATGCGGCGCACCGTCTCGACGTCCGACTCGGTATAGATGCGATAGCCGCTCGGCAGCCGTTCCGGTTCCAGCAGTCCTTGCTGCTCGTAGTAGCGCAGCAGCCGCTCATGGACTCCCGTGCGCCGGACCATTTCCTTCATCCGCATACGGCTCGCGTCTCCCCCTGCGCAACGTGCGACTTGACTCTGACACTGATGTCAGACCTTAGCGTCGGCTACATGATCAACGATTCCTCGCTCCGCCTGCCCGACCTCGATGTCCTCGTGCGGGGCAGCGGCCCCGCGCTCCTGCTCGCCCATGGCGCCGGTGGCGGCATCCAGGGCAACTTCGGCCTCGTCCTCGACGACCTCGCCCAGGACCACACCCTCGTCGGCCCGCATTACCCGGGGGCGGGCGGCTCCCCCGTGGCCACCGCACCTCTGGACCTGGACGACCTCGCCGACCGGCTGGTCGCCGCCGCCATCGCGGCGGGCCAGGAGTCGTTCGCCGTGCTCGGGGAGTCGCTCGGCAGCGCCGTGGCCGTCCGGGTCGCCGCCCGGCACCCCGAGCGGGTCCGGGCACTCGTCCTCACCGCCGGCTTCCCGGTCGCGGACCCCGTCCTGGGCCTGGCCGCCCGGCTCATCAAGTCCCTGGCGGGCGCGGGCCTGTGGGATGACGTGGCCCGGCTCGCCTGCCTCTCGTGCCTGTCGCCGACGGACCTGGCGGACATCTCACCGACCGACCTCGACACCGCGGTCGCCCAGACCCTGGCCGGGATGCCCCCCGGCATGCTGGACCACTTCGACCTGGTGTCCCGCGTGGACGTCCGCTCAGACCTGGCCAACCTGTCCGCGCCCACCCTGGTGATGGCACCCACCGGCGACCGGCTGGTGCTGCCGGAAAGCTCGTACCGGCTGGCGGCGGGCATCCCGGGCGCCAAGCTGATCGAACTGCCCGGCGCGGCCCACATCCTGAACGAGACCGACCGCGCGACGTGGCTGCACCACGTCCGCGAGTTCCTCGGCGCTCTCCCCGCCGCGTCGGCGTGACCGCTCCACCCCGCACGCAACCGGCCCGTCGACCCTGACCACCCGCGGCTGCGGCGGCCCTGACGCGCAGAACGTGAGCGCTTCGGGGCCCTGCCTGGGCAAGTAGCTGATTGATCGGATGCTGCCGGGCCACCTCAAAAATGCGAGGTGCCCGGCAGCACTCTGCAAGGATCGGGGACGCCGTCACAGCCCCCGCACGATCGCTGCTTTCCCGTACGCGGCAGTCAGGCGTCCGGGGCGGTGTCCTGGCCGGATGCACGCCGGAGCAGCTGCTGCAGGGCCGCGACGTGCCCGCCGTAACGGGCCTGGCCCAGCGGGGTCATACGGAACCAGGTACGTGGACGCCGCCCGACCCCGCCCTTGCGGATGTCGATGTAGCCCGCGTCCTCCAAGGCACGGCTGTGCTTCGACACCATCGAATCGCTCAGCCCCGTCGCCTCCCGGACCGCGCGGAACTCCACCCACTGCGGGCCCGCGGCCAGCAGCGCACAGATCGACAGCTTCGGCAGCGGATGGATCACCGGGTCCAGCTCCCCGGGTGCGTCGGTCACCGGCGCCGGCTCCCCGTCAGGATGTCGCCGCGGATCCCCGCAGCCATCCAGGTCAGCAGGAACGCGATCACGCACCCCGCGAACACCGCGACCACGATGGCCGCCCATGCGGCACCGCTCGACGGCCCGCTCAGCCGGCCCAGCCCGAACACCACCGCCACACCGCCCAGGCACACCAGGACGAACGCGGGGAAGCGCCGGCGCAACGACGGATACACCGCGAACGGCAACACGTCCCGCCGATTCATCCCGGACCGCACGGAGAACAGCACGATCACCGCCAGGAACAGCAGACCGCCCACCTGGCCGTACGGCAGGTCCGGAACACCCAGGCGCCGGTAACCGGCCGCCGGGAACGCGCTGCCGGCCGCAAGCGCCCAGGACACCGCGGCCACCACCGGAAACCACCGGCCCAGCCGGACCCGCCCAGCCGCGACCCGGCGCTGACGAACCACCACGTCCATGCCCGCCCGGTACTCGTCCATCCACTCGCTCCCGCACGCAACGTAACTTTCCAGGTAGAAAGTACTTTCCAGGGCCACATCCAGCAACCCGGGTCCGAAGAGCCCCAGTGGCGGTGCCGTTGCACAAACCGGGGCCGGTCTCCCGGCTGACACGGTGGGTTCCTCGGGCAGGGGAGCCAGGCTGGGTCCCGTCGGCGGCCAGTGCTGTAATCGCATCGTGAAAGCGCTGCTCTTACTGTCCGTTCCGCTCATGGTGTTCGTCGTGCCGACAGCCGGGGTCTGGCTGCTGGGGCGACGAGCGAAGGTCCCTGCCTGGATGCTGGCCGTGTTCTTGTCGGCCGGGTGGCTGGCAGTGATCGTCGGCGGGTTTCTCTCGCAGCGAGCGCTGGGTGGTCTGTTTCCGGAGACATCGCCGTGCCATCGCACCGGCACCCCGATCGTGCAGTACTTCCCGCCCGACTCGTTCTGCCTGCACGATGACGGGGAATGGCGAACGGTCAATGGGCCAACCGGCAAGTTCGTGTTCTGGACCGTCTTCGGCACTGCCCTCGCCGCACCGGCAGCCGCCCTCGTCAGACGCCGTCCATGGACCTGAATGCCGCGTGCAAAGCGGCCAGAGCTGTCCCGGCGCGGTCATGGATGACCGAGAGATGTTCGTCCGGGTTCATTCACCGGTCTGGGTCATCGCGGTGAATTGGCGTGGGATTCCGGAACCGGCAAGCGGCCGACATCATGTTGAATGCACAGCGGACGAAGAACTCGACTGGGGACCCATGAATCAGCTGCCCGAGAACGTGGACCGTGACATTCTGGAGGACCGGGCAATTCTCGCGATCAAGACGATCCGTGAATCGTTCGGCTGCACCCTTCGCGAGGCGGTCGATGTCTACGCCCAGCGATACGAGGAGCTTCGCCGCGATCGCCCGGACTGCTGCCCACGGTGAAGTTCATGATGCAAACGCCGCCTGCCGCGCGCCTACCGTGCGAGCTTGCCTACGACAGGCTGGGGCCGCCGACGCCGTCGTGAGCGGAGTGACGGGTGAGCAGGACGTTGAGGTCGGCCAGTGGTGTCGTCCGGGGCCAGGGAGATTGTTCCCGGCGGCCGCTCCAGGTCAGATGTACCACCGCCCAGCGGAAGGAACGGTCGGAGACGCTGAACAGCACGTCGTCGCAGGCTTCGCACCGCGCCGCCGCGCGGACCCGGGCACCGTACAGCAGGTGGTCCGGTGGCAGTTCGCGGTGCAGTTCCCGTTCCAGGCCGTGCAGGCCGCCGTCGGGCGCCCACCATGGGGCGGGGAGTCGGCCGGGATGGTCTGGGATGTGCGGCACCGTTCCATAATGAAGGGTGCCTCGCGGATTCTCCGCCGTGACCTCCTCCGTGTGCCGGGTGCATGTCTGGTGGATTGCACTCCGGTCATTGACCAGGCCGAGGCGGTGGCTGGCCAAGGTGCGCAGGTCCGCACCCGGCCCCACCGCCCCCCGCCCGCGGGTCACGCCGCCGCGCGGGCGCGGTCCGTCGTCGCGATGGTTGCCGAGCCGACCACCCGGGTGCCGTCGTACAGCACGATGGCCTGGCCGGGGGCGACGCCGCGGACCGGCTCGGTGAAGGTGACGTGCAGTGTGTCGTCGATCAGGTCGGCGGTGACCTCTGTCTCGCCGCCGTGGGCGCGCAGCTGGGCGGTGTAGGTGCCGGGGCCGGAGGGTGCGGCGCCGCACCAGCGGGGGCGGACGGCGGTCAGTGCCGTCACGTCCAGGGCTTCGGCCGGGCCGACGGTGACGGTGTTGTCGACCGGGGAGATGTCCAGGACGTAGCGGGGCTTGCCGTCGGGGGCCGGGGTGCCGATGCGCAGGCCCTTGCGCTGGCCGATGGTGAAGCCGTACGCGCCCTCGTGGGTGCCGAGCTTCGCGCCGGACTCGTCGACGATGTCGCCCTCGGCCGTGCCGAGCCGCTTGGCCAGGAACGCCTGGGTGTCGCCGTCGGCGATGAAGCAGATGTCGTGGCTGTCGGGCTTCTTGGCGACGAACAGGCCGCGCCGGGCGGCCTCCTCGCGGATCTCCGCCTTGGTGGTGAGGGTGTCGCCGAGCGGGAACATGGCGTGGGCGAGCTGCCTGTCGTCGAGCACGCCGAGGACGTACGACTGGTCCTTGGCCATGTCGGAGGCGCGGTGCAGCTCGCGGCTGCCGTCCGGGTGCTGCACGACCGTGGCGTAGTGGCCGGTGCAGACCGCGTCGAAGCCGAGGGCGAGCGCCTTGTCCAGCAGCGCGGCGAACTTGATCTTCTCGTTGCAGCGCAGGCAGGGGTTGGGGGTCCGGCCGGCTTCGTACTCGGCGAAGAAGTCCTCGACGACGTCCTCGCGGAAGCGTTCGGCGAGATCCCACACGTAGAACGGGATGCCGATGACGTCGGCGGCGCGGCGCGCGTCGTGCGAGTCCTCGATCGTGCAGCAGCCGCGGGCGCCGGTACGGAAGGACTTCGGGTTCTCGGAGAGCGCGAGGTGCACGCCGGTCACGTCGTGGCCGGCCTCGGCGGCACGGGCGGCGGCGACGGCGGAGTCGACACCGCCGGACATGGCGGCGAGCACACGGAGGCGGGGAGCGTCAGTCGTCATAACCCTTCCAGGGTAGACGGAACCACCGACAGCCCTCCAAGCGTTGTGCAGCGCATGGGAGACGCGGGGGAGACCGGGCAGCCGGCCGGCCAGGGATTCAGCAGGCGGGCCCTGCTGCTCGGGGGCGCGGGGACGGTGCTGGCGGGCGGTGCGGCGTACGCGCTGCACGACGATCTGCTGCGCTGGTGGTGGCGCCTGCCGGGCCGCAAGAAGCCGCGGACGGACGGCGCGGTGGACTACGGCGGCGCACGCTGGGTCCCGGCCGCCTCGGCGAACTGGCGGCAGGCCGACCGCCCGGACGATTTCACCGTGGACCGGGTCGTCATCCACGTCGTCCAGGGTGGCTACACGGACGCGCTGCGGGTCTTCCAGAGCCCGCTGCACGGCGCCGCGGCGCATTATGTGGTGCGCAAGGACGGGCAGGTGGCGCAGACGGTCCGGGAGCTGGACGTGGCGTATCACGCGGGCAACCGCGCGTACAACGAGCGCAGCATCGGCATCGAGCACGAGGGCTTCGTGGACCGCCCGGCGTCCTTCACTCCTGCCATGTACGCATCATCCGCGCGGCTGACCGCCGGGATCTGCCGGCGCTACGGCTTCCCCGCCGACCGGCAGCACATCGTGGGCCATGTGGAGGTACCGGGCACCGACCACACCGATCCCGGGCCACACTGGAACTGGCGGCTGTACCTGGACCTGGTGCGCGCCGAGCTGCGCCGGCCGTCCCCCACGCCGGGGGCGTGATCCGGGGCCGCCGGGGCGCCCGGGCGCCGCGCGGCGCCCCTCGCGGAACGGACCACTCATGGCGTACGACAGAGCCCCGGCCACCGGGCCGGCCCACCGGAGCACCGGCACCAGCACCGGGCCCGGCCTCGCCGAGGACCGCACCTTCGGCCGCGTCCGGCTGGACCTGGACGCCGAAGCCGGCCTGCTCACGGTGCGGGGCGATCGGGTGGCGACGGCCGGGCTGCAACGCGCGCCGGGCGCGCCGGCGGCCGGACACGTACCGATCGGCACCCGCGACGGCGCGTACCTCCACCTGTCCGTCGACGGCCGGCCCGCGCACATCACTCCCGCGAAGGGACGGCTGACCCGGCGCTCCCACCGGGTGTGCGTGATCTACGGCGGCGCCGTGTACCGGCTGCTGCCGGACTCCCCCAACGGGAGCCGACTGGTCAAGGAGGGCCGCCGGATCGCGGACTTCTCCTCGGACGGCACCGGGCACGTCTGGGCCGACTGGCATCCGGACGTGGCGCCGCCGCTGCGCGAGGACGCCGCGATCGGGTACGCCCTCGCCGCGGCCTTCGGCACCGGCGCCGAGCCGACCTGGCGGCTGCTCCTCCAGGCCCTGCTCGACTGGCTCTGAGGGGCAGGGCCCCGGGCCGGCTTTGACCGGCAGGTCTTCCCTGGGGACCGGCTCCGACCGGCAGGTCTCCCCCTGGTCAGCTCAGTCCCGCGCTCCGCGCCCGTTCCACCACCGGGCCGATCGCCTCCGCCAGCGCCGCCACATCCGCCTCGGTGGTGGTGTGGCCCAGCGAAAAGCGCAGCGTGCCGCGGGCCAGGTCGGCGTCCGTGCCCGCGGCGAGCAGGACGTGGCTGGGCTGGGCGACGCCCGCCGTGCAGGCGGAGCCGGTGGAGCAGGCGATGCCCTGGGCGTCCAGGAGGAGGAGCAAGGAGTCGCCCTCGCAGCCGGGGAAGGAGAAGTGCGCGTTGGCGGGGAGGCGGCCCGCCGGGTCGGGGTCGCCGCCGAGGACGGCGTCCGGGGCGGCGGCGCGTACCGCCTTGACGAGGTCGTCGCGCAGGGCACCGATGTCGCGGGCGAATTCCTCGCGGTGCGCGACGGCGTGCCGCGCGGCGGCGGCGAACGCGGCGATGCCGGGGGTGTCCAGGGTGCCGGAGCGCACCTGCCGTTCCTGGCCGCCGCCGTGCAGGACGGGTACGGGCGCGTACTCGCGCCGCAGCAGCAGCGCTCCGACGCCGTACGGCCCGCCGATCTTGTGCGCGGAGACGGTCATCGCGGCCAGCCCGGAGGCCGCGAAGTCGACCTCCAGCTGTCCGAACGCCTGGACCGCGTCGGAGTGCAGCGGCACGTCGAATTCCGCCGCGGCCTCGGCCAGTTCGCGGACCGGCATGATCGTGCCGATCTCGTTGTTGGCCCACATCACGGTGGCGAGGGCGACATCGTCGGGGTTGCGGGCGATCGCCGTGCGGAGCGCGTCGGCGTGCACCCGTCCGTACGCGTCGACGGGCAGCCATTCGACGTGCGCGCCCTCGTGCTCGGCGAGCCACTCCACGGCGTCCAGGACGGCGTGGTGTTCGACGGGGCTGGCCAGGACGCGGACACGGGCCGGGTCGGCGTCCCGGCGGGCCCAGTACAGGCCCTTGACCGCGAGGTTGTCGGCTTCGGTGCCGCCCGCGGTGAAGACCACCTCACTGGGGCGCGCGCCGAGCGCGGAGGCGAGGGATTCCCGCGCCTCCTCGACGGTGCGCCGGGCACGCCGGCCGGCGGCGTGCAACGAGGACGCGTTGCCGGTGACGGTCAGCTGGGCGGTCATCGCCTGCACCGCCTCCGGAAGCATCGGAGTGGTGGCGGCGTGGTCGAGGTAAACCATGGTGCGCACGATTCTACGAGCAGGCGCGGGGGCGCATGGCGGGCGCGTAGGGGCTCGGCTCCACTCCCCCGGCCGAGCGCGCGCCGGAGCCGTCGCCCCACGGGCACCCACCGGCCCTCGCGGCACCCCTCGACACCCTTGTAAGGAGTTACTACGCTTACGGTCATGACAGAGTGGCGTTTGGACCGTACGTACCGCAGTACCGCCGGTGAAGTGCGCTGGACCGCACTCGGCGAGGAGGGGGCGCCGCCTCTGGTCCTCCTGCACGGGACACCGTTCTCCTCGTACGTCTGGCGGGGCGTCGCACGGGCACTGTCCGCCCGCTTCCGGGTGTACGCCTGGGACCTGCCGGGCTACGGCGCCTCCGAGAAATCCGCGGGCCAGGACGTATCCCTGCCCCACCAGGCCGAGGTCTTCACCGAGCTGCTCGCCCACTGGGGACTCGCCGACCGGGAACCCACCGTCGTCGCCCACGACTTCGGCGGTTACGTGGCGCTACGGGCCCACCTCGTACACGGCGCGCGCTACGGGCGCCTCGCGCTCGTCGACGCGGTCGCCCTCACCGGCTGGGGCTCCGCCACGTACCGCCTGCTCGGCAGCCACAGCGATGTCTTCGCCCAGCTGCCGGCCAGCCTGCACCGGGCCCTGGTGACCGAGTACATCTCCTCGGCGAGCCACCCCGGCCTGCACCCGGCCGTACTGGAACGGCTGGTGGCACCGTGGTGCACGGAGGAGGGGCAGCCCGCCTTCTACCGCCAGATCGAGCAGAACGGTCTGCACACCACCGCCGACCTCGACGGCCGCTACGGCGAAATCACGGTGCCCACGCTGGTGTGCTGGGGCGCGCAGGACACCTGGCTGCCCGTCACCTGGGCGCACGGCCTCGTGTCGGCGATCCCCGGCGCCCGCCTGCACCTCTTCGAGGGCGCCGGGCATCTCGTACAGGAGGACGCGCCGGCGGAGCTGGCGGCGGTACTCGGGGCGTTCGCCGCGTAGGGCTCTCACGCCCCGCCAGGCTCCAGGGGCGGCCGCAGCGTCGGTCCCGCCGAGCCGGTCGCGTTGAGCGTCTCGTACAGGGCGAGCGCTTCGCGCCAACGCTCCTGGGCCCGCTTCTCCTGGCCCAGGGCGTCCAGTGCGTGGGCCAGCAGACTCAGCCCGTCGGCCATCCGCCGGTCGCCGCCCGCCTCCGCGAGCAGGCGTACCGCTTCCTCCGCCGCTTGTACGGCGCCGTCCGGCCAGTTGACGGCCAGGGAGGACTCGGCGGTCCGGAGCTGGGTCAGGCCCATCCAGAGCCGCTGCCCGGCCTCGCGGAAAAGGGGTGCTGCCTCCTGGAGGGCGGCCAGCGCTTCCTCGTGGCGGCCCGCTTCGGCCAGGGCGACGGCGAGGAAGTACAGCCCCGTGCCGAGACGGTGCCCCTGGCCCATGGCGCGGTAGATCTCCACGCCATGCCGGGCGAGCCCGACGCCCCGCGCCGCCTCCCGGTCGCGGACGCTCAGCCGGGAGCGCTCCACCAGTACGGCGGCCTCGCCCAGCCGGTCCCCCTGCACCTGGCAGTGGCTCATGGCCAGGGTGAAGTGCTGCCCGGCGTCGGGCCCGCGCAGCCCGACCGCGGCGGCGCCGCGCACCAGCGGCGCACGGCCGCTGGTCACCGGGTCTTCCGCGTCGAGCCCCAGCCGGTACGCACGGCGGGCCTCCTCGTCCGCTTCGCTGAACCGGTCGGCCGTCAGGCAGGCACGGGCACGGGCCAGCCGGGCCCGCGCCTCCGCGCGCTTGTCACGCCCCGCGACGGCCCGTCCGGTCACGGCGAGGGCGGCCTGTTCGTACCGGTCCGTCAGATGCCCCCTCCCCAGCAGGGGTTCGAGGAGGAGCAGCGTGTCGGCGCACCGGGCGGTGTGCGCCCCGGACGGCAGCCCCACCGTCTGCTGGACGATGGACAGCGCGCCGGATCCCTCCGCGGCCCACCAGTCCGACGCCGCCGCGCGGTCCGCGAGCGGGCGGGCCTTGACGGGGGCCGCGGGCGGGGCGCTCCGCTCCAGGAGCAGGGCGCCGGGCGCGTCGAGGCCGTACGCCCGGTGGGCGGTGACCAGGTACCAGTCGAGGAGCCGGGACAGCGCGGCGGTGCGGTCCTCCGGTGCGGTGTACCGGGTCAGTTCGTCGTAGGCGAAGGTGGCGAGCGCCTCGCGGTGCCGGTAGCGGCCGGCGGCTGCGGTCTTCAGCAGTCCGGTCCGCACCAGGGTGTCCAGGTGCGTCCGGGCGGTGGCGGGGTCGGTGCCGGTCAGGGCGGCCACGGCGTCGGCCGGCAGGTCGGGGCAGTGCGGCAGCGCCAGCAGCCGGAAGGCGGCGAGGGCCGGCGGGGCGAGGTCGTGGGTGAGGCGCAGCGCGGTGCTGTGGATCATGGCTTCGGCCGCCGTACGGTCCGCCGGGCCGTCCACCATCAGCTCCGCGGCCACCGCCTCGACCGCGGCCTCCGAACAGCCGCACGCCTCCAGCGCCGCGCGGGCCACCGCGCGGCGGGCCGCGACCCGTTCCTCGCCGACCCGCAGCGCGAGGATTTCGAGCGCGTCGGTCAGGCTCAGGCTCTCCAGGTGCAGGGACAGGACGCCGCTCAGGCCGGCCGGCGGCCGGTCGCGGCCGATGACCAGGGCGGCGCCCGCGGCGTCCGGGAGCAGGGGCAGTACGGGCCCGACGTCGCGCACCTCGTCCAGGACGACGACCAGGCGCAGGGCACCGGCCGCCGCCCGGTAGAACGTCACCCGCTCCCCGGCCTCGGCGGGGATCTCCTCGTCGCGGTAGCCGAGCTGGCGCAGCAGCACACCGGCCAGTTGCGGTACCGCGGCTTCCGGTTCGCCCTCGGCCGGCATGATCGCGTACAGCCGCCCGTCCGGGAACCGGTCCTGCACCGCGTCGGCCACCCGCGCCGCCAGGCTCGTCTTGCCGACGCCCGCGCCCCCGGAGATGACGCAGGCGTTGCGTCCCGTCGGCCGCTGCCGCGTCAGGTGGTCCGCCAGCTGCCCCAGTTCGGCCGCCCGGCTGCCGCTCGCGCGGTCCTGCCGGGGCCCGTACCGGCCGGCCCGCAGGAGGCTGCGCAGCCCCGGGGAGACCGGTTCGTCGTGGGCGAGGGCGCGCGCGAGGAGTTCGCGGGTGCGTTCGCGGGCCGGGTCCAGGTAGAGCAGCCAGGTCAGCGCTTCCTCGGCGGCGGCGTGCCGGCCCAGGCGCAGTTCCATCTCGGTGCGGTCCTCGACCAGGGTGCGGCGCCGGTCGGCCAGCCGCCGGGACTCGGCGCGCAGATACGGCCCCGGCAGGCCCGCCAGGGGCTGGCCGCCCCGCCACAGGGCGACGGCCGCGTCCAGCAGGTCCCTGGCGCTGTCCCAGTCCCGGGCGGCGCGGGCGCCGCGGGCCACGGTGACCAGGTCGTCGGCCCGGCGCAGGTCCACGTCCAGGTCGGTCCTGGCGGTCCGGCGCAGCGCGTAACCGCCGTTCTCGGCGACGAGGACGTCCGCGTCCGGCCCCAGTGCCTTGCGCAGCCGGGAGGCGTACGTACGCAGGGCGGCGTGCGCGGAGTTCGGCGGGTCGTCGCCCCACAGGGCGTCGATCAGGTCGGCCTCGGAAATGACCCGCCCGGCGCGCAGGACGAGCACAGCGAGCAGCGCGCGCTGCTGCGGTGAGCCGGTCGCCAGATCCACACTGCCGCGCAGCATCCGCACCGGGCCCAGCACAGTGATGCGCAGCGGCTCGCGCGGGGGCCGCGGGGCGGGGGTGTCCCGGTCCGACCAGCCCTGGTTCCGCGCGAGCGTCAGCAGTTCCCGCAGGCGGGCGCGGGAGGGGGTGCGGGCGAGCAGTTCGGACAGTTCGGCCTGGGCCTCGTCGTACCGCCCGAGCCACAGGTCGCACTCGATGCGGTCCTCGGTCAGGGTGTGCCGCCACTCGGTCAGCCGCAGCCGCTCGGACTGCGCGTACGGGCCGGGGAGCCCGGACAGCGGCTCGCCGCGCCACAGGGCGAGGGCCGCTTTCAGCAGCGTGCGGGCGCGGTCCCACTCCCCCGCGTCCCGGGCGGCGCGGGCGGCACGCTCGTACCCCTCGGCGCGTTCCAGGTCCAGGTCCATGTCGGTGCCGGCGTCGCCGCGCAGGGCGTAGCCGACGCGCTCGCGGACCAGGATGTGTTCGTCCTCGCCGAGGGCTTTGCGCAGCCGCGTGATGCTGTGGTCCAGCATCGAGCGGGCGCTGCGGGGCGGGTCGCCGCCCCAGAGCGCGTTGAGCAGTTCGGCTTCGGAGGCGACGCCTTCGTGGCGCAGGAGGAGGGCCGCGAGCAGCGCCCGGTCCATGCGGGACGGGACCTCGATGCGCTGGTCGCCGCGCCACAGGCCGACCGGTCCGAGCACGGTGAAGCGCAGCGGCTCGCGCAGTTCCTCGACGGGCAGGACGGGCACGGGGCGGCCGGCGGCTGCGGGCGGGGCCGGTTCGGCGGCGGGCTCCGGCGATGTGTCCGGCTCATCGGCGGGGGGTTCTTCGGCGGACGGGGCGTCTCCGGCCAGGGACCCCACGGGGTCCGCCACCAAGGCGGCGTGGGCGGAGGTGTCCACCACGGCTGTTCCGGTACGGCTGCCCGGGAGTCCGCCCTCGGCCCCCGCGTCCGTCACCCGCGGCAGCACGCTGCCGCCCAGCCGCTCCAGCACCGGACTGGCCAGCACCGCGAACGCCTGCGCCGACTCCTGGAGGCGCATCTCGCCCGTCTCGTCGGCGACCAGGGCAGGGAAGTCGGGCAGCCGTCCCATGTACGGCTCCAGGGCGCGGCCGACCGCCTCGACGACGGCCAGCGACTGCTGGGTGCCGAGGCCGCTGAAGAGGAGTTCGCGCACGCCGGGCCGGAAGTCGTAGACCGGCTGCCCGGGGCCGGTGCCCAGCGGCCCGCCGAACGCGCCGAGGGCCCGCGCCCCGTGCGGGGCCGCGGCACGTTCCAGCAGGCCGCCGAGGAGGATCTCGGCGACCTGGGTCGGTCCGGCGTCGCTCATCGTGGCGGCCCGCACCAGCTGCATCAGGGGCACGGTGAGCGGGTTGATGGCGGAGAGCCGTACGGCCAGGCGGTACGACTCGGGCGAGAACGCGCCGCGGAAGTGCGCGACCAGGTCCTCCGCCGAGCCCGCGGGCCGCGGCGGGTCCTGCTCCGGGTCCTCGCCCAGCAGCACCGTGTCGATCAGGTGCGGGACGCCGGGGCGGGTCAGCAGCGCGGCCCACTGGCCGAGCCCGCCGGGCGTCAGGGGGACGACGGGCAGC
Organism: Streptomyces sp. NPDC033221; assembly: GCF_055577005.1. NCBI lineage: Bacteria > Bacillati > Actinomycetota > Actinomycetes > Kitasatosporales > Streptomycetaceae > Streptomyces > Streptomyces sp. NPDC033221. The sequence continues at coordinate 303,607 of NZ_JBVIQN010000007.1, read as the reverse complement.
GCCACCGTGCCCGGCTCCTCGGCCTCGGGGTCCGGTTCGCCGGTCAGCGGGTCGAGCACGGTGGTCCGGTCCGGGCCGGCGAATTCCACGGGGGAGGTCAGCAGCCGGGGCTGGGCATCCAGGGCGGTGCCCCGCCACAGGCGCCGCGGCAGCGGGTGCAGGACCGCCACCGGCCCGTACCGCCCCCAGCGGCGCACGGCACGCGCCGCGTCCGGGGTCCGCCACCCGGGGCTCGTACCGTCGGTGAGGACGAAGGTCAGCGTGGGCCCGGCGGCCCACGGCAGCCGGCCCAGGGCGGCCATCCGCCGGGGGTCGAAGGCGCACACGCGCACGCTGCGGAAGATGCCGCCGCGGTCCAGCACCGCCCGCAGCTCACCGGCGAGCTGGCCCCACACCTGCATCGAGGGCGCCTCGTCCACCAGCAGGACGGCGGACCAGCGGTGTTCCCGGTCGGGCCGGGAGACGACGTCGAACAGCGCGGTCTCCGCGGCGAGCCGGACGGTGGCCTCCACGTCGGGCACACAGCGGTGGGGGTGCGGCTCGGACCGGCGCAGTGGGCGCAGGGCCCGGGAGAGGTGCTGGGGTCGGGCGAGCGCGCGGCGGCCGGGCGCCCGAGCGGGCCGGGCCCGCCGGCTGAGCGTGCTGCCGCCCTCGCTGCCCATCGCGTACAGGGAACGCTGCGCGGGGAGTACGGACGCGGCGGCGCCGTCGGGCAGGCCTCCGGCCCTTTCGCCGTCCCGTGGATCGTCCGTACCGTCCGGGCCGCCCGCCTCCCCCGGGCCGCCGCCGGCCCCGTCTTCGCGCGTGTCCGCCGGTTCCGTGCCCCCGGCCGGGCCGCCGTCCGGGCCCGGCCCGGTGTCCTCGTCGGGCGCCCCGCCGGGCACGGCGGAACGGCGCTCGCCCTCGCGCACCGCGCGGGCCAGCCATAAAACGTCCAGCAGTTCGCTCGCACCGAGGTCGTACCCCTGGCCCGCGAGGATCTGCCGCAGCCGGTCGATCATGGCGACATGGGTTCGTCCAGGCGGTGCATGACCGCGGAGAGCAGCTCGTCCTTGGTCAGGTCGGCGCCGGTGATGCGCAGGTGGACGGCGGCCAGCAGCTGATCGGTGGCGAGCGTCTCGGTCTTGGAGCGCTGGAGGAAGCCGTCGATGAGGTCCTCGGCCTCGGTGAGCGCCTGCGGCCCCAGGTTGTGGGCGACGATCTGGCGCAGCCGCTCGGGCGTCGGATCGGGCAGGTCCAGGCGGACGCAGCGGCGCAGGAAGGCGGGCGGGAACTCCCGTTCGCCGTTGCTGGTCATCACCACGACCGGGAAGTGCGCGCAGGAGACGACGCCGCGGTGCACCCGGACCCGGTCCCGGCTGCCGTCGGTGAGCACATGCACGTCCTGGTGCTGCTCGGACAGGCGCGCCAGCTCCGGGATCTCGAACTCGCCCTCCTCCAGGACCACCAGCAGGTCGTTGGGCAGGTCGATGTCGGACTTGTCCAGCTCGTCGACGAGCAGCACCCGGGGGCGTTCGGTGGCCGCCAGCGCCGTACCGAGCGGGCCCAGGCGCAGGTAGTGGCCGATGTCCGTGGTGAAGGAGCCGCGGTGGTCCTTGAGCCGCCGCGGCGCCGTACGGGCCGCCTCGCGCTCCCGGCGCAACGACGCCTCGCGCAGCCGGCCCACCGCGTCGTAGCGGTAGAGCGCGTCGGCGAGCGTGGAGCGGGAGTTGACGGACCAGCGCAGGACGTCACCGAGCCCCAGCTCGGCGGCGACGGCGCGGGCCAGCGAGCTCTTGCCGGTGCCCGGGCGACCGGTGACCAGCAGCGGGCGGTGCAGGTGCAGGGCGGCGTTGACGACGGACACCTCGTTGCGGTCCATCAGATACGGCGCGGGCGTCTCGGCCCGCCTGCGGGCGGCCGCGAAGTACCGCCACGGGGGCGCCGCCGGCAGGGGTGCGGGACCGCGGAACACCCACCAGCCCTCGGGCTCCGGCCCGGCTTCCGGGCCGTGGTCGGGTGTGCTTGGTCGGGCCACGGGTCGTTCTCCTTCGTCCTTGCTCGCTTGCTGCGTCACGGCTGGGTCAGGACCCAGGCGTCCGGGGCCAGTTGCGGTGGCCGGTGGTCGGGCGCGTCGTACATCAGGGAGAGCTGGCGCCCCCGGTGGCCGGTGCACGCGACCTCGGCGACCGCCTTGGCGCGCTCCAGCCGTACCGTCTCCGGGAGCTGGGTGTGGTGCCCGCCCTCGACCAGTTCGAGCAGGCCCGCCGCGACGCTCTCGCCGTGCTCCTCGCGGTGCCACAGGACGGTGTGGACGCCCGCCTGTACGCACTGGCGCAGCAGCGCCCCGTGGTGGCGGGGTTCGCAGCACACGATCACCGTGCCCACCTCGGGCTGCATCTCCAGCCGGGCGCGGGCCACCTTGCGGTCGGTGCAGTCGTGGTCCAGGACGAGGCTGCGGGCGCCGTCCAGGGCGGCGGTGCGCCGCTTCCACCCGGCGTAGCTCGCGGGGGAACGCCGGGCGGTGCGGATCACCACCCGGCGGGTGAATCCCAGGCCGAAGGGGCCGTCCTCGTCGCTGTCGAAGGACTCCCAGCGGTCCACCGGCAGGCCGAGCCAGGCAGCCGGCAGGAAGAATTCGACCAGCGCGGGCTCGGGGTCCTCCCGGATCTCGTCGACCAGCACCCGGTGGATGTCGTCGACGACCTGTTCGCTGGTCACCTCGGCGTCCTGGGCGAGGACGAGGTGGTGCGGCGCGTCGCCGCCGCTCCATGCCCAGACCTGGTACGTGTAGTGCCGTCCGGTGGCGGTGGGCAGCAGCTCCACCTGGACGCGCGGCACTTTCGACAGCCGCGCGCCGCCTGGCTGCCCCCCGGCCCGGGGCGGGCGGCTGCCGTTCACCGCCGGGGGCGTCCCGGCCGCCGCCATGCCCACCGCGTCGCTCCCGATCCCCGCCCAGCCGCCGGGCGGCCGCGCGTCGCGGCGGGCGTCGTGGTGGACGGCGCGGTGTTCCGCCGCCGCGTACCGTGCCCGTTCCGCGCGGTAGCCCCGTACGTCAGCGGTGTACTGGCGTACGGCGGCCACGTCCACCCCCAGCCGTACGGCGGTCCGCTCCGTCCACGCCTCCAGGTCCTCGGCCGGGTACGGGCCCGCCTCGCCCTCGTCGACACCGATGCGCACCACGCCCTGGAGCAGCGGCGGCATGGGCTGGGCGCCCTGGGCCTCGAAGCCCTCCAGGACATCGACGGCGTCGGCCAGTCCGGTCACCGCGGGCAGTTCGATGGCGTGCGGCAGTACGGTGGTGAGCAGTTCCCGCGGGTCGGTGCGGCCGCAGTGCGCCAGCAGGCCGGTCAGGTCGCGCCGCTGCTTGTGGGTCAGACTCTCGCCGGGGCTGACGGCGCGGGCCACCCTGCACAGCCGCTCCCACTGCGGCCCGCCGCCGGCCGGCATCAGCTGCCGTACGGCCTGGAGCAGTTCGGGTACGCCGCGCCGGACGCCCACGGCCAGGCCGACCAGCCGGTCGAGGTCGGCGCCGGGGCCCAGGGACGGCCGGCGCAGCCGGGAGGCGAGCAGTTCCTCACAGCCGCGGACCGCGTCCGGGGTGGTCAGGATCGTCTCCAGGACGGCCAGCAGCTGCTGGACGCCGCGCCGGGCGGTGGGCACCACGGGTGGTGGCAGGTCGGGCAGTTCGGCCTCGATCGCGGGGACGCTGATCGCGTAGAGGGTGGCCGCGGCCGGTGCCCCCGACGGCCGGGCGCCGGGCGGGGCCTGGAGGTCGGCCACCACGAGTCCGACGACGGCCTGCCGTTCGCGGTCCCACAGCGGCCCGCCGCTGAACCCCTCCCTGACCTCCGTGCCGCCGACCACGTCCAGCGCGACCCAGGGCGGCGCGGAGACCCGGGGCACCGCGCGCACGGTGGGCAGCGGGTGGCCGCTGGCCCACAGGGCGATGACTTCGTTGCCGTAGGCGTGCGGGAGGAAAGGGGCCGGTTCGGCACCGGCGGGCGCGGGTCCCGACAGGCGGAGCACGGCCAGGTCGCCGTGGTAGAGGAGCGCGCCGGGCGGCACGGGTCCGCTGCCGCCCGCCGTGGCCCGCGGCGGGCTCCACAGGGCGGGCTCGACCCGGGCGGTCAGATCCCGGTCGGGCGCGACGTGCGGGAGCCGGACGCGGACCGGCTGTCCCGGGCCAGGCAGCGTCTGGTCGTAACGGTCCCGTCCCAGGGCGCTGTTGACGACGTGCGCGCAGGTGAGCACGGCGTCGTCGCCGAGCAGGACACCGGCGCCCACGGCCCGCCCGGCGTCGCGCACCGAGACGAAGGAGCGGTACAGCGGCTGATCCACACCGGACACCACCATGCCGTCCTCAGGTCGTGCTGCCGCTGCCGAGGTTCCAGGTGGCGGAGACCTTGAAGCTGGCCTCGCCGTTGCCGGAGAAGACCCCCAGGCTCAGGTCCGAGCCGAGGGTGACCCCGAACTCCACCGTGACCTCGTCCGGCCGGTGGTCACCGGCGGCGAGCGAGCGGTGGATGCTGCCCAGTACGGCGCCGAGCGGCCGCAGCGCGCCCTCCAGCGTCTCGCCGCCGCGGGTCAGCGCGCGTGCGACCCGTCCGTCCACGCTGACCGGGCGGGAGTGGCCGAAACCGTCGGGCAGCTCCAGTTGGCCGTCGTGCTCCCCGGGCTTGCCGTCGGGCGCGTCCGCGGGCCGTTGCGCGCCGTTGCCGCCGGGCGCGCCGGCCGGGGCCAAGTGCAGCCAGACGACCGCGCTTTCGCCGGTGCCTTCGTCGATGCTCAGTGGCATGTCCCCCATGTGATCAGTCTGGCACGTCACCGGGGCCGCCGCGCCCCCTTTGGGGCAGCGATTCACGCCGCGTCCGCGCCCTCCCTGGGCGCGCGGGCCAGTTGACGGGACTGGGCGACCAGTTGGTCCGCGCTGTCCCAGACCTCCGCGTCCTCCTCCAGGAATCCGCCCGCGAGGTTACGGGTGGTGATGGCGACGCGCAGCGGGCCGGGGGCCGGGCGGCGACGGATGTGGGTGGTCAGCTCGACGGTGGGCACCCAGCCGGTCAGGCCGATCTCGAAGGCGGTGGGCGGCAGCGCGTCGACCGTGAGCAGCAGCGACAGCGGGTCGGGGTCGCGGCCGTCGGCGAGGCCGAACCAGCCGCGCATCTCGCCGTTGCCGGAGGGCGCGCCGACGGCCCAGCCGCAGGTGGCGGGGTCCAGCCGGATGTCGAGGCGGTCGGCGATGGCGGTGCTGCCGGGGATGGTGGGCTGCCCTTCGGGCGCGCTCTCGCTGCCCGGGCAGTGCTCGTACGGGGGGATGGCGGGCGGCTTGGCGGTGGTCCGTACGTCGTCGGTGAGGGTGTCGAGGTCGCCGTACGCGGCGAGCACGCGCAGCCGCTCGACCTCGCTGCCGTCCTCCTCGAACTGTACGAGGGTGGCGGTGCCGGTGGACATGGTGCGGCCGGTGCGGACGACCTCGGTGCGGATGACGGCGGGTCCGGGGACCGAGGCGGTCAGGTAGTGCGCGGTGACCGAGAAGGGATCCGGGTGCGGCAGGGCGTCACCCAGGGCCCGGCCCACCAGGGCGAGCAGATAGCCGCCGTTGACCGCGTGGATGATCGTCCAGCCGGCGGAGAGATCCGCCTCGTAGTGGCCGGGGGCGCGGCGGACGACCGCCGTGTCGCGGTCGAATTCGCTGTTACCTATGGTCACCTGTGCCATGCGCGGCACGCTACACGGATTTGTTACTGACCGGTAGACCTTTTTTCTTCAACCGCCCGCCGGGTCTGGCACCCGGCCACGGGCACCGCCCGTGCGCGGCCCGCGCGCCGCGCCCCGGCGGCCTGAGATCATGGGCCCATGCTTCACGTGCTCTACCTGGTCGGCGTCTCCGCCTTCGCCGCGAGCGGGGTGCTGGCCGCGTACCGCGCCAACATGGACCCGTTCGGCGGCCTGGTGCTCGCCTTCGCCGCCGCCACCTCCGGCGGCACCCTGCGCAGCCTGATCCTCGACGACCACCCCCTGTACTGGACGCACGACTGGGTCCTGCTCACGCTGATCGTCTGCGTCAGTGTCGGCACCATCATCTACCTGCGGTACTGGCAGCTGCCCCGCAAGTCGCTGCTGGTCGTCGACGCGGTCGGGCTGGCCGTCGTCACCGTCATCGCCGCCCGCGCCGCCATCGCGGCGGGCGCGACCCCGCTGGCGGTGATCATCCTCGCGGTGATGAGCGGCGTGGCGGGCGAGGTGATCCGCGACGTGCTGTGCGGCGAGTTCCCGCCGCTGCTGCTGCGCGAGGACGTGTACGCCATCGCGGCACTCGCCGGCGCCGCCTCCTACCTGGGCCTGCACCACCTCCACGTACGCGCCGACGTCGCCGCCGTGGTCTGCGCCGGGCTGGTCTTCGCGCTCCGGATGGCGGCGGTCTACTTCGGCTTCCACCTGCCGCGCCCGCAGCAGCTCAAACCGCGGGGTTAGGACGGGTCCGACCGGCCGGCGCCCGCGGGCGCCGGCCCGATCAGCGCACGGGCCGGGCCTGCTTCCTCCGGCACCACGATGAACGCCGTGCCACTGGTCAGGTCGATACGGGAGCAGAGCGGCGCACCGTCGCTCTCGTCGTCCCGCCGCAGCAGCTCCACCCGCCGCTGCTCCAGCTCCGCCGCCTTGTTCCCGTTCACCACCGCCGTGAATTCGTCGAAGGCGATGCCCGACAACGAAGGCCCCGAGTGCCGGCGCAGCCACGGGATCAGGCCCAGTCCGGTGAACCACCGCCATCCGCTCTCCACCAGGGCGAACAAGGCCAGCAGACACGCGAAGGCCGGGAACGACATGAGCCAGACCGTCACGGACGGCCCCCCGCCGTCCGCACCGCAGCCGCACCCGTCCCGCTGATCGTCATGGGGACCACTGTTCCGGGTCCGCGGCGCGCAGGGATCAGCCCGGAGGACGATCCGCCTCCCCCATGCGGCGGAGGCGCCGCGTCGTCCTGGTCCAGGAGGGTTCGACCGGGGCGATGGCCGTCCCTACGCCGCCGGCCGCGGCGCCTCCAGCTCTTGGCTCAGCCACCCGAAGGCTGCCGGATACATCCGCGTCCACGTCCCGTAGTTGTGGCCGCCCGTCGGCAGCACCAGCGTCCTGACCCGGGTCCTGGTGCCTTGGGCGGCCTTCTTGAAGCGCTCGATGTTGGCGGGCGGGCTGATCGGGTCCTGCGCCGAGGTCGCCAGGAACAGCCCCACGTCGGCCTTGGCGTGCCGGACCAGCCACTGCGGGCTGTTGCGCTGCCGCAGCGCGGGATCGGTCAGCACGTCCGGGTCGCCGGTCAGCGGATCGGGGTCGAAGGCCACGCCCGCGCCGAACGTCTTCGGATACTGCAGCGGCAGCTTGGCCGCGCAGTACCCGCCCGTGGAGAAGCCCAGCAGTCCCCGGTTCTTCGGCCCCGGCGCCGTACGGAAGTGGTGGCTGATCAGGTCCGTGACGTCCGTCGCCAGCCAGGTCGCGGTCTTGCGGTGCGGGGTGTCGGAGCAGTCCGTGTCCACGCTGCCCGGGTTGACCACGGGCATGGCGAGGATGAAGGGGTGCGCCGCGTTCCCCTCGACGAGCTGCTGGAGGTCGCCGGGCATTCCGCCCTGTTCGAGCCAGGACTGCGGTGAGCCGGGCACGCCGTGCAGCAGCATCACGACCGGGAACCTGGTCTTGCGGTACGCCGGGTCGTCGTACTGCGGCGGCGTCCAGACCATCACCTGCCCGGACAGCCGGGACTTCGCCCCGCGGAAGTACGTGTCCTTGATGCCGTTCGGGCCGTCGTTGAACTTGGCGCGGGCGACCGGCGGCCCCGGCATGGCGACCGCGTCCTGTTCGGTGCCGAGCAGGTCGTCCCAGGAGGCGTAGAGGCCGTAACTGTTGTTGATGGCGACCGCGACGACGCAGATGGCGGTGAGCTGGCACAGGCCGATCAGCAGGATTCTGGCCAGCCAGCGCAGGGGACGCGGCCCCCGGGCTCTGCCCCACAGCAGCAGTGTGGCGAGGACGGCGAGGACCGTCGCGATCACCAGCACCACGAAGAACGGGGTTCCGGTCAGGCTCATCCGCGTCCCCTTCCACCTCGCGTACCGCCTCCGACGGTACGTGACATGTCCCGCCCCACCACGGGACCGGGCCCGCGCGCCGGAAGGTTTCCGCCGCGCGGGCCCGCCGGTGCGTCAGGGCAGCGCCGGCTTGCCGGTGGTGTAGAGCCAGGTGTGGAAGAGGTCACCGAGCCGCTGCCCGGAGATCTTCTCCGCCAGCGCGATGAACTGCCCGATGTCCGCGTTGCCGTGGCGGTGCTGCTTGGTCCACGCGGGCAGCAGCTTGAAGAACGCCCGGTCACCGATCCGCTCGCGCAGCACCTGCAACGTCATCGCGCCGCGGGTGTAGACCGCCTGCGCGAACATGGTGTCCCGCTGCGGGTCGCCGACCTTGACCTTCCAGAAGTCCGACTCGGCGGGCCGGGCCGCGTACGCCGCGCGGAAGGCGTCGGCCGCGGTGCGGGTGCCCTTGTGTTCGTCCCACAGCCACTGCGCGTACGAGGCGAAGCCCTCGTTCAGCCAGATGTTCCGCCAGTTCCGGGGCGTGACGGAGTCGCCGAACCACTGGTGGGCGACCTCGTGGGCGATGGTCGTCTCGTTGCGTACGGCCGAGTAGACCGGCTTGGTCTGGGTCTCCAGGGAGAAGCCCGCCTGTGGCATGTCGTCGACGATCGCGCCGGTCTCCTCGAAGGGGTACGAGCCGAAGACCTTGGACCAGTAATCGGTGACCGCGGCGGTGATGCCGTAGACGTCGACGGTCCCGGTCGGCAGCTTCGGGTCGGTGGCGACGTAGATCGGGATACCGCCGGGGGTGGTGCCCGTCCGGACGTCGAACTTCCCGATCGTGGCGGTGGCCAGATACGTCGCCATCGGCTTGCGCTCGCGCCAGTGGAAGTACGAGCGCCCGTCCTCGTCGTACCGGTCGACCAGCCGCCCGTTGGAGACGCCGGTCAGGCCCTCGGGCGCGTCGATGCGGATGTCGTACGTGGCCTTGTCGCCCGGGTGGTCGCTGGAGGGGAACCAGGTGGACGCGGCGTTCGGCTCGCAGGCCACGAAGACCCCGTCGTCGGTCTTCATCCAGCCGTAGTCCGAGCCGAAGACGATGGGCCCGCTGAGCGGCAGCGGCACGCCTCCGTAGACGACCTCGACGGTGAATCGTTCATCCTCTTCCAGCGGCCGCTTGGGCGTGACGGTGATCTCGTCGCCGGAGCGGGTGAACCGCGCGCGTCTGCCGTCCACCTCGATCGAGGTGACCTCCAGCTTCTGGAGGTCGAGGTGGAAGGAGCTGAGGTCCTGGGTGGCGCGCGCGGTCAGTTCGGTACGGCCGTCGAGACGGCCGGTGGCGGGCTCGTAGCTGACGCCGAGGTCGTAGTGCAGGGCGTCGAAGCCGCCGTTGCCGAGGTTCGGGAAGTACGGGTCGCCGACGCCCGGGGCGCCGGGTGAGGCGGCGGGGGCCGCCGCGATGGTGCAGGCGGCGGCCACCGCGGTGGCGAGAGGGAGCAGACGAGCGCGGCGACGTGCTGAACGGGAGAGTGCCATGAGCCGTCCCTTCGGACACACGGATGTCGTCTGACGAACAACCGCGCCGACTCTGCACTCTGCTGTCGCTTTTCACGCCGCATTTTGCCAACTCGTCATTACATACAGGGCAGTTGATGCTTCACTCAGACGACTTTCCGGCCACGTAGAGAATCTTGCGGCAGGCGTCCTCATCCGGGACATCGGTCAGCTTGCGGCCGTCGACCCCGTGTGCGGCGATCAGCCGCAGACCGGCCGCGGCCAGCTCCCGGCGCACCGTGGCGTCGGAGTGGTGGTGGTACAGGTGCCGGGAGGACACCCGGTGCCAGGTGTCCTCGCCGGTGCGCGCGAAATAGTCATGGGTGACGTCCACGACCGCGTCCGGCGCAACCGGTACGGGACCGCCTCGCCACACGTCGAACCGGCCGTCCCGGTCCACGACCTTGGTCACCGCGTAGTCGCGCCGGAAGCTGCCCAGTGTCGTCATGTCGAAGACGACGACACCCCCGTCCGCGAGCTGCCGGCCCAGGCCCGCGAAGGCGGCGGCGAGCTGCCCGCCGGCCAGGTAGGCCAGCGGCTCGCCCATGCAGGTGACCACGTCGAAGGAGCCGAGGTCCGGCATGTCCCGCAGGTCGGCGACGACGAACGGGGTGCCGGCCGCCTCCGGTTTGGCGCGCGCCGCCTCGATCATCTGCGGCGACAGGTCGCAGCCGGTCACCGTGAACCCGAGGCGGTCCCGCAGGGCGAGGGTGCCGCGCCCCGTGCCGCACCCCGCGTCCAGCAGCCGCTTGCCGTCCGGCCCGTACCGCTCGATGAGCTTGCGGTAGAAGGTGACCCAGCGCAGCAGATACGGGTCCTCGACGATGGTGTCGTACTCCGCCGCGACCGCCTCGTAGGCGGTCAGCGCGGGGTCGGGGGCCGTGGCGTCGGCGTCGTGGGCTTCCTGCTGCGCGGACAAGGCACTACCTCCATGGGACCGGCCGGCGGGCGCCGCCGGGGCGCCGATGAATCTATGGTCGGCAAAACCGGCCGGTCAAGGGCGGTCGCGGACGCGCGGAGGCCGGTGCGGGGCGGCGTTCCCGCTCGCTCCGCACCGGCCCCGCACGCCTCGTGTCCGCCGGTTCAGCCGCCGCTCCCCGCGGCGTCCGGAGTTCCCGCGCCGACGCTCTCGGGCGCGTTCTCCGGGTGGTGGCAGGCCACCTTGTGGCCGCCGCGCAGCGCCACCAGCGGCGGCTCGGTGGTCGAGCACACCTCGGTCGCCTTCCAGCAGCGGGTACGGAACCGGCAGCCCGAGGGCGGGTTGATCGGCGAGGGCACGTCACCCTTGAGCAGGATGCGGTCGCGCTGGGTGCGCCGCTTGGGGTCGGGCACCGGCACGGCGGACAGCAGCGCCTTGGTGTACGGGTGCATCGGCGCCTCGTACAGCGACTTCCGGTCGGCCAGCTCCACGATCTTGCCGAGGTACATCACCGCGATGCGGTCCGAGACGTGCCGGATGACGGACAGGTCGTGCGCGATGATGACGTAGGTCAGGCCCAGTTCGTCCTGGAGGTCGTCCATGAGGTTGACGACCTGCGCCTGGATGGAGACGTCCAGCGCGGAGACCGGCTCGTCGGCGACGACCAGTTTGGGCTTGAGGGCCAGCGCCCGCGCGATGCCGATGCGCTGCCGCTGGCCGCCGGAGAACTCGTGCGGATAGCGGTTGTAGTGCTCCGGGCTCAGGCCCACCAGCTCCAGCAGCCGCTGCACCTCCTTCTTCACGCCGCCCTCGGGCTCGACGCCCTGGAGGCGGAAGGGGGTGCCGATGATGCCGCCGATGGTGTGCCGCGGGTTCAGCGAGCCGTACGGGTCCTGGAAGATCATCTGGACGTCGCGGCGCATCGGACGCAGCCTGCCCGGGGACAGATGCGTGATGTCGCGGCCCTCGAACTCGATGCTGCCGCCGGTCGGCTCGTCCAGCCGGGTGATCAGCCGGCCCATCGTCGACTTGCCGCAGCCGGACTCGCCGACCACGCCCAGGGTCTCCCCCGGTCGTACGTCGAAGTCGATGCCGTCGACCGCCTGAACCGCACCCACCTGCCGCTTGAGCAGGCCCTTGGTGATCGGGAAGTGCCGTACCAGGCCGCGCACCTTCAGCAGCGGCGCGGCGTCGGCGCTCTCGTCGGTCCCGCCCGTCGTACCGGCGGCGACGCCGGTCTCATCAGTCTCGGTCACAGCTTCGGCGCAATCTCTTCGGTCCAGATACGCTCCCGCTCCTCCTGCGCCATGTGGCAGGCGGAGAAGTGTCCGCCGCCGCCGGCCTCGCGCAGTTCGGGGCGGACCGTGCGGGTGACGTTGTCCTTGGGGACGTCCGCGTACGGGCAGCGGGGGTTGAAGGCACAGCCACTGGGGACGTTGATCAGGCTGGGCGGCGATCCCTTGACCGGGATCAGGCGTTCGGTCTGCTCGCGGTCGATGCGCGGCATCGACCCCAGTAGCCCCCAGGTGTACGGATGCTGCGGCTCATAGAAGACCTTGTCCGCCGGGCCGCGCTCGATGCACCGGCCGCCGTACATCACCAGCAGCTGGTCCGCCAGTTCGGCGACCACCCCCAGGTCGTGGGTGATGATGATGACCGCCGAGCCGAACTCCTTCTGGAGGTCGCGGATCAGGTCGAGGATCTGCGCCTGGACCGTCACGTCCAGGGCGGTGGTCGGCTCGTCCGCGATCAGCAGTTCGGGGTTGTTGACCAGCGCCATGGCGATCATCGCGCGCTGGCGCATCCCGCCGGAGAACTGGTGCGGGTGATCGTCCACCCGCTTGTCGGGCTGCGGGATGCCCACCCGGTCCAGCATCTCGACCGCCCGTTTGCGTGCGGTCTTCTTGTCGACGTCGTGGTGGACCCGGTACGCCTCCACGATCTGGGCGCCGACCGTGTAGTACGGGTGCAGCGCGGACAGCGGGTCCTGGAAGATCATCGCCATCTCGCGGCCGCGCAGCCGGCGCACCTCGTCCGGGTCGGCGCCGACCAGCTCCTTGCCGTCCAGCCAGATCTCCCCCGACATGTCCACCTTGGCGCGCTGCTGCCGGGAGGCCCGGTGCAGGCCCATGACGGCGAGCGAGGTGACGGACTTGCCGGAGCCGGACTCGCCGACGATGCCGAGGGTGCGGCCCTTCTCCAGGGTGAAGGAGAGGCCGTCCACGGACTTCACGATGCCGTCGTCGGTGGGGAAGTGCACCTTCAGGTCACGCACTTCGAGGAAGGCGGTGGGCGCTCCCGAGCCGGCCGGAGCCGGCTCGCCGACCACGGCTCCCGTCTTCGTCAGGTCCGGCGCGGCGGCGGGCAGCGGCCCGGCCGTGGCGGTCTCCGGGGCGGTGGGTCCGGCGCCGGGGCCGGCGGTGGAGTCTGGGGAGTCGGTCACGAGAGCCTCACCCGCGGGTCGACGGCGGCGTACAGAACGTCCACCACCAGGTTGCATATGACGATGAAGAACGCGGCGAGCAAGGTGACGCCGAGGATGTTCGGCAGGTCGTTGGCGTTGATCGCCTCGACGGCGAACGCGCCGACCCCCTTGAGGGAGAAGACCTGTTCGGTGATGAGCGCACCGCCGAGCAGCAGGCCCACGTCCATGCCGAACACCGTGATGATCGGGGTGAGCGCGGCACGCAGGCCGTGGCGCACCACGACCTTGCGCTCACCCAGCCCCTTGGCGCGCGCGGTACGGATGTAGTCCTCGCTCAGCGTCTCCAACATGCCCGCTCTGGTCAGGCGTGCATAGAGGGCGGAGTAGAGGAAGGCCAGGGTGATCCAGGGCAGCACCAGCGTCTGGGCCCACATGAACGGGTCCTCGAACAGCGGTACGTAGTCGCTGCGCTGGATGATCGGCCACTGGTAGGTGAACAGGGCCAGGGCCAGGGCGCCGGTGAAGAACATGGGCAGCGACACGCCGGCCAGCGCGACGCTCATCGCCACCCGGTCGAAGACCGAGCCGGGGCGCAGCGCGGAGAGCACGCCGGTGGCGACGCCGGAGACCAGCCATACGACGGCCGCGCCGGCGGCCAGCGAGATCGTCACCGGGAGCCGGGTCTGGATCTCGGGCCAGACCTCGATATGGGTCTTGAAGGAGTAGCCGAAGCACGGCACGTTGCATGTGGCGGCGTCCGGGCCGAACTTGTAGTCGACCCCGACGAAGATGCCCTTGAGGAAGTCCCAGTACTGTACGAAGACCGGCTTGTCCAAGCCGAGGTTCTTCTTCACCGCGGCGAGGTCCGCGGCCGATGGGGCCTTTCCGATGTACTGCGCGGCCAGCTGGTCGGCGGTCTGTCCGGCCAGTTTCGGCAGCACGAAGAAGATGCCGAAGGTGACCGCGCTGACGATCAGCAGCAGAATCACCGCGCTGATCAACCTGCGGATGATGTACGCGAACACGGGACTGCGGCGTCGGCGCCGCGGACCGGACCGGCCGGCCCGCGGACACCAATGCCTTCACCTGCCTTCCGGGGCTGCTACTTCTTGACGCCGACGTTGAGGTAGTCGTACTCACCGCTGTAGGCGGAGGTGGACACCAGGTTGGTGGCCTTCGGCGAGCGGTACAGCAGGATCTTGAAGTAGGTCAGCGGGACGATGACCGCCTGCTCCATGGTCTTCTTGTCGATCTCCGCGTAGTCCTTCTCGCGCTGTGCCTTGTCGCTGGTGGCGATGGCCTCGTCGAGCAGCTTGTTGATGGTCGGGTCGTCCAGCTCGGAGAGGTTGGAGTTGCCGGACTTCTGGATCGCCTTGCCGTTGACGATCTGCTGGAGGTAGCCGAAGCCGGTCGGGTAGTCCGAGCCCCACTGCATCATCATCAGGCCGATGTTGTTCTTCTTGGTGAACTCCGGCACGCCCGCGTAGTCCGAGAAGTACTTGCCGCTCGGGTACGTCTGGATCTTGGCGTCGATGCCGATCTTCTTCAGCGAGCCGACCACCGACGTCGCCGCGTCCACCTCGTCCTGCCGGTCGCTGCGGGCGGTGATCGTGGTGCTCACGTTGCCGGCGCCGCACGCCTGCCACTGCTTCTTGGCCTCGGTCAGGTCGAGGTTGTCACCGTTGTACTTCTGCGGGTACTGGTCGAACTTCTGGAACCCGGCGAGGTCGGTGGGCAGCACCGTGGAGGCGATGTCACCGCGGATCGGACCGCCCTGCGCGGTCTGCACGGCCTTCTTGTCGATCGCGTACTGCACGGCCTTGCGGCACTCCACCTTGTCGAACGGCGCGACCTTGGGGTTGATCGCCACGTACGACAGGCGCTGGCCGAGCGCATTGTCGGTGTTGGCCTTCTCCTTGGTGCTGGTCAGGAGCTGGGCCTGGGTCTGGGCGTCCACACCGCGGCCGGCCATGTCGATGTGGGTGTTGCCGGCCTTCAGGTCCTTGTCGATGGTCGACTGGGCGACCTTCATGTTCAGCACGATCTTGTCCGGCAGCTGCTTGCGCAGCGGGTCGGTCTTGGCGTCCCAGTGGGGGTTGCGGACGAGGACGACCTTCTTGCCCTCCTCGTAGGTGTCGAACTTGTAGCTGCCCGAGGAGGCGATGTTCTTGGTGTAGTCCGCGCCCTTGTCCCTGGCCTGCGGCACCGGCGCCGTCTGCGGGGCGCTGACCAGGTAGTCGAACTCGGCGAAGGGCTGCTTGAGATGGAAGACGATGGTCTGGTCGTCCGGCGTCTCGATGGACTTCAGGCCCTCCGGGCTCTTGTCTTTGTACGGACCCTTGTAGCCGCCCTCGTTGTCCTTGAGGTACGTCTGGAAGTAGTTCGGGCCGAGCGAGAGCACGTCGCGCGCGAAGTTGCTGCGCTCCACGGCGTACTTGACATCCTTCGAGATGATCGGCTTGCCGTCGTCGTACTTGAGACCCTTGCGGATCTTGTACGTCCAGGTCTTGTTGTCGTCGCTGGACTTGCCCATCGACTCCGCCAGGTCGGGCACCAGCTCGTTGCCCTTGGGTCCCGGGCCCGGCTTGAAGGTGGTCAGCGGACGCGCGTACAGGCGGCTGAAGTTCCAGACGTACGCGTAGTACGTGTTGCCCGGGTCGTAGGACTCGGGGGCGTCGCTCATCGCGTACGTGAGCGTGCCGCCCTTGTCGTCCGAGGCGTTGACGATGCCCTTGGTGGCCGCGTTCGCCTCGGACGAGCCGCTGCTGGAGCTCTTGCCGCTGCAGCCGGACAGCAACAGGCCCGCACTGGTGAGGGCCGCGATCGCCGCGACCGGGACTGACCTTCGCATAATGGTCGGTTTCCCCTTCATGGGTCGGAAACTTGGATGGGTGCTGCCGGGCGTACGGGCCCGGGCGGAGTCAGCGGCTGCGCGGGTCCAGCGCGTCCCTGAGGCCGTCGCCGAGGAGGTTGAACGCCAGCACGGTGACGAAGATCGCGAGGCCGGGGACGAGCATGTACTGCGGGTCGACCTCGTAGTACTTGACCGCCTGGTTGAGCATTCCGCCCCAGGACGCCTGGGGCGGCTGGATGCCGACGCCCAGGAAGCTCAGCGCCGCCTCGAAGAGGATGTTGGAAGGGATCAGCAGCGTCGAGTAGACGATGATCGGGCCCACCAGGTTGGGCAGCAGCTCCCGGAAGAGGATGAACGGGCCGCGGGCACCCATGCCGCGCGCGGCGTCCACGAACTCCCGCTCGCGCAGCGAGAGCGTCTGGGCCCGCACGATCCGGCCCATGTACGGCCAGTTGAAGAATCCGATCACGAAGATCAGGACCGAGATGTGCAGCGGCAGCCCTTCGAGCCCGAAGGCGCCGCCCTGGAGCGAGGCCGAGATGGCGATGGCGAACAGCAGCAGCGGGAACGCCAGGAAGACGTCCATCAGCCGGCTGATCAGCGCGTCCACCCGGCCCCGGTAGAAGCCGGCCACCACACCGAGCACGGTGCCGATGGCCACCGACAGCACCGTCGCCCCGAACGCCACGATCAGCGAGACCCAGGAGCCCTCCAGCACCCGCGCGAGCAGGTCGCGGCCGAACTTCGGGTCCACGCCGAGCGGGTGGTCCAGGCTCATCCCGCCGAGGTCGCCCTTGGGCAGCGTGGTGTTGGGGTCGATGAGGTCCTGGTGCGGGCTGTTGGGGTCCAGGCCCAGCCAGGACTGGATCGGCCGGGAGAGCGCCGCGATCACGATGAGCAGGATGACAACGATGGCACCCGCTACCGCGACCTTGTCGCGCCGGAAGCGCAACCAGGCGATCTGGCCGAGTGAGCGCCCCTCGATCTTCTTGCTCTCGACGCCTTGCAGCACCGCTTCCGGCTGCGCTTCGGCAGCCGCCCCGGTGGTCTCGATCGGTGCGGTCACGGTGCCTTTGACCCCTCTCGGCCGGCGCCGCCGGCCCATGCGCGCCGCGGTCAGCGGCCTGGTTCACATCACTGGTGCGAGTGGAACTGTGGTGCGGGATGGCGCTCCGGAGCGAGTGGCGCCCGGGAGCGGGTAGGGCGAGTGCTGCTGGTGCAACGGGGAGAACTCTGGAACAGCTGGAGCAACTGATGCGTGTAGTGCGAGCGTTGCGGGTACAGGTGTTGCAGGCCTTACGGATGTTGCAGGCGGAGCAGACGTCGCGGAACGTCACGCGACGGTGATCGGTACATCTCGTACACAGGGCCGAAACCCTCTGCTGCGGGAGTCTTCATCCGATTCGCGATCACTCACCAGCCCTGACCGGGAATGGATGCGCAACTGTGATGTGGCCCACGGGCTTCCGTTATCCGGACACAAGCCCCGACTGAGCGGTTCGCGCGAGCGCGGGCAGGGGTGAACTTACGGGCGTGAGCGGCCATTTCGGGCCGGAGAGGGCCCCCTGAGGGGCCGGTGCGGCAAGATCAGTACGGGCGCGGGTAGCCGTATCCGTACGCCTGGGCGGGCGCGGGCACCGGACCGGCCGCGTACGCGTCCCGGTCGAAGAACGGCCGCGCGTTGGCCCGCATCCACATCCCGACCGGGTCGTACTCGTCGTTCATCGCGACCGTCGAGACGGGCAGTCCCTCCGGCACCGCGCCGATGGACTGCTGGATCATCAATCGCACCGAGTCCACGGCCGGTTGCCCCGTGTCATACAGATCCAGGCCGATCGCCAGATACGGCGCGCCGAGGGCGGGCTGCACCCAGGCCCGGCGCAGGGAGCGCACGGCGGGCGTGCGGTGCGCGTTCTGCCCCAGCAGGGCGTAGAACTGGGGAATCTCGATGACCGGTTCACTGATCCGCAGCGGACCGGCCGGCAGCCGGTCCAGGCCGCCCGCGACCCGCCGCAGATCCAGCCACGGAATGCCGACGCCACCGCCGGGGGCGTGCGGATTCAGCCACAGGCCCCAGCGGTCGGGGAAGAGGGTGGCCGCGATGTCCCGGCCGTAGACGACCTCGTGCGCACGGTTCCAGCCACTGGCCGCCAGCTCGGGGGCCGAGGTCACGCACGGCGCGTAGCCGAGCCCGTCGACCTCCATGTTGCCGTACTGCGCATCGGGCGAACCGGCCTGGCCGTGCCAGAGGAGCATCCAGACCTGACCGGCGGCGAGGGCCTGCAGCAACGCCTCATAGGCGTCGTACCGGCCGGGCGAGACCTGCTGCAGCATCTGCTCGACCTGCCCGGCAGCCGCTCCCTGATGCGCACCCGCGCTCACGTGGTCCGTCCCTTCCTGTCGGCAGGCACGTGGGGTACGCCTGCCGGTTGCAACAACAGCTTAGAGCCTGCGTCCGGGCCCCGGTCGGATCAGCACACGTGGCTTGCGGTCACGGAAAGGAGCACTCCGGGCGCACCGGGGCGCCGGGGGCGCGGACGGTCAGACGGCGTCGCGGGAGTAGAAGGGGCGGACCCGCTCCAGCATCCAGTCGGCGACCGGGTCGCCCTGCGCGAGGTCCAGCATGACGAGTTGGACGGGCCAGGTCAGCGGCGTCCCGCCGAGGGCCCGCCCGAGGGCGGCGGTGACGGCGTCCCGTACGGCCGGGTCGTGCGGCGCCACGGCCGCGGCGTCCACCTGGACACCGACGAACAGCGCGGGCGCGTCACCCTCGACGCTGGCCAGCGCGCGGCGCGCGGTGGCCACGAAACCCGCCGCCGAGAACTCCAGCCCGGCCGCGGCCAGGAAGTCCACCGGCTCTTCCTGCCAGTCCGGCTCGAACAGCCGGACCCGGGCACCGCTCGGCGCCCCGGGCAGGTCCGGGCGCCCGGTCCGGCACAGCTCGGCCACCGCGTCCGGGGGCAGCGGCACACCGACCGTGCCCTCCGGGTTGACCGCGATCCCGATCAGCGGGGGCAGGCCGCGCGCGAACTCGGCGGCCGGCGCGACGGTGAAGGACAGGTGCGGTCCGGCCACCCGCCGGAACTCCTGCTCGGAGCTGAAGACCGGGACGTACGCGGCCGAGCCGATCTCGACGGTGGGCAGGTCCAGGCCCGTCCGGCCCAGGCCCGCGCTCTCCGGGCCGCCGCCCTTGGGCAGCGGCACCCATATCCGGCTGCGGCCCAGCACCTCGACGATGCGGGCGCCCGCCCCGGGGTGCCCCACCGAGGCGGCGAGCACCTCCTCCAGCTCGTTGGCGGGCCACTCCAGCCGCGGAATGCCCTGCTCCGGAAAGTCCATCTCCACCCACCCGCTCCGTACCGCTCGTACCGCGCTTTACCTGGTCGACGACCCTAACGCCAGCAGACGGGAGGAGCCCTGGTGCGTCCGGATGACCACCGAACGCGCGCGAGCGGTTGCGGACCGTGCACACCGCTCCGAAGGTGGCTCCAGGGTGATCTTGCCCTGCCGTTCCGTTCCTACAGAAAGGCACGTCTCCTGATGGCAACGCACCGGACCGCCGCCACCCTCGTCAGCGCCGCCACCGTCGGCGCCCTCGCCCTCGGCGCCGTGGGTTCCGCGGCCGCGTCGGAAGGCCCCAAGCCCCCGGTCCGCAACCAGAGCATCATCGTCGACGACATCAGCAGGCTGGCGGACGCCTCCACCGAGCTGGCCGAGAAGTCGGCCGACAGCCGCGGCCACTCCGTGGAGGTCAGGGCCGCCCGCACCCGCCTGGACACCGTCCTCGCGGACGCGCAGCGGATGGCGGACATGCTGAACGAGGACTCCGACCGGTCGGCTTCGGCCGACTCCGTCCAGCTGCGCCAGGCCTCGCAGAACCTGCGCACGCAGGTGGACGAGCTGGCCGCGTTCCGGGCCCCGGCGCCGGGAGAGTCCTCCGACGCCGTGAGCCTGACCGGTTCGGTGGCCCGGTCCGTCTCGGACATCTTCAAGATCCTGGGCATCGACAAGCTGCTCGGCGACCTGCGTCAGCAGCCGTCCGCCCAGCCCGCCACCCAGGCGGCCGACCGGCCCGCCCAGCCCGCCGCCGAGCCCGCGGCCGAGGCGGACGACCAGTCGGCGGCCCAGCCGAAGGCGCCGACCAGCGACCCGCAGCCGGCCGACGACGCGCCGCGGCAGCAGCCCGCCGCCCCGCAGCCGGCCGCCGAGGGCCGGCCGGCCGACGACGCGGCGAAGCAGCCCGGCGGCTCGCTGCTCAACTCCGTACTGTCGCTGCCGACGGTGCTGCTCAAGGCCCTGGGCCTTTAGATCGGCCCGGGGGCGTCCGGAGGAGGCGCGTATGCGGGAGATATGCCGAAGCTAGGACCGGTTCTGACGGGCCGTACGGAACATTCCGTACGGCCCGTCAGGTGTCCGGCATCACGGCTATCGCAGGAATTGCGGATATCGCGGGAATTGCGGATATCGCGGACATCAGGGAGCGTACGGCCGTCCGCGCCTCGGCCTCACTCGAAGCCGATCCGCCGCAACGCGCCCGCCGCGGGCCGGTCCAGCAGGACGGCCGAGGTGAAGCCCGCGGGGAGCCGGGCCGCCCGGGCGCGGGCGGCCAGCCGCCGTACCGCGCGCCGGTGCCGGGCGAAGGCGTAACCGGAGACCCCGCGGCCGCGTGAGCGCTGCCCGGACAGCGCGACCCCGGGCGGTACGTCCAGCAGCACCAGGTGCAGGCCGCGTCCGCCGCGCCGGGCCTCGCGCGCGAGCCAGCGACGTACCCACGCGAGCGTCCCGCAGTCGTGCACCACCACGCTCCGCCCCGACCGCAGCGCCTGCCGCAGCCCCCGGTAGTGGGCCGCCCTGACCAGTGGCCGGTAGAGCGCGTACGGGAACCGGCGCAGCCGGCCACGCTCCCAGCGCTCCCGTACGTCCTGCGAGTCCACGCGGTGCACCACCGCGCCCTGCTGGTCGTGGGCGGGCACCAGCCGGAGCATGAGCGTGCTCTTGCCGCTGCCCGGCAGGCCGGAGACGACCACCACGTCACCGGCCGTGAAGTGCAGTTCGGCCGCCTCGCGCGGGGCGCGTCCGTCCCTGAGGTCGACGACGTCCACCGCCGGCGCGTCCGGCGCGGCGGTCCGCGCCCGGCCGGGGCGGACCACCCCGAGCGGCAGCCGCCGGGGCCCCGGCACGGCGGCCGGGGCCGGCTCCGGGACACAGCCCGGGGGCACGCCTCCCGGACTTGTCGCGAATGCGGCTTGCCTGTGCACCGTGATCGCCCCTCCCGGTCCGGTGGTTCCGTCCCCTTACCCGCAGAGTGTCAAGAAAAGGTAATGCGCTTCAAGGAAACGGCACGATCCGTACAGTCCGCGGACACTGTTGTGACGCCCCTGCGAACACCGGTACGACCAGGGCTCCTGTATCCGGCGATCCCGTGCGATGATGTGCGCGCCATGTGCCGGACCGCACAGCTCCGTGTGCGTTCCTCGTACGGGTGCCACGCTCAGCCAATTGCATACCGGCCGCTTGAATCCGCGCGGGAGAGTCCCCGGCCGTCACGGCGGGGCGCCGAAGGAGCAAGTCCTCCCTTGAATCTCTCAGGCCCCGATACCGCGCGGGCGAGGCAGATCTGAAAAGCGGGCCGCCGTGGTGTGGCTCCACCCAAGGTGCAAACCGGGACCGGTGACGGCCTTCCGGTGAACCTCTCAGGTTCCGATGACAGATGGGGAGACCGTCTTGTCACCCATGCCCGGGAGCCCTCACCATGACCGAAGCCCCCCGCCGGACCGCGCTGGACGCGACGCATCGCGCGCTCGGCGCGACCATGACCGACTTCGCCGGATGGGACATGCCGCTGCGCTACGGCAGCGAGCGTGACGAGCACGTCGCCGTCCGTACCCGCGCCGGCCTGTTCGACCTCTCGCACATGGGCGAGATCACCGTCACCGGACCGCGCGCCGCCGACCTGCTGGACTTCGCACTCGTCGGCAACATCGGCGGCGTCGCCGTCGGCCGCGCCCGCTACACCATGATCTGTGACGCCGAGGGCGGCATCCTGGACGACCTGATCGTCTACCGCCTCGGCGAGACGGAGTACATGGTCGTCGCCAACGCCTCCAACGCCCAGGTCGTGCTGGATGCGCTCACCGAGCGGGCGAGCGGCTTCGAGGCCGAGGTACGCGACGACCGGGACGCGTACGCGCTGCTCGCCGTGCAGGGCCCGGAGTCCGGCGGCATCCTCAAGGGCCTTACGGACGCCGACCTGGACGGCCTGAAGTACTACGCCGGGCTGCCCGGCACCGTCGCCGGCGTGCCGGCGCTGATCGCCCGTACGGGATACACCGGTGAGGACGGTTTCGAGCTGTTCGTCCGCCCGGCGGACGCGGTCACCCTCTGGGAGGCGCTGACCGCGGCCGGTCAGGACGCGGGCCTGGTGCCGTGCGGCCTGTCCTGCCGGGACACGCTGCGCCTGGAGGCGGGCATGCCGCTGTACGGGCACGAGCTGACCACCGGCACCACCCCGTTCGACGCGGGCCTGGGCCGGGTCGTGAAGTTCGAGAAGACGACGAACGGCGGCGACTTCGTGGGCCGCGCCGCCCTGGAGACGGCCCGGGACCGCGCCGAGACCCGGCCGCCCCGCAAGCTGGTCGGTCTGATCGCCGAGGGCCGCCGCGTGCCGCGCGCCGGATACCCGGTCGTGGGCCCGGACGGCGCCGTGATCGGCGAGGTCACCTCGGGTGCCCCCTCGCCCACCCTCGGCAAGCCCGTCGCCATGGCGTACGTGGACGCCGCGCACGCCGCGCCCGGGACGGCCGGTGTGGCGGTGGACATCCGTGGCACCCATGAGCCGTACGAGGTCGTGGCGCTGCCCTTCTACAAGCGCCGGAAGTGACGCGCGTACCTCCGCCCGAGCCGTCTTTGCGTCTCACCTGTCAAGACCCCTGCAGCAAGCACGCCACCGCATCCAGGAGAATCAAGTCATGAACAACCCCCAGCAGCTGCGTTACAGCAAGGAGCACGAGTGGCTGTCGGCCGCCGAGGCGGGCGTCTCGACGATCGGCATCACCGAGCACGCCGCCAACGCGCTCGGCGACGTCGTCTTCGTGCAGCTCCCTGCGGTCGGTGACACGGTCACGGCGGGCGAGACCTGCGGTGAGCTGGAGTCGACCAAGTCCGTCAGCGATCTCTACTCCCCCGTCGACGGCGAGGTCACGGAGATCAACGAGGACGTGGTGAGCGACCCCTCGCTGGTGAACACCGCCCCGTTCGAGGGCGGCTGGCTGTTCAAGGTGAAGGTCAGCGGCGAGCCGGACGACCTGCTCACGGCCGACGAGTACACCGCCTTCACCGGCTGATACGCCCACCCGCCGCCCGGCGGGGCCGTGCGTCCCGCGAACCCCAGGAAGAGTCATGTCGCTTCTGAACAGCTCCCTCCACGAGCTCGACCCCGACGTCGCCGCCGCCGTCGACGCCGAGCTCCACCGTCAGCAGTCCACCCTCGAAATGATCGCGTCGGAGAACTTCGCCCCGGCCGCCGTCATGGAGGCCCAGGGCTCGGTCCTCACCAACAAGTACGCCGAGGGCTACCCGGGCCGCCGCTACTACGGCGGCTGCGAGCACGTCGACGTGGTCGAGCGGATCGCCATCGACCGGATCAAGGCGCTGTTCGGCGCCGAGGCCGCGAACGTGCAGCCGCACTCCGGTGCGCAGGCCAACGCGGCGGCGATGTTCGCGCTGCTCAAGCCGGGCGACACGATCATGGGTCTGAACCTCGCGCACGGCGGGCACCTGACCCACGGCATGAAGATCAACTTCTCCGGCAAGCTCTACAACGTGGTGCCCTACCACGTCGACGAGGAGTCCGGCCAGGTCGACATGGGCGAGGTCGAGCGCCTGGCCAAGGAGACCCGCCCGCAGCTGATCGTGGCCGGCTGGTCCGCGTACCCGCGCCAGCTGGACTTCGCGGCGTTCCGCCGGATCGCCGACGAGGTCGGCGCGTACCTGATGGTCGACATGGCGCACTTCGCCGGCCTGGTGGCGGCCGGGCTGCACCCCAACCCGGTGCCGCACGCCCACGTCGTGACCACCACCACGCACAAGACCCTCGGCGGTCCGCGCGGCGGAGTGATCCTGTCCACCCAGGAGCTCGCCAAGAAGATCAACTCGGCGGTCTTCCCGGGCCAGCAGGGCGGCCCGCTGGAGCACGTCATCGCGGCGAAGGCGGTGTCCTTCAAGGTCGCGGCGACCGAGGAGTTCAAGGAGCGCCAGCAGCGCACCCTGGACGGCGCGCGCATCCTCGCCGAGCGCCTGACGCAGTCCGACGTCACCGAGCACGGCGTCTCCGTGCTGTCCGGCGGCACCGACGTGCACCTGGTCCTGGTGGACCTGCGCAACAGCGAGCTGGACGGCCAGCAGGCCGAGGACCGCCTCCACGAGGTCGGCATCACGGTCAACCGCAACGCCGTCCCGAACGACCCCCGGCCCCCGATGGTCACCTCGGGCCTGCGGATCGGCACCCCGGCGCTGGCCACCCGCGGCTTCCAGGCGGAGGACTTCCGCGAGGTCGCCGACATCATCGCCGAGGCGCTCAAGCCGTCGTACGACGCCGACGCGCTGAAGGCCCGGGTGACCACCCTGGCCGGCAAGCACCCGCTGTACCCGTCGCTGTGACCGGCTCGACGCCGTCACTGTGACCCGTGCCACGCGGCCGGCGGCCGCGCGCCTTCCCGGCGCGTCCGCCGCGGCCGTGTGACGCGTTTCATGAAGTACGCCCCGAAAGGTGCCGCCGAGGTGGCGCCCGCGAGGTGAACAAGGCGTGCGCCCGGGGTCGTTGACCTCGGGCGCACGGCTTTTCCGTCCGCCTTACGGTGATTTTCCGCCCCATAGGCTGAGAACCGACTCCTCAACGACGCGGAGTCCTTCGCACCACAGCAGGACGGAACACGCACGGCATGGACATGAGCGCGGGCAACCGCAAGGGGATCGGCCTCTTCGCCCTGACCATGATCGGCATTGGTTCGATCTTCGGCTCCGGCTGGCTCTTCGGCGCCGGTTCCGCCGCGCAGGTGGCGGGGCCCGCGGCGCTGGTCGCCTGGATCATCGGCGCCGTCTTCATCGGCATGATCGCGATGTCCTACGCGGAGGTCGGGTCCGCGTACCCGATCCCCGGCGGCATGGCCCGCTACGGCCACCTCTCGCACGGCCCCGTGCTCGGCTTCCTGACCGGCTGGGCGGTGTGGATCGCGGTCGCCTCGCTGATCCCGATCGAGTCCATCGCCGCCACCCAGTACATGTCGTCCTGGGGCTTCGGCTGGGCCCAGGGCCTGGTCGACCCGGCCAGCAACCACCTGACCGCGGCCGGGAGCGGTGTCGCGCTGCTGCTGACCTTCGTGCTGTGGCTGACCTGCTACTGGTCGGTCCAGCTGCTGGCCCGCGCCAACACGGTCCTGACGCTGATCAAGTTCGCGATCCCGGTACTGGCCGTGGCCGCGCTGATCGCCTCCGGCTTCCACACCTCGAACTTCACCGCGCACGGCGGCTTCGCCCCGTACGGCTGGCCGGCCGTGCTGACCGCCGTGACCACCTGCGGCGTGGTCTTCGCCTTCAACGGCTTCCAGGCCGTGGTCAACCTCGGCGGCGCCGCCAAGAACCCCGGCCGGGCGATCCCGGTCGCGCTGGTCGGCGCGCTCTCGCTGGGCCTGGTGATCTACCTCGCCCTGCAGACCGCGTTCCTCGGCGCCGTACCGCCGGAGCAGCTGGCTCAGGCCGGCGGCTGGCACGGCGTGAACTTCAACTCGCCCTTCGCCGACCTGGCCAAGATCCTGATGCTGCACTGGGTCGTCACGATGCTCCAGTTCGGCGCCTTCATCTCGCCGGCCGGCTCCAACATCGCCAACGTCGCGTCCGCCGCGTACATGGTCCAGAACCTCGCCGAGACCGGCTTCTTCCCCAAGAAGCTGGCCGCCGTGCACCCCCGGTACGGGACCGCCCGGCCCGCGATGTGGCTCAACCTCGGCTTCTCGGTCCTGCTGCTGGTCACCGTCGGCCACAGCTGGAACGCGCTGGCCAGCGTGATCTCGGCCGCCATGGTCATCTCGTACCTCATCGGCCCGATCGCGGTCGGCGTCTTCCGGCAGACCAGGCCGGACCTGCCGCGCCCGTTCCGGCTGCCCGCCGCGAAGGTGCTGTGCCCCATCACCTTCGCCTTCGCCGCATGCGCGCTGTACTGGTCGAAGTGGCCGGACACCGGCAAGGTCGCGCTGCTGACGCTGGTGGCCGCGCCGGTCGCCGCAGTGGTGCTGCGGCGCCGTGGAGAAACGAATCTGCGCCGCCAGTTCGCGCCCGCCTGGTGGCTGGTCGGCTTCCTGGCCTGGATGTCCGTGGTCTCCGCACTCGGCAGCCCGGACTTCGGCGGCCACGGCGTCCTCCCCGGCGGCCTGGACATCGTCCTCGTCGCGCTCTCCGCCGTCGCCTTCTACTTCTGGGCCGTACGCGCCGGGGTCCGCGCCCACGAAACCGGCCTGACCGGCGGCGACCCCGCACTCGACACCACGACCGACTCCGCTGCGTCGTCCGCCGTTGTGCCGGAGGACAACCGTCCGATGGCCTCCGTCTGAGAGTCTGTCCGCCGTCCGGGTTAGGCTCGACAGTCGGCGCAGAAACGTACCTTCCGTTTCGTCCGCCCCCTCAGCTCCATGTGCTCCACCGTCCACCACGAGCAGACAAGGGAGTCCGCCACCGTGGCCATCTCCGTCTTCGACCTCTTCTCCATCGGCATCGGCCCGTCCAGCTCCCACACGGTCGGCCCGATGCGCGCCGCCCGGATGTTCGTCGGGCGCCTCAAGAAGGACGGTCTGCTCGCCCAGACGACGGCGGTACGGGCCGAACTCTTCGGCTCCCTCGGCGCCACCGGCCACGGCCACGGCACCCCCAAGGCCGTCCTCCTCGGCCTGGAGGGCCACTCCCCGCGCACCGTGAACGTCGAGACCGCCGACGACGAGGTCGAGCGGATCCGCAAGAGCGGCCGGCTGCGGCTGCTCGGCGCGGAGATAGGCAGCGACCACGAGATCGCCTTCGACGAGTCGACCGAGCTGATCCTGCACCGCCGCCGCTCCCTGCCATACCACGCCAACGGCATGACCCTCTTCGCGTACGACGCGGGCGGCGCGCCCCTGCTGGAGAAGACCTACTACTCCGTCGGCGGCGGCTTCGTCGTCGACGAGGACGCGGTCGGCGAGGACCGCATCAAGCTCGACGACACGGTCCTGAAGTACCCCTTCCGCACCGGCGACGAGCTGCTGCGCCTCTCCCGCGAGACCGGCCTGTCGATCTCCTCCCTCATGCTGGAGAACGAGAAGGCCTGGCGCACGGAGGACGAGATCCGCGCCGGGCTGCTGGAGATCTGGCAGGTCATGCGCGACTGTGTGTCCCGCGGCACGTCCCGCGAGGGCATCCTGCCCGGCGGCCTGAAGGTACGCCGCCGCGCCGCCAACGGCGCCCGCGCGCTGCGCGCCGAGGGCAACGCCGAGGCCCACGCGATGGAGTGGACCACCCTCTACGCGATGGCCGTCAACGAGGAGAACGCAGCCGGCGGCCGGGTCGTCACCGCCCCCACCAACGGCGCGGCCGGCATCATCCCCGCCGTCCTGCACTACTACGTCAACTTCGTGCCCGGCGCGGACGAGGACGGCGTCGTCCGCTTCCTGCTCGCCGCCTCCGCCATCGGCATGCTCTTCAAGGAGAACGCCTCCATCTCCGGCGCCGAGGTCGGCTGCCAGGGCGAGGTCGGCTCGGCCTGCTCGATGGCCGCCGGCGGCCTGGCCGAGGTCCTCGGCGGCAGCCCCGAGCAGGTCGAGAACGCGGCCGAGATCGGCATGGAACACAACCTCGGCCTGACCTGCGACCCGGTCGGCGGCCTCGTCCAGATCCCCTGCATCGAACGCAACGGCATGGCCGCCGTCAAGGCCGTCACCGCCGCCCGCATGTCCCTGCGCGGCGACGGCCGCCACCACGTCTCCCTCGACAAGGTCATCAAGACCATGAAGGACACCGGCGCCGACATGAGCGTCAAGTACAAGGAAACGGCCCGGGGCGGGCTGGCGGTCAACATCATCGAGTGCTGAGGGGGCTTTGGGGGCTGGAGGGCTGGAGGCGGGCCGGGGGCGCCTTGGTGGGGTTTGCCTTGGTGGGGGGCGCGGTCTGCGTCTCCGGTTCGGTGGGTGGGGGCTTGGGCACTCTCACTCAGCCTTCGGCCGGCGGTACCCCCACGGCGCCGTTGCGCTGGCCAGGGGGCAGGAAGGTAAACCGCGTGTACGCACCGGTCACCTGCGGGAAGTCACTGCGTGTCCCCGATTACGGCCGTTCGGCGACTTTCCCGGCATAGTGGCTGGGGACGCTGTGGGGCACGGGTGACTGTCTGGTGGCAGTACTCCTTCGTCGTAATTGGGGCGCTTGCGGGTGGTGCCTAAGCGCAAGCCTTCCCCATGGGCACGCGGCCCAGTTCGGTACTCGGCGGTCGGGATCGCCGCCCGTCGCAGATGTGACAGCGCCTGCGCTGGAAGCCGGCCACGCCGACGACCGGGCGGCGGTGTCGGTCAGTCAGTCAGGTGCAGGGTGTCCAGGTCGCGTGGTTCCTTCCTCGATCAGGCTGTGGCCTATGTCGGTCGCGAAACTGGTCTTCACATTGCTCCAGCGGGCGTCCAGCTCCGTGCGGAGCCTGTCGGGCTCGTGCGACCGGGTATCCAGCAGTCGCTCGGTCGGGCGGACGGATCGGTGGCGTAGAAGTCGTCCCCGGTCATGTCCGCTCCTTTTCGAAGGCGAGGGCCGACCAGTCGACGGCGTCGCGGCCGAGCTGGTCCGTTCCGGTGGTCGCCTGGAGGGGGCGGAGGCCGTGGTGGGCGGCGAGGGTGATGGTTTCGGGGGCGGGGATGTCGTACATCCGGCGGTTCTCGGGGAGCGGGCCGTGCCGGAGGGAGAGGAGGAGGCGGCCGCCGGGGGCCAGGAGGTCGTGCAGGCGGCGCATGGCCGGTGGGCGGTCCTGTTTCTCCAGGTGCATCCAGACGGCGGAGAGGAGGATCAGGTCGAGGCGTCCTTCCTCGTCCTTGAGGCCGGAGAGGGCGGGGAGGGAGTCCGCCAGCCAGCGGATCGCCGGGGAGGGGTGCAGGTGGCGGGCGGTGGCGCGTAGTTGCGGTACGGGTTCGACGGCGAGGACGTGGTGGCCCCGGGCGGCCAGGGCGGCGGCGTCCCGGCCGGTGCCGGCGCCGATGTCGGCGACGCGTGCCGGGGCCGTAGGCAGCAGGGGCAGGAAGTCCCGGTGCACGGTTTCGAAGCGGACGCTCTCATAGCGCTCGGCCAGTGCTTCCGCGGCGTGTGCGTAGTACGGCTGGACGCCCGGCGCGTCCTCGGCCGTTCGTTGTCGTGCGGTGTCGGTGCCGGTGTCCGCTTCCCCGTTCGTCGTCATGTCCGCACAGTACGGCCTGCCACTGACAAGCGCCTCCGACCTGCGTGTCCGGTCGTTTCACTTGCCTATCTCCCAGGCGAACGGGGGGAGTTCGCGGGCCCGTAGGTAGACCTCCATGGCGCTGCCGGCCGGGACGAACGGGTGGACGCGGGCGCCGTCGAGTCCGGCCAGTACGCGGGCGCAGTGGTGGACACAGCCCGCGACCTCCTGGCCGTGCGGGTAGATGATCGTGGCCGCGTCGTGCGGGCCTTCGCACGGGGTCGGGTCCGGCTCCGGCGCGGCGGGGCAGCGTGGTGTTGCGCGGTGCTGTCGGTCTTCCATGGAGGGCCTCCCCCTGGGCGGGCGGTGCGTGCGGTGCCGGTGGTCGGCGGCGGACCGGCGGCGTTCACGGGGGTGTTGCTCGCCTGCGTGCCGGTCCATGCCTTCCTTGGGGGATATCTGGGCAGGTCATGAATCGTTTGGGGGGCGTGGAGCGGTTCGGGGGGCGTACGGGGAGACAGGGGCGCGCGGGGCCGGCAGTCGGCCCGTTCGCAGGAGGTGCAGGGTGAGGCAGAGCCAGGCGGTGGCCAGCAGCCAGCCCGCGAGCACGTCACCGGGCCAGTGCACGCCGAGGTAGACGCGTGTGGCGCCGACCACCGCGACCCAGGTGCCGAGCAGCCCGCAGGCCAGGCGGCGGGCGGGTGCCCGGTGGACGCGGGTCAGTACCGCCCACGCGAGGATGCCGGCCACCAGGAGGGACGTCGTGGCGTGCCCGGAGGGGAAGGAGTGGCCGGTGGCCCGGCCGGCCCAGTCGCCCTCGAAGGGGCGCGGGCGGGTGATCAGTTCCATCAGGCCGTACCGGACCGCTTGGCCGAGGAGGAGGACGGCGAGGGCGGTGGCTGCCGCGCGCAGCCGTTCGCCGGCGTTCCGGCCTGCGAGCGCGCCTGCCAGGAGGGCGAGCGCGTACGGGACGGGGCCGGAACCGGTGGCCGTCACCACGAGGGCGGTGGTGCCCGCCGCGTCCGGCCGGTGGGTCACCGCCCAGGTGTGCGCCGCCTGTTCGATGCCGAGCGGGGCCCAGTCGTGTACGGCGAGCAGTGCGGCGGTCGCCGCGAGGAGGAGGACGCACAGCGCGGCGAGGAGGAGCGGGCCGGGGACACGCGGCCGGCCGGGGCGGGTTTCGGACGGCTTCATGGGGCCTCCGCCGGGGGCTGCGGGGGCGTGAAGATTCGCCGGGCCCCGGAGGGCCTGACGGGCCGGTCGTCCTCGACGAGTCGTGCGGTGTGCGTCATCCGGTAAGTCTGCCAAGGTCAGAGATGGTTCGTGCCGGATACATGTGCCGGAGGCAGTTGGCTTGGCGGCGATACGGGCCACGGGCGGGGCGCCCCGCCCGTCTGCGCCGTGCACGCCGGCGGGCGGCCGAAACGCGGGGGCGCGCGGTCTGGCCGAACCGCGGTGGTTCTCTGGCCGATGCGCGCCCCTTCCGTGGCCGGACCGCGCACCCTCTGGCCGCACCGGGAGCTTCATCCCCTACGCATCGCTACCGCGACGGCAATCGATCATGCCCGGCCGAAGAACGTCGTCCGCCGCCGCAGGCCCGCCAACAACGCGTTGATCAGCGGAAGTTCACCGCCGGCCTCTGGCGCGGGATGCCGTGAACATGTTGAACTGCTGATAACACCACGTGACGCATCGTAATCGATCGTTTTCGGTCGGCAGGAGGCCGCACATGCTGCATGGCGTCGACGTCAGCTCCCACAACCCCTCGTACTCGGCGACCGGTCTGGACTTCGTCGTCATCAAGGCGACAGAGGGCCGCTCGTACATCAACCCGCACCAGAGCGCACAGGCGGCCAAGGCCCGCACGGCGGGCTGTGTGGTGGGCTTCTACCACTTCCTGTGGCCGGGCAACATCGCGGCGCAGGCGAAGTACTTCGTCGACAAGTGCGCGTCCGTGGAGGGCGACCTGCTGGCGGCCGACTGGGAGCGCACCGGCGGCGGCACCTACGCGAGCAACGCGCAGAAGGACCAGTTCCTGAAGGAGGTCAAACGGCTGCGGCCGTCGCACCGCGTGATCCTCTACTGCAACCGCGACTTCTGGCTCAACCACGACACGACGTCGTACGCCGCCGACGGCCTGTGGATCGCCGATTACGTCTCGGCCGGGCATCCGCGCATCAAGGCGGCCTGGCGCTTCCACCAGTACACGGACCGGCCGCTGGACAAGGACGTGGCCGACTTCCCGGACAGGGCCGCCCTGAAGGAATGGGCGTCTCCGTCATAGAGTCTGAGGAGTCTTGTCCGCACCAGCACCGCGCACCCTGCGTACCACGCTGGCCCTCGTCCGAAGGAGCAGCCGTGACCGACCCGGCGTCCACGTCCCAGCAGCAGGAGATCGCCCGGGATCTCCAGGTGTCCGCGTCGTTCGACGTCCAGGCGGAGATCGAACGCCGCGTGGCCTTCCTCACGGAACGGCTGACGTCCACGGGCTTGCGCGCGCTCGTCCTGGGCATCAGCGGCGGCGTGGACTCCACCACCGCCGGCCGGCTGTGCCAGCTGGCGGTGGAGCGGGCCCGTGACGCTGGGCACGACGCGACGTTCCACGCGATGCGGCTGCCGTACGGCGTCCAGGCCGACGAGCACGACGCGCAGCTGGCGCTGGACTTCATCAAGGCCGACCGGGTGCTGACCGTGGACATCCGCCCGGCGAGCGACGCCATGCTGGAGGCGGCGCTGGCCGGCGGGATCGTCTTCCGGGACGAGCGGCACCAGGACTTCGTCCAGGGCAACATCAAGGCGCGCCAGCGGATGATCGCGCAGTACGCGGTCGCGGGCGCCCAGGACGGCCTGGTCGTGGGCACCGACCACGCCGCCGAGGCGGTCTCCGGCTTCTTCACCAAGTACGGCGACGGCGCGGCGGACGTGGTGCCGCTCACCGGCCTGACCAAGCGCCGGGTCCGGGCCGTCGCGGACGCGCTGGGCGCCCCCGCCGAGCTGGTCAAGAAGGTGCCGACCGCCGACCTGGAGACGCTGGACCCGGGCAAGCCGGACGAGGACGCGCTCGGTGTCACGTACGACGACATCGACGACTTCCTGGAGGGCAAGCCGGTCGGCGAGCAGGCGTACGAGTCGATCGTCCGCCGCTACCACGCCACGGCCCACAAGCGGGAGCTGCCGACGGCTCCCTGAGCCACGGGAAACGCTTGCGGTGCGGGGGCCGGGACCGGTCCCCGCACCTTTTCGCGTCCGCGCCCGTACGGACTGTCATGCTCCGGCTAGGGGACGGTCACCCGAGGTGTGCTGAATCGTGGTCCACGGCGGGCATGGATGGGGCATGCGGAGCCGTGAAATGCGATCGGAAGATCAACTGTCAGTGGGGGGCTCTACGCTCCGAAGCATGGGTTACGCAGACCTGCGCGAACTCCAGACCGCGCTGACGACCGCATCCGACATCGCCTCCTCCCTCCAGGCGGCGCCCACCCGGCGGGACGCCGACCAGCTCGTCGACGTCCTGCGGCAGGCGCTGACCGCCGCCAGCTCACTCAGCACGCTGTCCGGCCCGACCGGCTGCGCCATACATCCGAACGGCGCGGTCGATCCGCTGTACGGCGACCCCGAGGACCCGCTGCCTCCGGGGTACGGCAAATGCCTGCTGTGCAACGACCGCCGCCGCCGTGCGGACGCCGGCCCTCACCAGCCGTATCACTGGGACCGCCAGGACCATTCCCTGCGCCGTAGCGCCTAGAACCCCGCACGCCTGCCGGGCGGCCTGGCAGGCGTGCGGGGGGGGGCGGCGGGCAGCTCAGTCCTGCCGTTTTTTCTCCGGGCGCAGTGCGATACGGCCCAGCACGGCCGCCACGACGAGCGCGACCAGGGCGACGAGCACGTAGTCCGGTACGGCGTTCCCGACCCGGGTGGCCCACTGCTCGACGCGGACCTCGGAGTCCGCGTCCAGGATTCCGGGCAGGGCGCTGGTGCCGTTGAAGGTGAGGAAAAGGATGCCGATGCCGATGAAGAACAGGCCGGAGACCAGGGAGGTGGTGTGCAGCCGCAGTTTTCCGACGCTGAATTCGCGGCCGCGCAGCCAGCCCCGGCTGCCCAGGGAGAAGCGGTCCCAGAGCAGTGCCAGCACGAACAGCGGAAGGGCCATGCCCAGCGCGTACACGG
The DNA here is from genome assembly GCF_055577005.1 of Streptomyces sp. NPDC033221. Lineage (NCBI taxonomy): Bacteria > Bacillati > Actinomycetota > Actinomycetes > Kitasatosporales > Streptomycetaceae > Streptomyces > Streptomyces sp. NPDC033221. The sequence continues at coordinate 270,217 of NZ_JBVIQN010000007.1, read as the reverse complement.
CGAGCATGGAGGCGCCGTAGACCGGAGAGCCGCTGACCGCCGTGACCGTCAGCACCGCGCCCAGGATCGGCCCGGCGCAGAACCCGGCGAGGCCGTAGACGCAGCCCAGCAGGAACGTGGACAGGGCCGAGCGGGGAGTGATCCGAGCCGCCGCCTGCTGGGCACGCTTGAAGGCGAAACCGAGGCCGAGGATCTGGGCGACGCCCATCGCGATCACGACCCAGCCGCCGATGCCGACGAGCAGGTCCCGGTGACCGTTGAACAGCCGGCTGGCGGCCGTGCTGGCCGCGCCGAGCGGGACCAGTGTGGTGGCGAGGCCCAGGTAGAACACGGCGGTGCGGGCCAGCAGCCGGCCGGGGTGGGACAGGGAGTAGGCGAAGAAGGCGGGCAGCAGCAGCGCGCTGCACGGGCTGAGCAGGGCGAGGGCGCCGCCCAGGAAGGCGGCGAGGTATCCGATGTCCGTCACTTCGCCTGCTCCTCCGCCTTGCCGGAACCCTGGCCCTTCTCCGCGCCGCCGGACTTCCCGGCCTTCTCGGCCTGCTCGGCGGCCTGGCTGATCGTCTGCTCGAAGACCTCGGTGGGCTGGGCGCCCGCGATGGGCCGGCCGTTGACGAGGAAGGACGGCGTGGACTGCACGCCGATGCCGTAGCCCTCGTCCTGGTCCTTCTTCAGGGCGGCCGCGGCGGCGGAGCCCGTCAGGTCGCTGCGGAACTTGTCGATGTCGGGCACGCCGCTCTTGCGCGCCATCTCGACGAGCTTGTCCTCGGCCAGCGCGCTGCCCTTGTTGGTCTTGGCGTACAGCTCGTCGTGCAGCTGCCAGAACTTGCCCTGCTGTCCGGCGGCCCACGAGGCGCGGGCGGCCCGCTCGGAGTCGGCGCCGTAGATGGTGAAGTTGCGGAACTCGATGCGCAGGGTGCCGTCGCCCACGAACTTCTTGATCAGTTCGGGCTTGGTCTCGCGGTTGAAGCGCCCGCAGAACGAGCACTGGTAATCGGCGTACTCGACGAGGACGACCGGGGCGTCCTTCCTGCCGACGGCGAGCGGGTCACCGTCGGTGCGCCGGCTGGTCTGCTGCGCGAGCTGGTCGTACAGCTTCTGCTGGCCGTCGTCCTCCTGGGGAGAGACGGAAGCGGCGGCGCCGGGGGTGTCGGTGCCGCTGTCCGAGCCGCCTTCGACGGCCTTGCCGACGGCGATGCCGACGGCGACGAGTGCCACCACCAGGGCGATGACGGCGCCGATGGCGGCGATCTTGCGGGTGGGTGAAGCGGATGACGGGGGAGTGGGCATGGGGATGCTCCAGACGTACTGGGTGGAAAGGAGGCCGGCCGTGCTGACGGGCAGGCCTAAATCCGCAGTACGGGCAGGAGCGCGGTGTGATCGGTGGCGGGTGCCGTTCCGGTGGGCGGGCGAGCGAGCGCGAAACAGGCCGGTGTGGCGGCGGCGAGCGGGGCGGGTGCGGTGGCGACGGGCGTCAGCGGCTCGCCGCGGTTCGGGGTGGGGACCGGAACCGACTCGTTCTGGCTGGGGGCGTGCTGCCCGGAGCACTTCTTCGGCGCCTGGGCGACGGCGCGGTGCGTGACCGGGGCGGTCGCGGCGGCGTCGGCCGCCTGCGCGGCGGGCTGCGCCGCGGCGGCCGGCAGCGCCGGCGCCGGCTGGACGCCGCCCACCCGGCACAGCAGCGGCGCGAAGGTGACGGCGAGCAGGAGCAGCAGGGTCGCGGCAGCCGAACGGCGTACGCGTTCCATGTCCCGGTCTCCTTCCGTCTCCGTCTCCCGGGGCCGCGCCGGATTCCGCCGGTGTCCCGGTGGCGTCCGCGGCGCGGTGGCGGCGTTCTCGGTGTGAGCCGCCCATCCTACGGACCACCGGCCCGTCGTTCCGCTACCGACCGGCCCCCCACCCTCGGGTTACGTGCATAGCCCACGCTTGTGATCGCATAACCATTGAGGGAATCGATTACCTAACCACTAAATGCAAGGCTGGTGTCGTAGCTCACCTTTGATCGCGCGGGGATTAATCAAGGTTGGGGATACTCTGTCCGCAATTGCCGCTTTGGCAAGGTCGCGACCCGCCTGCCATAGTCGGTTCCAGCGACCCCCCATTGACCCGGGCCAAGGTCGTCCAGACCCCGCGGGTACACCCCTTTCGCCCGCCGGCGGTCGACACTGGGGCCTCACCCGCGTACGGCGCGGGCAGGCCCCAGTCGCGTTCCCGGGCCCGGACGCCCCGCTCAGCGGTCGATGACCCGCATCTCGAACCAGGTCGTCTTGCCGCGCGGCAGCAGATCGACGCCCCAGCGGTCGGAGAGCTTGTCGACGAGGAAGAGACCGCGGCCGCTGATGTCCATCTCGTGGACCGGCATCAGACAGGGCAGGCCGCGGGACGGGTCGCGGACCTCTATACGGATCCAGCCACGACGGCGCAGCATCCGCAGCCCGAAGGTGCGCGCGCCGGTGTGCCGGACGGCGTTGCCGACCAGTTCCGAGACCAGCAGCACGGCGTGCTCGGTCAGCTGGGGGGTGACGTTCCACCGCTTGAGGAGCACGGACTGGGTCAGCCGGCGGGCGGTGAGGGCGGATTCGGGACGGGAGGGCAGACGCACCTCGTCCAGTGTCGGATCGCCCACCAACTCCAGCGCGCGGACGGCGAGATCACCGCCGGACGGGCCGTGCGCCGCGCCCGCACCGGGGAGACCTCCGGAAAGTCCCCAGCGTGCGGCGGCCGTGCCGCTCCGCGGCCGCGGCTGCTCCATTCCTTCGAGGCCCGCCATGCCCCCCATCATGGCTGTTACCGGGGGGTCACGGGGGCGGAACCGGTGGAATGCCCTGCCCGGAACACCCCGTTCCGACCCCCGACCCCGGCATATGCCCACGGCAGGGAAAGGTCGGCCGAATCCTGGCTGACCTGCGGTGACTTCATGTGCCTACCCGATCAACGGGCACTGCGGACGGGGCCCTCCAGGGCCTGGCGGCGATTTCCGCAATTCCCCCACACGGGGCATCGAAAGTCAGCCGGAACCACAGGGGCCCCGTCAACATCATCCGTCTCAGCGGAACTTGGCCTTGCCCGGGCCCTCCTCCACGAAGCTGCGCATACCGGTCTCCCGGTCCTCGGTGGCGAAGAGGCCCGCGAACCAGGTGCGTTCGACCGTCAGACCGGTGTCGATGTCGGTCTCCAGACCCGCGTCAACGGCCTCCTTCGCGGCCCGCAGGGCGATGGCGGGGCCGGCCGCGAGCCGGGCCGCCCAGGCGTGCGCCTGCTCGTAAACCTCGGCGGCGGGCACCACCCGGTCCACCAGCCCCAGGGTCAGTGCCTCGTCGGCGCGGACCTGGCGGCCCGTGAAGATCAGGTCCTTGGCCTTGGACGGGCCGACGAGCCGGGCCAGCCGCTGGGTGCCGCCGGCGCCCGGGATCAGGCCGAGCAGGATCTCCGGCTGGCCCAGCTTGGCGTTGTCGGCGGCGATCCGGAAGTCGGCGCACAGCGCCAGCTCGCAGCCGCCGCCGAGCGCGTAACCGGTGACGGCGGCGACCACGGGCTTGGGGATGCGGGCCACGGCGGTGAAGGAGTCCTGCAGGGCCTTGGAGCGCTCGACCATGGCCGCGTGGTCCATGTTCTGCATCTCCTTGATGTCCGCGCCGGCCGCGAACACCTTCTCACCGCCCCAGATGACGACGGCGCGCACATCGTCGCGGCGGGTGGCCTCCTCGGCCAGCTCGCGCAGCCGGTCCTGGGTGGCGATGTCCAGTGCGTTCATCGGCGGGCGGTCCAGGCGGATGGTGCCGACGCCCTCGGCGACCTCGAAGTTCACAGTCATGGGGGCAGGTTAGTCCGCGTTAACGCGGGGCGGACCGGCGCCCTTCGGCCAACGGCCGGGGCGCCGGCAGCGGACCCTAGCGGCCGGACCGCCACTTCTGCCAGGACATGTTCCACACGTTGAGGCCGTTCTCGGGTGCGATCGTCTCGTCGTGGGAGTTCTTGACCGTGACCACGTCGCCGACCAGTGAGTTGGCGTAGAACCAGGCGGCCGGGGTCGAGCCGTCACCGCCGCCGCGCTGGTCGAAGAGGCCTATGCAGCCGTGGCTGGCGTTGCGGGAGCCGAACGTCGACCTGCCGGACCAGTAGTTGCCGTGGATGAACGTACCGGACGTGCTCAGCCGCATGGCGTGCGGCACGTCCGCGATGTCGTACTCGCCGCCGAAGCCGACGGTCTCCCCGTTCATCCGGGTGACCTCGTGCTTCTCGCTGATCACCATCTGGCCGTTGTACGTCTCGGTGCCCGGCCCGCCCGCGGTGATCGGGATCGTCTTGATCTTCTTGCCGTCGCGGACGACGGACATCTCCTTCGCCTTCACGTCGACCGTGCTGATCTGGCTGCGGCCGACCGTGAAGGATATGCGCTTGGACTGGGTGCCGTAGACGCCCGGCCGCCCCTCGACGCCCTTGAGGTCGATGTCGAGGGTGACCTTCGTGCCGGGCTTCCAGTACGCCTCGGGGCGGAAGTCCAGGCGGTCGTTGCCGAACCAGTGGCCCACGATCGGCACCGCGGGCTTGGCCGTGACCTTGATGCCCTTCTGGACGCTCTGGGGATCCGTTATGCCCCGGGTGAAGTTGATGGAGACCGGCATGCCGACGCCGACGGTCTGGCCGTCCTCCGGGGCGTACCGGCCGACGAAGGTGTTCTCCGGGACCAGGGTGGTGAACGTGGCGTGCCGGGCGGACTCGCGCAGCTGGTCGTCGACGGCGACGGCGTCGACCTTGTATGTCGTGGCGGCGCGCAGCTTGCCGGTGGGCTGCCAGACCGTGCCGCCGGTCAGCTTGCCCGCGACCGGCTTGCCCTTGTCGTCCAGCACCTTGACCGACGACAGCCGGCCCCGCGAGGAGCTGACCTTCAGGGCGCCGTCGGTGGCCACGTCCTTGGCGCCGTCCTCGGGCGTGATCGTCACAGCGGCCTGGGACGGCTGCTTGTCGGGGTCGGTCCCGCCGTCCTTCTTGTCGTCGCCCCCGCCTCCGCAGGCGGTGACCAGTATCAGCAGCGCCGACAGCAGCAGCGCGAGCACCCCGCCGCTCCTTCGCGGCCCCGCTCGCCGCTCCCCCGGCACCGGCTGCCCCTGCTGCACGTTCACGACTGGCCCCTTTGCTCCCTCGCCCGGCCCGCAATCCCCCGTACGCGCATATCTACCCACGCACGCTCAGCCGATAGATAACCACACCCCACTGACAGTGGCTTCACCCGGCGATGTCACCGTTCGGCCTCAAGTGATATGCCTGGGGCGGGATCGCACGGAAGGGAGTCCGGTTCGCCCCGAAGTCGGCCGGAACCGTCCGGTGCCGAAGGTGCCTCTCAGCGCAGCGCGGAGCCCGCCCGCCACATCCGCCACGGCATGTTCCAGCCACCCAGGCCGTTGTCGGGGGCGACCATCCGGTCCCGGGAGTTCACGACCTCCACGACGTCCCCGACCAGCGACCGGTCGTAGAACCAGCCGGCCGGGGTGTCCGGGCCGCCGCCCTGGGTGTCCCGCAGTCCGACGCAGCCGTGGCTCGTGTTGGCGCCGCCGAAGGTGCGCGCGGGCGCCCAGTAGTTGCCGTGCAGGAACGTTCCCGAAGTGGTCAGGCGCAGCGCGTGCGGCACGTCCGGAATGTCGTACTCGCCGCCGAAGCCCACCGTGTCCCCGTCCATGCGGGTCACCGGGTGCCGTTCCAGGATCACCATCCTGCCGTTGTACGTGGGGCTGGTGAGGCTGCCGGCGGTCACCGGGAGCGTGGCCAGCCGCCGGCCGCCGCGCCACACCGTCATCGTGTGCGCCGCCGCGTCAACCCGGCTGGTCTGATCCCGGCCGATCTTGAACCGGACCTTCTTGCGCTGGGCCCCGAGCACACCGGGGGCCGCCCGGACGCCGCGCAGCCGCAGGTCCATCGTCACCCGCGTACCGGGCCGCCAGCGGGTGCGGGGCCGGAAGTCCAGGCGGCGGGCGCCGAACCAGTGGGCGGCGACCTCGGTGGCGGGCCGGGCCGTGACCGAGACCGCGCGCTCGACGGCCGCCCGGTCGGTGACCGGCCGGTTGAACTCCAGCGAGACGATCATGCCGGTGCCGACGGTGGCACCGTGTTCGGGCGTGAAGAAGCCGACGAGGCGGTGCGGCGGCACGTACGTGGTGAAGGTCGTGTGCCGCGCGGACCGGCGGCCGTGCCCGTCCAGCGCCACCGCGTCCACCGTGTAGCGGGCGGCCGGCAGGAGGCGGGCCCGCCCGGACGGGCGCCAGGTCAGCCCGTCCGGCGCGATCCGGCCCGGCACCGGCGTACTGCCGTCGTCCTCGATGCGGCTGACCGCGACCCGCTCCAGACGGCCGTCCGGCACCCGTACGGCGATGCGGTCGGTCTCCCGGACGTTCTTCGCGCCGTCCTGCGGGGTCACCCTGATCGCCTCCTTCGGCGACCGCGGCTTGCCACCGGTCACCGCCCCGGGAAGCCCGCAGCCCGCCAGCGCCACGACAGCCGTGAGGACGGCGGCGGTGACGGCCGTCATGGAAGCCGGCCCCCCGCCCCGGTGGGGCAGGCGCACCGGGCGGCTCCCCGCCGGGAGCCGCCGTACGGAAGGTGCCGCTACGGGGGCGGACCGCCCAGGGGCCCGCCGTACGAGGGTCCGCCGCTCCATGTCCCGATATGTCACACCGCGATACGTCACGGACAGCTCAACGATGCCCCCGGCGCCGAGGAAACGTGAGGCGACGGCCCGTTGCGGGAAGAACACAGGGGAGGACGGGCCGGGCGCGCGGCCGGGACGCCGCGCGGCCCCGTCCGAACGAGCCATGAGCCGCGGGAGGCTGGCCTGTGTCGAGCGCACCCGAGCAGGAGTCGGTACAGGACGTGCGGGGCGAGGACGGCGTGTGCGGCGGGCGGCGCGCCGGCGGCCCCGGACGTGCGGCGCCGCCCGCGGGTACGGAGCCCGGGCCGGCGCACACACCGGGCCCGGACGCCGCGAACGGCACGGACCCCGGGAACGGCGCCGCGCCCGTCAACGGCCACCGGGTCCGCGTACCCCCCACCCGGCCGCCCGGCCCCGCCGCCGAGCCGGACCCGCAGACCCGTGCGGCGCCGCTGCCCGTGCCGGTGCGGCCCGGCAGCTCACAGCCTCTCGGGGCCCGCTACCGTACGGGCCCCGACGGCGTGGCGGGCACCAACTTCGCCCTGTGGGCGGGCGGCGCGGAGGCCGTCGAGGTGTGCCTCTTCGACGACGAGGACCGCGAGACCCGCCACCCGCTCACCGAGCTGACGCACGAGATCTGGCACGGCTTCCTGCCCGGCGTACGGCCCGGCCAGCGCTACGGCTACCGGGTGCACGGCCGCTGGGACCCGTGGACCGGCGCCCGCTGGAACCCGGCGAAACTGCTCCTGGACCCGTACGCGCGCGCCGTGGACGGCGAGTTCTCGCTGCCCGCCCAGGTGTACGGGCACGTCCGCGACTGGCCGCAGCAGCACGTCGCCGACACCGTGCGCGACGACCGCGACTCCGCCCCGTACGTCCCCAAGGGCGTCGTGGTCGCCGACGCGGACCCGGAGGAAGGCGGCGACGAGTGGATGGACGACCGGCGGCCCAAGACGCCCTGGTCCGACACGGTCCTGTACGAGCTGCACGTGCGCGGCTTCACCATGCTCCACCCGGACATCCCCGAGGAGCTGCGCGGCACGTACGCGGGGCTCGCGCACCCCGCCGCGATATCCCACCTGACCCGGCTCGGCGTGACCGCCGTCGAACTGATGCCAGTGCACCAGTTCGCCCACGAGGACCACCTGCTCCGCCGCGGCCTGCGCAACTACTGGGGCTACAACTCCATCGGCTACTTCGCGCCGCACGCCGCCTACGCCGCCTCCGGGACCCGCGGCCAGCAGGTCGGCGAGTTCAAGCGGATGGTGCGGGCCCTGCACGACGCCGGCATCGAGGTCGTCCTCGACGTCGTCTACAACCACACCGCCGAGGCGAGCGAGCTGGGCCCCACCTTGTCCTTCCGGGGCATCGACAACCGCGGCTACTACCGGCTGGCGGATGGCAGCCGCCGCTACGCCGATTACACGGGCTGCGGCAACACCCTGCACGTCGTCCAGCCCAACGTACTGCGCCTGATCACGGATTCGCTGCGCTACTGGGTCACCGAGATGGGCGTGGACGGTTTCCGCTTCGACCTGGCGGCGGCGCTGGCCCGTTCCATGCACGACGTGGACATGCTCTCGCCGTTCCTCGCGGTGATCGGCCAGGACCCGGTGCTGCGCCGCGTCAAACTGATCGCCGAGCCCTGGGACGTGGGCTCCGGCGGCTACCAGGTCGGTGCCTTCCCCCCGTTGTGGACCGAGTGGAACGACCGCTACCGCGACACCGTGCGCGACTTCTGGCGCGGTGCACACCCCGACGTACGGGACCTCGGCTACCGGCTCTCCGGGTCGAGCGACCTGTACGCGTGGGGCGGCCGCCGCCCGTACGCCTCGGTCAACTTCATCACCTCGCACGACGGTTTCACCCTTCGCGACCTGGTCTCGTACGAGCAGAAGCACAACGCCGCCAACGGCGAGGGCAACCGCGACGGCACCGACGGCAACCGCTCCTGGAACTGCGGCGTGGAGGGCGCGACCGACGACACCGCCGTCCAGGCGCTGCGCCGCCGCCAGCTCCGCAACATGATCACCACGCTGCTGCTGTCCACCGGGGTGCCGATGCTGGTCGCCGGCGACGAGATGGGCCGCACCCAGGGCGGCAACAACAATGCCTACTGCCAGGACAACGCCACCAGTTGGGTCGACTGGTCGCTGCTCGACGACCCGGACTGGCGGGCGCTGGCCACCCTCGCCGCCCGGCTGATGGCGCTGCGCCGCGACCACCCCGTACTGCGCCGCCGCGCCTTCTTCTCCGGCCGCCCGCAGCGCCCGGACGGCCTGCGGGACCTGGCCTGGTTCACCCCGCGCGGCACCGAGATGACCGAACCGGACTGGTACGCGCCCACCGCCACGCTCGGCATGTACCTCTCCGGCACCGACATACCGCAGCGCGACCCCGAAGGCCGCCCGGTCACCGACGACAGCTTCCTCGCCGTCCTGCACACCGGCCACCGCCCGGCCGCCTGCACCCTCCCCGGGCCGCCCTGGGCCGACGCGTACGAACTGGTCGTCGACACCTCCCGCGAGGACCAGGACGGGCCGCCCGGGACCGTCCTGCGCGCCGGCGCCCGGCTCACCGTCCCCGAACGGTCGGTGCTGCTGCTGCGCGTGGTGGCCGGCTGACGTCCCCGGCGCCCCAACGCCCCCTGCGCTTGCGGCGAAAACCCGGTGAGTGATGTCAGTGGTGCGCCGTACTCTCGGTGCTGATGGCCGATACAGCGAAGGTGACGAGTCAGCAGCCGCCCGACAGACCCGCTGCCGACCCCGCCGACGGGCAGCGCCCGCCGGTCCGGCGCTCCGCCGTGCGCTCCCTGCTGCGGCTGTGGCCGTTCGTCCGGCCGGTGCGGGCGCGGCTGTTCACGGCGGCGTTCGTGGCGGTGCTCGCGTCCTGCATCGGGCTGGTCATCCCCCTGGTCCTCAAATGGCTCGTGGACGGGCCGATCGCCGCCCGGGACCCGGGCGGGGCCTGGCTGGGCGGCGGGTATCTGCTGCTGCTCGGCCTCGCGGAGGCGGGCCTGTTCGGGCTGCGGCGCTGGCTGGTGGCGCGGCCGCTGGCGCGCGTCGAGGCCACGATGCGCGACAGTCTGTACCGGCACGTGCAGCGGCTGCCGGTCGCCTTCCACGACCGCTGGGCCTCCGGCCAGCTGCTGTCCCGGGGCACGACCGACCTGCAACTGCTGCGCCTGTTCCTGGCGTTCCCGCTGACGTTCCTGATCGTCAACGCCACCACGATCCTGGTGGGCTGCACGATTCTGCTGGTCCAGCGCTGGTCGCTGGGGCTGGTGCTGCTGGCGCCGATCGTGCCGTTGATCGCGCTGTGCTCGGTCTTCGAGGCGAAGTACGCGGTGGCCGCGCGGCGGGCCCAGGACCAGGTCGGTGACGTGACCACGGTCGTGGAGGAGTCGGTCCTCGGCATCCGCATCATCAAGGGGTTCGGCCGGCACCGCAGCCAGGCCCGCGCGTTCCGGGCGCTGACGGCCCGGCTGCGCACGACCGAGCTGCGCAAGGCGCGGCTGCTGGCCCTGCTGTGGGCCTTCATCATGGCGCTGCCGGAGCTGGCCATCGGGGCGGCGCTGGTGCTCGGCACGGTCCAGGTGGCCGACGGGGACCTGTCGGCCGGCACCCTCGTCGCGTTCCTGTCCACGGCGCTGGCCCTGATGTGGCCGGTGGAGTCGATCGGCTTCCTGCTCGCCATGAGCAATGACGCGGCGGCGGCCACCGACCGGTATTTCGAGGTCCTGGACGAGCCCGTGGCGGGCCGGGACGACGCACGGACAGCGGCGGAGCTCACGGCGCTCACGGCCGGGCCCGGACCTGAACCCGGTTCCGAGGCCGGTCCCGAACCCGGCTCCGAAACCTGCCCCGAAGCCGCCCCCGGTCTCCTCTTCCGCAACGTCACCTTCCGCTATCCGGACGCGCCCGCCGACGCCCCGCCCACCCTCCAGGGCATCGACCTGCACATACGCCCCGGCGAGACGATGGCCCTGGTCGGCGCGACCGGCAGCGGCAAGACCACGCTCACCGCGCTCGTCCCCCGGCTCCACGACGCCACCGGCGGCCGTATCACCCTCGACGGCACGGACATCAGGGCGCTGACCCGCGACGAGCTGCGCGCCCGGGTCGCGGTGGCCTTCGAGGAGCCGACCCTGTTCTCCGCGACCGCCGCGGAGAACGTCCTGATGGGCGGTGCGGGTGCCGGGCCGGACGATCTCGTACGGGCCCTGCGCGTCGCCCAGGCCGACGGATTCGTGGACGCGCTCCCCGACGGCCGGGACACCGAGGTCGGCGAGCAGGGGCTGAGTCTGTCCGGCGGGCAGCGGCAGCGGCTCGCACTGGCCCGCGCGGTGGTCGGCCGGCCGCGCTTCCTGATCCTCGACGACCCGCTGTCGGCGCTGGACGTCCATACGGAGGCGCTGGTCGAGGCGGCCCTGCGGCAGGTTCTGGCGACCACCACCGCCCTGGTCGTCGCGCACCGCCCGTCCACGGTCCTGCTCGCCGACCGGGTGGCGCTGCTGTCCGGCGGCCGGATCACGGCGGTCGGCAGCCACCATCGGCTGCTGTGCGAGAACGCCGAGTACGCGGCGCTGATGTCCGGCGCGGCGGACGGCGGGGACATCGCCCGGCGTGAAGGGGAGAGCGTGCGATGACGACGAGCACAGGTACCGGTACGGCCACGGGCGACGCGCCGGACGCCGACAGCGCGCCGGGCCCGTCAGCCCCTCCCCCGGCTGCCCCGCCCTCCCCCGACGCCTTCGAACAGGACCTCCTGCCCACCACCAACGGCGCTTCCCGCGGCCTGCTGGGCTCGTTGCTGCGCCCGCACACCCGCGCCGCCTGGGCGGCCGCCGTCCTCCTCCTGTTCCAGCAGGCCGCCGTGCAGGCCGGGCCGCTGCTGGTAGCCTTCGCCATCGACCACGCCGTCCCGGCCCTGCGCGCGGGCGACCACGGCCCGCTCATGGCCGTGGCGGCGGCCTATCTGCTGTGTGCGACGGCCGGCGGCGGTCTCCAGTACGTCTTCATCCGGCTCTCCGCGCGGATCAGCCAGGACGTCCTGCTCGACCTCAGGGGCCGGATCTTCCGGCACGGCCAGGTGCTGAGCCTGGACTTCCACGAGCGCTACACCTCCGGCCGGCTGATCTCCCGCGCGACCACCGACGTGGAGGCGCTGCGCGAGCTGCTGAACGAGGGCCTCCAGGAGCTGATCTCCATCGTCCTGGCCACGGTCTACATCACGGCGACGCTGCTCTACCTCGACTGGGGCCTGGGGGCCGCCGCCGTCGCCACCGCCGGGCCGCTCTATCTGCTCGTACGCTCCTTCCGGCGGCGTTCCGAGCGCGTCTACAGCGTGAAGTCGTCGGCGATGGCCGCCGTCATCGTGAAGTTCACCGAGACGATCAACGGCATCCGCCCCGTGCAGGCGTTCCGGCGCGAGCGCCCCAACGACGCGGCGTTCGCCCGCCTCAACGGACGGCACGAACGCACCAACGGTGACGCGATACTGGAAATGGCCCGGTATGTCGTCTCGTCCCGTCTGGTGGCCAACGTCGCGGTGGCCGCGCTGGTCCTGTGGGGCGCGTACCGGGTGGCCTCCGGCAGTCTGGCGCTGGGGGTGCTGGCGGCCGCGGTGCTCTACCTCCGCCGTCTGTACGACCCGATCGACCGCCTCGGCATGTTCCTCAACTCCTACCAGTCCGCCGCCGCTTCCCTGGAGAAGATCGCCGGACTGCTCGCCCAGCGCCCGGGTGTCCCGGAGCCCGCCGACCCGCGGCCGCTGCCGGACCGGCCCGGCTCCCGGCCGGGCCGCGAGGTCATTTTCGACGGCGTCCGGTTCGCCTACCGCACCGGCGGCGAGGTGCTGCCGCGCTTCGACCTCACTCTCGCCGCGGGCCGAACGGTCGCCGTCGTCGGCTCCACGGGCGCCGGCAAGTCCACGCTGGCCAAGCTGCTGGCCCGGTTCTACGACCCTTCCCCGGGCTCTCAGCCACGTTCCCGGCCACGTTCGAGCAGGGAAGGCCCCGATGGCGGCCGGGTACTGCTCGACGGCGTCGACCTGCGCGACCTGTCCACCGCCGACCTGCGCCGCTCGGTGGTCATGGTCACCCAGGAGGCGTTCCTGTTCTCCGGCACGGTCGCCGAGAACATCGCCATCGGCCGCCCCGACGCCACTCGCGAGGAGGTCGAACAGGCCGCGCGGGCCATCGGCGCGCACGACTTCATCGCGGCCCTGCCGGACGGGTACGACACCGACGTACGCAAGCGCGGCGGCCGGATCTCCGCCGGTCAGCGCCAGCTCGTCACCTTCGCCCGCGCCCTGCTCGCCGACCCGGCCGTACTGATCCTCGACGAGGCCACCAGCTCCCTCGACATCCCCGGCGAACGCGCCGTCCAGCGCGCCATGGACACGGTGCTGCGCGGCCGTACGGCAGTGGTCATCGCGCACCGCCTGTCCACGGTCGAGACGGCCGACCGGGTCCTGGTGATGTCCGAGGGCCGCATCGTCGAGGACGGCAGCCCCGCCGAGCTGATCGCGGACCGCGGCCGGTTCGCGGAGCTGCACCAGGCCTGGCGGGAGAGTGTGGTGTGAGCGGCCCGGCCGGCCGGTGGGGCCGGTGTGCCGGCCGTGTCCGGAGCGCCCGGCGCGCTGTGTCATCCGTGGCGGGGCGGCTGCGGTGCGGACGCGATCGTTCCCACCGCTTTGAGGGTCCGCAGAACCGGGGCCGTCTCCAGGGTGCGGATGGCCTTGACCGCGCCCAGGCCGTGGGTGAGGTAGTGGTACAGGGCCGAGGTGTCCCGGCACAGTGCGTGAGCCACGAGGTTGGTGGGGCCAGTGGTGTGGGCCACGAGAGCCAGTTCACCATGCCCGGCCAAGGTGGTGGCCACCTCGTCGAGATGGGCCGGAGCGACCGCCATCCATAACAGGACCTTGGTGTTGCCGCCCAGGAGGGTGGGGTCGAGCTCCACGTCGAAGAAGATCACGCCCTCCTCGCCGAGGCTCTCCAACCGGCGCGACACCGTCGCCGGCGACCAGCCGGTGGTGGCGGCGAGGTCGCCGACGCTGGCCCGGCCGTCCCGCCGCAGGGCGTCCATGAGGGCGTGGTCCGCCGGGGTGAGCCGTACCTGCCGGTACCGGTCCGCGGCCGGGGACCCGCCGCGCCCGGTGGTTCTCGCTCCGCCCAGCCGGCGCTGCTGGCGGGGGGTGAGCGCGTTGGCGCTCATCCGCCATGGGGTGCGCCAGCCGAGGTAGGTGTGCAGCAGGTGGTGGGCGGAGACGGCGGTGAGCCCGATGCTGGGCGGGAGTTCGTGCAGGAGCAGGGAGTGGCCGTGCGCCGTGCCCAGCGGGGTCTGGAGCACCGCGACGATCTCGGTGCCGCCCCCGGTGAGGTAGACCCACGAGGTGTCCGGGCGCCGGACCAGGGCGTGCGCGAGGTCCAGGGCCGTCTCCGGGGCCGCGGTCAGGCGCAGCAGCCACTGTTCCCGGCCCGTCAGATGGGGGTCGGGCAGCCCGACGACCCGGAGTGCGGCGTGCTCGCGCAGCCGGTCGTAGCGCCGGGAGATCGTCTGCGGGGACACCGCCAGTACGTCGGCTATCTGTGTGAAAGAGGCACGTCCGTCGATGTGCAGCGCATGGATCAGGGCGCGGTCCAGGTCATCGAGCATGCGCACACCATCCTTCACGCACCGCGTGGCAGGGCGCGGCACGCCGCCGGTGGCAACCCCGCACACGTCGGTGCTCGGCTCGGTCGGAATCCGGGCCCGGCAGCCCGGCGGACGAGGGAAGAACGGACCTCTCCCCTCAGGTGTGGCGGCGAGCCGCCACGGAGGACACTCCTCAGTCTCTGACCACCGACTTGCAGCGCATCAGGAACTCGGCGAGGAAGCCGTCGTGCGGCATGCCGGGGCGCATCCAGTACGTCGGGTGGTCTCCCACGTACACGTTACTGATCGACGGCTCCTCCAGCAGCTCGTCGACGAGCCGGGCGTCGTGGGTCAGCACGGTCAGGGCGAGGCTGTTGCGCAGCGGGGCGAGGCCTGCGGCACGCGTCCACGGGGCGACCCACACGCAGGGGAAGGGCAGTTCGACCGCAGCCTGTGGCGCGTCGGGCCGGTCGAGCTGGTGGACGGCGGGCCGCAGTACGGCGCTGCCGTCGCCCAGTTCGTCGGCGATGCCGTCGCCGCCGAGCCACGGCACGGTGCCGGCCGCCTTGCCCAGCAGGTACGCCTCCAGGGCCTTGGCCGTGGCCGGCGGCTGTACGGGCAGTACCGCCCCGGGGTCCTCCGGTGCCAGGCTGGGCAGTGTTGAGAGACGCTCGGCCAGCGCCTCGCAGAGCGGAGCCGGGTCGCCCTCCACGAAGACGGCGGTGGTGTTGACGCAGCCGGTGCCACCGTGGCTGCTCACGGAGTCGACAATGGTCTCGAAGTGGTCCCGCCAGTCCATCTCCTTGGTCAGCAGGATCTTCGAACGGCCCGGCCCCTGCGGGAGGATCGACGGGTCAGCGGCGTACTTGCGCACCACGTCCTCACCTCCGTAGACCAGCCCCAGGTCGGAGCTGCGCAGCAGGGTGTCCGCGGTGGCGTGGTCGGTCGGCAGCAGCGCCACCTGGTCGTCGCCGAAGCCCGCGCTGCGCAGGGCGGTGACCAGCCGGTGCGGGGTGAACGGTTCACGCCGGGAGGGCCGGACCGCGACGCGGAAGCCCAGGGCGAGCGCCTCCGGCCAGAGGCTGTGCGGCCCGGGGTGGTTGCCGGCCGCGTGCACGGCGAAGACGTTCCCGCGCCGGGTCCACACTGCGCGGCCGGTGCGGGTCAGCGGGTCGTCCCAGCGCGTCACCGAGCCGGCCGGCCGGGCGGACTCCACGCTGGTGTGGACCTTCTTCAACCGGTCCGCGATGGCCCGGGTGGTGGCCCGCACCACGGAGACCGGTGTGCCGCCGGCCCGGCTGACCCGGTACGCGTACTCCCCCGGCGACTGCTCCCCCAGCGTCGCGGCCGCGAAGAGTTCGCCGGCGCGGCCGATCATCCGGATGCGGTCGTCGAGTGCGGGAGTGGCAGCCCGGCGCAGGGCCTTTATCGTGCGCTCGACGAACAGGGAGGGGACCAGGCTCAGTGCGGCGGTCTCCCGGCCCGCGACATCGAGGACGGGCGTGCGGTTGCGGGCCCGGTACGGGCCCCGCGCCCCCAAGGCGTCGAGCTGTACGACGCCGTCGCTCGGCTGCGCCATCAGTAGACCCCCTCGATCACGGCCTCGTTCTCGTAGGTCGCGACCGGGGCGATGTCCGCCACCGCGTCGCCGACCGAGCCGGCCGGCGGCTCGGTCCGGGTCGCCACGTCCCGCTCCAGGTTGTTGGGCAGGAAGAACGACTTGCTGACGTGGTGGACCAGGACGCGGCCCCGTTCGCCGTACGCGACCGGCCGCAGCGTCCCCGGGTCGACGACCGAGAACGTCACGTACGGGCTGTAGGGGTCGAAGACGCAGCCGGACTCCGCCGGCAGGCCCGGGCGCTCGCCGGCGAACCCGAGGATCATGGTGCTCCCGTAGTTGCCGCACAGGACCGTCCTGGGGAAGACCTCGGCCTTGTAGAGGTGGCGGGAGTCGGGGTCCAGCTGGGTGCCGCCCCAGCGGATGGCCCGGACCTTCTCGTCGACCAGCTCGGCCAGGTCGTCCCGCCGGGCGAGCCGCTCCAGCAGCGGGGGCGTGATCGTCAGGACGCCGATGTCCTGGGTACGCAGCACCAGCGCGGCCTGGTCGACGAGGTGTTCGGCGTAGGCGTCGGCGTCGGCGCCCCGGCCGGCGGAGATCAGTTTCTTCACCCAGCG
This sequence comes from Streptomyces sp. NPDC033221, assembly GCF_055577005.1. NCBI lineage: Bacteria > Bacillati > Actinomycetota > Actinomycetes > Kitasatosporales > Streptomycetaceae > Streptomyces > Streptomyces sp. NPDC033221. The sequence continues at coordinate 253,765 of NZ_JBVIQN010000007.1, read as the reverse complement.
GGGGTCGAGGTCGATGGTGTGGCCGCGGCGCCCGTGGCTGGTCGCGGACCTGCGGAAGTACTCGCCCACGATGTGCGGGCCCGTCGGGACGAGCCCGAGCCAGTCGGCGCCGCCGGGGAAGCCGTGGGCGTCGAGGTTGGCGTTGCTCCAGTGGAGCATGCGTTGGAGCCAGTCCCGGAGCAGGACGACCCGCTTGGGCGCTCCCGTGGTCCCGCCGCTCTCGAACACCCCGACGACGTCGGGATGCCGGCCGTAGCACTGCGGGATCAGGTCCTCGGCACGGACGTCGCGCAGTTCGGCCGTCACGTCGGGGAAGAGTGCGAGGTCTTCGTGGGTGCGGATGTCGCTGCGCGGGTCGAAGGGCAGGGCTCTGGCCCGCTCCAGCCAGAACCGGGACCCCGTATCAGGGTGGAAGTGCCATTCCATGGCGGCCTGTATCAGGTCGTCCGGGTCGGGGCGGACATCGAGGGGAAGGTCGAGGACGTGTGCGGTGGCCGGCGGCACGGGGACTCCTTCTCGGCGCATGAGGGGAGGTGGGTCTGTCGGGCGAAGGCGGACCGTCCGCCCGACTCACCGAAGTTGACTGCGAACGGTGCCGAGCTACAGCTCGACGATGACGGCACCCACGTGCCGCCCTTCGATCACCTCCAGCAGAGCCTTCGGGGCCTGCTCGATGCCCTTGATCCGGGCGTGCGGGAAGACGTCCTGGCCCGCCCGGAGCCAGGCCCCGAACGTCTTTGTCCACTCCGCCGCGCCGTCGAAGTCGTCCGAGCTGAAGCCCCGCATCTCGATCCGCTTGCGGATGAGCGGCATGGAGTCCAGCCGGACGGGCGCCGACGTACCGGTGCCGTGCTCGCTGAGCTGGCCGGACAGCGCACCGATCAGCACGAACCGGGCACCCGGACGAGCTGCCTCCACGGCGGCCTGGAGCTGTTCGCCCCCGACGTTGTCGAAGAAGACGTCGATCCCGTCCGGGGCCGCCTTGGCCAGCTGTTCGCCGAGTGGCCCGGCGCCGCGCACGACGACCTCGTCGTAGCCGAGTTCGGCCACGAGACGGTCGGCCTTCTCCTGGGAGCCGGTGCTGGCGATGACCCGGCCGGCGCCCAGCCGCTTGGCGATCAATCCGGCCATCGCGCCGATCCCGCTGCCGCCCGCCGAGACGAACACCGTGTCGCCGGGGCGAAGTTCGACGCCCCGGGTCAGTGCCGCATAGGCCGTCCAGCCCCGCTGGAGGTGGGCGATCGGGTCGGGAAGGGCTGCCGGGTCCAGCGGGGTGCACCCGTCCGCGGGTACGACGGCGTACTCGCGCCAGCCCAGCCCGTGCGCAACCAGGTCGCCCGGCCGCAGCGGGCTGCCGTCCGGAGCCCGGACGACCTCGCCGACCGCCGACCCGAGCAGGGTGTCGCCGGGGCCGAGCACGGGGAACGGCGTGTCCTGGGTGACGCCCGAGATCAGCAGGCGCAGCGTGGCGAAGACCTGGAAGAACCGGTTGCGGACCAGCACTTCGCCTTCCCCCGGTGAAGCCAGGGGCGTCTCGACGACGTCGAAGTGCTCCAGCCGCGGCAGCCCGTCGGGCCTGGCCACGAGGCGGACTTCTCGCTGGGTAGCGGGCAGGGCAGCCATGCACCCTCCTGAACGGGAAGAACGTAGGAATATGAGGCCTGGTCACGCGCGGTGACCAAGGAATCCCAGCGTGGAGCAGTTCCCCCGACGCCTCCAGCCAGGGCGCCGTACTGGAGCATTTCTTCCATCCCAGGCGGTCGGCTGAAGGAAGCGCACACCGTAGGCCGATCTCGTCTTCGCCCCGGCGGCGCCGCCGGCCGGGTGCGCTCAGCGGGCCGGCGTGTGAGAAATCGCGACCGCGGGAGCCCTCGACGGAAGGAATCCTCCATCTCCGCGCCCTGGCTGGAGCCCGCCCGGCCCCGGCCTCCACTCTGACGGTGGTCGAGCCCGGCTCCCCCTTCCCGGCGGACCGGGCCGACGTGTCGACGATGCTGGAGAGGAACTCCGATGACTGCTGAGCGTGTGCTCGCGCCGACTCCCACAGCGGCGTACCGATGGCGGTGGCTGGCGCTCACCGCCCTGCTGCTCGGTGAGGCCATGAACCTGCTGGACGCGACGATCGTGCAGGTCGCCGCACCCGCGATCCACAACGATCTGGGCGGGTCGGTGTCCGACATCCAGTGGTTCACCACGGCCTACACCCTCCCGTTCGCGGTGCTGCTGATCACCGGTGGCCGGCTGGGCGACATCGCCGGCCGGCGGCGGGTGTTCGTCATCGGTGTCACCGGCTTCATGCTCGCCTCCGCGGCCTGCGCGCTGGCGCCTTCGGTGGGTCTGCTGATCGCCTTTCGGGTGGTCCAGGGCGCCGCGGCGGCCGTGATCATTCCCCAGACCATCGGCCTGATCAAGACGATGTTCGCCGGTGACGAGATGTCCAAGGCGCTGGGCAGCATCGGCCCCGTGATGGGTCTGGCCGCCGTCTGCGGTCCGGTGCTCGGCGGAGTCCTGACCCACGCCGACCTGTTCGGCTCGTCGTGGCGCGCGGCCTTCCTGGTCAACGTCCCGGTGTCGGTGATCGTGCTGGCCATCACCCCCAAGATGCTGGAGAACCGGGCTCCGAAGCGGCCCACCCTGGACGTGACCGGCACCCTCCTGGCCATGGTCGGTGTCGGCCTCATCGTCTACCCGCTCATCGGCGGCGACATCGCCGCGCTGTCCGGGTGGAGCTGGGCCGCCATCGTGGCCGGTCTGCTCGTGATGACCGGGTTCGCGGTGCACCAGCGCCGTGCGGGCGCCGGTGGCCGGAGCCCGCTGGTGGAGCCGAGCCTGTTCGCGCACCGCAGCTTCCCGGCCGCCTTGGTGACGTCGGCGGCGTTCTTCGCGGTGACGAACGGTCTGATGATGGTCATCGTGCTCCAGCTCCAGCTGGGGCTGGGCACCGACGTGCTCGCCGCGGGGCTGACGCTCGCTCCGTGGTCGGTCGGCCTGGCCGTCGCGTCGTGGCTGGCCGGTGCGCACCTGGTCCGGCGCTACGGGCACCACACCATGTCCATCGGTCTCGGCGTGCTCCTGGTCGGGGCGCTGGCCGCCATCGCCGTCTACCACGCGGCCGACCCCACGGCCTACCCCAAGCCTCTGCTGCTCGCGCTGGGCGTCGTCGGCCTGGGTGTCGGCCTCTTCGGTCCCGCCTTCTTCACCATCGCCCTGCAGCCGCTGCAGCCTCAGGAGATCGGGTCGGCCGCCGGGCTGCTGAACGCCGTGCAGCAGTTGGGCGCCACGCTCGGGGTCGCCGTCCTGGGCAGCGTGTACCTCAACAGCGCGACGCCCGGCGGCGCTTCGACTTCCCTGCACGCGATCCAGGTCGCGTTCTGGGTCGCCGTCGCGCTGGTGGTGGTGAGCTTCGGCTCCGCCAGGCTGATGACGGCGAAGACCGCTGCCGAGGCGGCGCGGTCCTGACCGGGCCGCCTCTCGGGGCGAAGGATGCGGCGGCCGTGCGGCCGCCGCATCGTCGTGTGTGCGGCCACCGGTCCTCACGGCCGTGCGCGCAGGGGTGGCGCCGGCCGGCGTCCGCGGTCCGGACGCGTGATCATCGGGCTCGCCGCCTTGACGTTCTGCAGGACCGGGCTGGTTTCCAGGGTGTGGATCGCGTCGAGGGAGCCGAGCCGGCGGGCCAGGTAATGGTGCAGGTCGGCCGGGTCTCTGCAGAGCGCTTGGGCGACCAGGTTGGTGGGGCCGGTGGTCGCGGCGACGAAGGCGAGCTCGTCGTGGCCCGCCAGGGTCGTCGCCACGTGTTCCAGATGGGCGGGGCTGACCGAAATCCACAGCAGCGCCCTGGTGTTGGCGCCGAACAGCCCGGTGTCGACCTCGACGTCGAAGAAAATGGCTTCGCCCGCCTGCAGATCGGCCAGGCGGCGCGCGACGGTGACCGGCGACCAGCCGGTGGCCTGGGCGAGTTCCGCGTGGTTGGCGCGACCGTCCTTCTGAGGGCGACCAGCAGGATCGTCCGCGCCAAGGGCGCCGACGCCGAGACCATCTACACGCTGCCCGTGGTGGACGCCGGGCGCCGGCTGACCGGTGTCGTCGAGCTGCGGGAGCTGGTGCTCAGTCCGCTGGGCCGCGACGTCCGCGACCTCGTCGTCCCGGACGCCCCCCGCGCGCACGCCGCCGACTCCGCGGAGCACGCGGCGCGTCTGATGCGCGAGACGAACACCCTGGACCTGCCCGTCGTCGACAGTGAGGAACGGCTGGTCGGGCTGCTCAGCATCGACGACGCGGTCGAGGTGATCGAGGAGGCCGACACCGAGGACGTGGCGCGGCAGTCGGGGTCGGCTCCGTGGAGCGGGCACTACATGGCGGCGACGGTGTGGCAGGTCGCGCGCTACAGAGTCGTCTGGCTCCTGCTCCTGCTGCTGGCCGCGACGCTCACCATGACGGTGACCCAGGCGTTCGAGAGCACCCTTGAGAAGGTCACCCAGCTCGCCATGTTCATCCCGATGCTGATCGGCACCGGCGGGAACGCGGGGGCGCAGGCGGCGACCACTGCCGTACGCGCGCTGGCGGTGGGTGAGATACGCAGCTCCGACCTGCCCGCGATCATCTGGCGCGAGTGCCGGGTGGGAGTCGTGCTCGGCACGATGCTGGCGGCCCTCGGGGTGGCGCTCGGTACGGCGTTCGTGGGCGCGCACATCGCTCTCGTGGTCGGCGTCGCGCTGGTACTCATCTGCGGGTGGGCGGCGACCGTCGGCGGGACCATGCCGTTGCTGGCCAAGCGTCTGCACATCGATCCGGCGGTGGTCTCGGCGCCGTCGAGGACGACGACCCGGCCGGCCGGGTCCATGACCTCGCGGATGTTCTTCAGCACGGTGGTCGCCTCGGCATCGCTCAATTGATGCACCACATGCGAAATGACATACGCGTCGGCACCGGCGGGCACCGCGGCCAGATAATCGCCGGCGGCCGTCTCACCGCGGTCGATGACGCCGGCCTCGGTGAGCACCTTGACGGCTCCCGGCGCGACCTCGGGCAGGTCGAACACCACGCCGCGCATTTCCGGATAGCGCTGCAGGATGCGGGCCACCAGATATCCGTGGCCGCCGCCGATGTCCACGATCTGCCGGACTCCGGACAGGTCGTACGCCTCGACCGCGACGCTCTGGAGGTGGCTGACGATTTCTCCCATCGCGCTGTTGAACACCTCCCCCAGTTCCGGGCGGGCGGTCAGGTACGAGAACAGGTCAGTACCGTGCACATGCTCGAAAGCGCTCTGTCCGGTCCGGATGCTGTGCCCGAGCGCGGCGTACGCCTGCTGGAGCGCCGGCAGCCCCTCGTACCGGAAGTGGTCCCGCAGCGAGCCGGGGACGTCCGAGCGCAGCGTCTCGGCCATGGGGTTGAGCGCGAAGGTGCCGGGCGCCACCTCGGTGAAGACGCCCTGGCCGGCGATGGCCCGCAGGCCGCGGTAGAGGGCGCCCGGATGCGCGTCGACGCGCTTGGCGATCTCGTCGACCGGCAGCGGGCCGTCGGCGAGCTGATCGGCCACCCCCAGGTCGGCGACGACGTACAGCAGATGCGCCATCCTCAGGCCGTTCTGAAAGTCCAGCATGCGTCCTTTTGCAGCGGCCGGATTCAGCTCGTTGCTGGCAGCGATATCGGCGGTCACCCTGGATCACTTCCGTTCGTGGTCGTCGCGGTCGTCGTCGTGCTGTCGTCGGCATTCCCGGTTTTCATCTGACGGAATTCTGTTGGGCCGTCCGGCCGCGGTGGTAGCGCGCTCCGGGCAATGTGCAGATTTGTTCCACCGAGCAGGGCGTGGCTGAAGGATGCGTGCGTGCGGAGCGGCCGGGGCCGTACGTGCTGTCCGGCGCCGTGCCGAAGCCGGGACTACCGTCCGGCCGGCGGCAGCGCGGAGAAGGTGTGGTCCTGCCAGATCAGGCGCGAGGTCGCTTCCGGGTAGACCGTGACATCCGGCTGGTCGCCGAAGAGCCGGGTCAGGTGCCGTTCGGTGTCGTACGCGGGCCAGCCGGGGTCTCCGTCGGTGGCGAACGCCGTCCACGCCGCGCGCATCCGGGCCGACAGCGCCTCCCCCTCCGTGGAGGGCTCCTCGCCGATCAGCACGGCGGGCTGTCCCCGGTCCAGGTTGCCGAAGACCAGCGGTACGTCGAGGCCGTGGCAGGCGCCGAAGGCGCCGTCCATGCCGGGGGCGGGCCAGGTCAGCTCGTAGAGGTGGGCGCGGCCGCCGCCGGTGGCCTGGGCGTGGGCGAGGTGGAGGGACGGCATGCTGAACGTCCAGTCGGAGCGGACCCGTTCGTACAGTTCCTCCGGGGTGGCGGCCGGGAAGCCGTCGCGGTACCGGCGTGCGCCGTCCGGGCCGGGCGCGAAGACGCGCAGGGCGGTCTCGGCCTGTTCGGGGGTCACCTGGCCGAGCAGGCCCTCGATCACAGTGAACAGGCGCTGTTCGTCCCGGGTGTGACCGGTCAGGAGCGGGATGTCCCGGCCGGCGCCGTCCGCCAGTGCCTGCCACGGTGTGACCGGCAGGGTGTCGCCGTCGACGACCGGTGAGACCAGGACCGTACGGTGGGCGATCGCGCCCCAGCGCCGTGCCCGCCCGCCCATCGTGGCGCCGATCGCGTCACCGGCGGCGGACAGCCGGGCCGGGGACACCGTGGACAGCTCGCCCACCGTGGGGGCGCACCCCAGCTCGGCGGCGCAGACGGCGGCGATATCGGCGGCCAGCTCCGGCGAGAAGAACGTGCCCTGCACGCTCTGCGCGACGGCCCGGCCGAAAAGCCCGGCCGCACGCTCCATCGCCAGCAGCGCGGCGACCGAGCCGCCGCCCGCCGACTGGCCGAAGACGGTGACCCGGGCCGGGTCGCCGCCGAAGGAGCGGATGTTGTCCCGTACCCACTCCAGGGCGGCGATCTGATCGAGCAGGCCCCGGTTGGCGGGCGCCCCCTCGAACTGCCCGAATCCCTCCAGCCCCACGCGGTAGTTGAAGGTCACCACGACGACACCGGCGCGCGCCAGGCGGCCCCCGTCGTACTCGGGAAGGGCGGACGTGCCGATCGTGTAGGCGCCGCCCTGGATCCACACCATCACCGGCAGCCCGGCCGCCGGGCCCGGATCCGGCGTCCAGACATTGACCGTCAGCCAGTCGTCGGCGGCGTCCCGGGACAGGGCCTCCATACCGAAGTGGCCGCCCTGCGGGGGCGGGGGCCCGTACGTCAGGGCCGGCCGTACGCCGTCCCACTTCCGCGCCGCGCGCGGCGCGGCGAACCGGAGGGCACCGACCGGCGGCTCGGCGAACGGGATGCCGCGGAAGACCGCCACACCCGCCTCCCGGCTGCCGCGGACCGCTCCGGCCGCCGTGCGGATCTCGGGCCCGGGGCCGGTGGCGTCGGGCGGTTCGGGCACGGCACCGGTCATCGGGCTCCCCCTCCGGGTGCGGCGCGGGGCCGCGCGTGCGGCGGCTCCGGCGCTCCGCATCGTCCCGCCACCACGCGGTGCCGCGCCAGCCAATTACGGGCGGCGCCGGTACCGGCTCTCCACGGCGCCGGCTCCCGGGACAGCGGCTCTCAGGGCCCCACCACCCCGTCGATGCCCTCGCGCAGGAAGTCGGCGTGGCCGTTGTGGCGGGCGTATTCGAGGATGACGTGGAGCATCACGACGCGCAGGGACACGTCGGCGTCCCAGCGGGGCGCGTAGGCCGTCGCGTCCAGCGAGGGGACGGCGCTCTCGATGCGGCGGGCGTGGCCGACCTCGGCCTGCCAGGCGGCGAACGCTTCCTCGCGGGTGGCCGTGCCGGGCTCGTACGCCGCCTGGAAGTCGCCGTCCGGCGACCACACCAGGGGGATGTCCTCCTGGTTGACCACCCGCCGGAACCAGGTGCGCTCCACCTCGGCCAGGTGCCGTACGAGGCCGAGCAGGCTCAGTGTGGACGGCGGCATCGAGCGGCTGCGCAGCTCCTCGTCGGAGAGGCCGTCGCATTTCATGGCGAGTGTCGCGCGGTGGAAGTCGAGGTAGGCGCGGAGGGTTTCGCGTTCGCCCGCGCGAAGCGGCGGGGCGGGGCGTTCGGTGGTCATGTGCTTCCTTTCGACCGGCCGATCCTGCCGGGCGCGGCCGGGCCGCCGCATCCCTTTTCCGGCCGCGGGGCCGGTACCGGTGGTGTGCGGTGGGTGGCCAAAGATCGTGGTTCGGTGCCGCGCCGGACGGCGAAGGGTGGGCCGGACGTGTATGTGCCCGGCTCGCGTGGGCGTGTCGCGACGCCGTGGCGCCGGAGGCCGCCGGTGCGGCGGGAGGCCGGTGGGGCAAAACGTGGCGTCACGTCCTGTATACGGACCCGATCCCCCGCTCTACGGACGTTTTCCGGCCAACTATTGACCGACCACTGACAACCTCGGCTCTCAGGTGGCACTCTTCCCCGCATCCGTTACGCGGAGCCCCACAGTGCACCACTCCGCGCCCACGGCCCGCTCGACGCACGTCGCTCGTCGCTCGAAAGCCCGGACCACCCGCACCTGGTGCCTCCCCCCACACGTTCCACGTGTTCTGCCTCGCTCTGCCCGGACGGTCACTCCGCCGCCCGGTCCCCCTCGGCCGCCCACCCTCCGGTCGCGGCCACCGCAGAAGGAGTCAGTGTGAGACGCACCCCCCATAGGCGCGCCGTCGCGACCGGCGCCGTGGTCGCCATGGCCGCGATGCTGACCGTGACCGTGCAGGCAGGCGCCGGCACCGCCGCCGCCCCCCGGCCCGGCCAGATCACCGCGCAGCCCGACCCGGGCGCGCTGCCCGTCAAGCTGACGCCCGCCCAGCGGGCGGAGCTGCTGCGGGAGGCCAAGGCCGGCACCGCGGAAACGGCCAGGCAGCTCAAGCTCGGCCCCAAGGAGAAGCTGGTCGTCAAGGACGTCGTCAAGGACGTCAACGGCAGTCTGCACACCCGTTATGAGCGCACCTACGCGGGGCTGCCGGTGCTCGGCGGCGGCCTGGTCGTCCACGAGGCGGCCAACGGAACGCTGCGCGGCGTCTCGAAGGACGTACGGTCGCAGCTCGACGTGCCGACCACCACCGCGAAGCTGGCGCCGGCCGCCGCGGAGAAGAAGGCCCTGGCGGCGTCGCAGGCGCAGGGCACGAAGAAGCCGGACGCCCGGGACCCGCGCAAGGTGATCTGGGTCGCCGACGGCAAGCCGGTGCTGGCGTACGAGACGGTCGTCGGCGGCGTCCAGGAGGACGGCACCACGCCCAGCGAGCTGCACGTGATCACGAACGCCATGACCGGCGAGAAGCTCCAGGAGTACCAGGGCGTCCACGAAGGCACCGGCAACAGCATGTACAGCGGCCAGGTCACCCTGGGCACCGCTCCCTCGTACACGCTGACCGACACCGCCCGCGGCAGCCACAAGACGTACAACCTCAACCGCGGCACCTCCGGCACCGGCACGCTGTTCACCGACCCGGACGACGTGTGGGGCGACGGCACCCCGCAGAACGCCCAGACCGCCGGCGTGGACGCGCACTACGGCGCGGCGCTGACCTGGGACTACTACAAGAACGTGCACGGCCGCAGCGGCATCAGGGGCGACGGTGTCGGCGCGTACAGCCGGGTGCACTACGGCAACAACTACGTCAACGCGTTCTGGCAGGACAGCTGCTTCTGCATGACGTACGGCGACGGCACCGGCAACACCAAGCCGCTGACCTCCATCGACGTGGCGGCCCACGAGATGACCCACGGCGTCACCTCGGCCACCGCCAACCTCACCTACAGCGGCGAGCCGGGCGGCCTGAACGAGGGCACCTCGGACATCTTCGCCGCGGCCGTCGAGTTCAGCGCCAACAACCCCAGCGACGTCGGTGACTACCTGGTCGGCGAGAAGATCGACATCAACGGCAACGGCACGCCGCTGCGCTACATGGACAAGCCCAGCAAGGACGGCCGTTCCAAGGACTACTGGTACTCCGGCATCGGCGGCGTCGACGTCCACTACTCGTCCGGTGTCGCCAACCACTTCTTCTACCTGCTGTCCGAGGGCAGCGGCGCCAAGGACATCAACGGCGTCCACTACGACAGCCCGACTTACGACAACCTGCCGGTGCCCGGCATCGGCCGGGCCAACGCCGAGAAGATCTGGTTCTCGGCGCTGACCAAGTACATGAACGCGAACACCAACTACGCCGCCGCCCGCACCGCGACGCTGTCCGCCGCGGCCGAGCTGTTCGGCCAGGGCAGCGCCACGTACAACACGGTCGCCAACACCTGGGCGGCGGTCAACGTCGGCCAGCGCGTCCCGGACTCCGGCGTCAGCGTGACCAACCCGGGCAACCAGACCAGCACCGCCGGGCAGCCCGCCAGCCTGCAGATCAAGGCCACCAGCAGCAACGCGGGCGCGCTGAAGTACGCGGCCACCGGGCTGCCGGCCGGGCTCGCCATCAACCAGGACTCGGGCCTGATCTCGGGCACCCCGACCACCGCGGGCACCAGCAACGTGACGGTCACCGTCACCGACTCCGCCAACAAGACCGGGACCACCAGCTTCACCTGGACCGTCAACCCGGTCAGCGGCGGTGACGTCTTCGAGAACACCGACGACGTGCAGATCCCGGACGCGGGCAGCGCGGTCAGCTCGCCGGTCAAGGTCACCCGGGCGGGCAACGCGCCGAACGCCCTGAAGGTGGGCGTGGACATCGTGCACACCTACCGCGGTGACCTGGTCATCGACCTGGTGGCCCCGGACGGCACCGCCTACCGGCTGAAGAACTCCAACGCGGCCGACTCGGCGGAGAACGTGAAGACCACGTACACCGTCAACGCCTCCGCCGAGAAGGCCGAGGGCACCTGGAACCTGCGGGTCCAGGACGTCTACCAGCAGGACACCGGTTACATCAACAGCTGGAAGCTGACCTTCTGAGGTGACGGTCGGCCGCGCGCGGGCCAACCGCCGCGGCCGGCCGGTCAGTTACGGCACCCCGTTCGACCGGGCGTCGCTCCCACCTGGGGCGACGCCCGTTTCTTTGGGTGCAACACCGGCATACGAACAGTGATGTTCGCTCTACGGACGATTTCACGCCAACTTCCGGGCCCCCTCCTGACATGCACGCGTTCGAATGGCAGTCTCCCCCGCAAGCACCACCCGCATCGCTTTGCACCCCCACTCTTGGCAAAGTTGAAGGAGCACACGCGTGTCCCCCCACATTTCCCGTAAGGCACGTATCACCGGCACCACGCTGGCAGCGGCCGGCGCCCTGGTTGCCGCCGCCGTCACCGCCGGCACCGCGGGCGCCTCCCCCACAGGCCCCGACACCGCCGCCCGGACCACCGCGGCCTCGCCCGTCCAGATGACCGCCTCGCACCGCGCCGAACTGCTGCGCGACGCGAGCGCCACCAAGGCGCAGGCCGCCAAGGAACTGGGCCTGGGCGCCCAGGAGAAGCTCGTCGTCAAGGACGTCGTCAAGGACGCCGACGGCACCACCCACACCCGCTACGACCGCACCTTCGCCGGACTGCCCGTCCTCGGCGGCGACCTGATCGTGCACCGGGCCAAGGGCGGTGCGGTCAAGAGCACCACCAAGGCCAACGGCGCGAAGATAGCCGTCGCCTCGACCACCCCGAAGATCGCCCCGAAGGCCGCCGCGCAGGCCGCCCAGGGCACCGCGAAGTCCTTCGGCGCCAAGCAGGCCGCCGCCGTGACGCCGAAGAAGGTCGTCTGGGCCGCCTCCGGCAAGCCGGTCCTCGCGTACGACACGGTGGTCGGCGGCTTCCAGAAGGACGGCACGCCCAACCAGCTGCACGTCATCACCGACGCCGACACCGGCAAGAAGATCTTCCAGTACCAGGGGATCGAGAACGGCGCCGGCACCTCCGCGTACAGCGGCTCCGTCGAGATCGGCACGAAGAAGGGCGGCAGCGGCTTCGAGCTGACCGACGACGGGCGCGGCGGCCACTCGACGTTCAACCTGAGCGGCAGCGAGAGCGGCGAGGGCAAGCTCTTCACCAACAAGGACGACAAGTGGGGTAACGGCAAGGCCGACGACCCGGAGACCGCCGCCGTCGACGCCGCGTACGGTGCCCAGCTGACCTGGGACTACTACAAGAACGTGCACGGCCGCGCGGGCATCAAGGGCGACGGCAAGGGCGCGACCTCCCGCGTCCACTACGGCCAGAACTACTCGAACGCGTTCTGGGACGACAGCTGCTTCTGCATGACGTACGGCGACGGCGAGGGCAACAAGAAGCCGCTCACCTCGATCGACGTCGCCGCGCACGAGATGAGCCACGGCGTCACCTCGGCCACCGCCAACCTCACCTACAGCGGCGAGTCCGGCGGCCTGAACGAGGCCACCTCGGACATCTTCGGCACCGCCGTGGAGTTCTCCGCCAAGAACAAGGAGGACGCCGGCGACTACCTCATCGGCGAGAAGCTCGACATCGCCGGTGACGGCAAGCCGCTGCGCTACATGGACAAGCCCTCCAAGGACGGCCAGTCGCTGGACAGCTGGAGCGCGGACGCCGGCAACGTCGACGTGCACTACTCCTCCGGCATCGCCAACCACTTCTTCTACCTGCTGTCCGAGGGCAGCGGCGCCAAGGAGATCGGCGGCGTCAAGTACGACAGCCCGACCGCGGACGGCAAGAAGGTCGAGGGCATCGGCCGGGAGAAGGCCGAGAAGATCTGGTTCAAGGCCCTGACCACGTACATGACCTCGAACACCGACTACAAGGGCGCCCGCGAGGCGACCGTCAAGGCCGCCACCGACCTGTACGGCGCGGACGGCGCCGAGGTCAAGGGCGTCGAGGCGGCGTGGACGGGCGTCGCGGTGAAGTAAGCGGCGGTGCGGCCGGCCCACGGCGGCCGGCCGCACCTTCCGGGGCAGCATGACCCCACGACCGGGCGGTGTCCGGAGGCTCCCAACCTCCCTTCGGACACCGCCCATCCATGTGCCCGGCGGCGGCTGCCACCGGGCACATGGCTAGGGTGTTCCGTATGAGCGATGCGGGGGCGGCTGTTCGGGTGCTGCTGGCGGACGACGAGGCGATGATCCGGGCGGGCGTGCGCGCCATCCTCACGGCCTCGCCCGGCGTCGAGGTGGTCGCGGAGGCGGCCGACGGGCGCGAAGCGGTGGAACTGGCGCTGCGGCACCGGCCCGATGTGTGCCTGCTGGACATCCGGATGCCGCGGCTGGACGGCCTCGGTGCCGCGGCCGAACTGCGCCGGGCCCTGCCGGAGACGGCCGTGGTGATGCTGACGACCTTCTCCGAGGACGAGTACGTGGCCGGGGCCCTGGGCTCCGGCGCCAGCGGATTCCTGCTGAAGACCGGCGACCCGCGCGAGCTGATCACCGGGGTACGGGCGGCCGCCGAGGGCGGCGCGTACCTCTCGCCGTCCGTGGCACGGCGCGTCATCAGCCAGTTCGGCGGCGGGGCGCTGGGCAAGGCGGCCGCGGCGCGGTCCCGTGTCGAGGAGCTGACCGGGCGCGAACGCGAGGTGCTCGCGCTGGTGGGCGCCGGGCTGTCGAACGCGGAGATCGCCGGGCGGCTGTTCGTCGTCGAGGGCACGGTCAAGGCGTACGTCAGCGCGATCCTGGCCCGGCTGGGCTTGAAGAACCGGGTACAGGCGGCGATCCTCGCGTACGAGGCGGGGCTGGTCCGGGACGCGTGAGCCGGGCGGCGGAAGACCGTCAGCCCCAGAATCGCCACCAGGGCCGCGGGCGCCCGGGCGCCAACGCGCCCACCCGCACGCCGCGTTCACGGTAGAAGTCCCGTACGGCTGCCTCGGGCCGGTCCCGGCACGCGGTGGCGAGAAAACCCAGGGCCTCCTGGTCGTCACGTTCGTCACACGCCTTGCCGAACCGTGCCAGTTCACCGACGGGGGCTTTGCCGCCGATGGAGTCGATCAGGTGGTCGCCGGTGACGACCTCGGTGTTGAGGATGAACGCGGTACGCCGGAACGTCCCGGTCCGGCACAGGTGATAGAGCTGGACTCCGCCGCAGATCCGGGCCGCGGCGGCGAGGAGCCGCTCGGCGTCGAGTCTCCGGCTGTGCTCGCGGAACTCCTGCCAGAGAGCGGGAATGCCGTCGGGCGACTCGTTGCAGAAGGTGGCCACCGCGATGTCCGCGGTCGCGTCACGGTCCTCGTCACGGAGTTGTTCCACGAGGGCGAACAGGTCCGTGACGGAAAGGGGAGCCGTCGAGGGGGCCGTGGGCGGCAGCGCCGTTTCTTCGTAGCGGGCGATCTCCCGGGCCGTCTCGGCGGCCATCTCGTCCAGGTGCCGCACCTCGGACCGCCGCAGCCGCACCACCGCCTCGCCCTGCGCGATCTCGTCCTCCAGGTCGGCCACCCGGCGCCGGGCCGCGTCGCGTTCCCGGGTGAGTTCGCCGATCTCCCGCGCGTGGTCGCCGGCCTGCTCGGCCAGGCGCTGGAGCGCCTCCTCCGCCTTGCGCCGCAAGGCGCGCTCGTGTGTCACCTCCTCGCGCAGGGTGCCGAGCTTGGCCTCGGCCTCCGCGCGCAGCGCCTCCTGCTGTTCGCGGGCCGCTGCCACGTCGAATGCGTGTGCCCGCAGCGGCTTCTTGTCCCGCTCGGCGTCCACGACGGCGTACAGCATCTTCTGGGTCGTCCGGACGGCCTCCTGAGCGCGGGCGGTGTCCGGTGCCGCTTCGCACACCTGGTGGAGGGCCGCGATCTGGGCGCGGCTGGGAAGCTCGCGCCCGTTGAGGAACTTCGACAGCCGCGACACGCTGAGCATGACGCCCTGCTCCGCGAGCCCTTGCGTCAGCTGCGCCAGTGTCAGGCCGGACGCCAAGGTGCGCAGCCGCGCAACCAGCACCTTCCGCGGCCCCTCCGGCACGTTGTCCAGCAGGGCAAGCCTGTCCGGCCCCCGCCCCGTACGCCCTGCTCCGAGCTCTGGACTCATCGCCACCCCTGAAGTTGCCGTCCCCGCAACTTGCGTCCGTCTCACGCAAGGCTTCCGCGCGCGCTGGCGCAACATCGCGCGCCGCTGCTGAGCTTGGACTGTATCCAACACCCCGAGCCGATCGAAGGCCGTCATGACACCACGCCAGCAGCAGAAGAAGCCGCCAACCCCCTTTCTGGAGCTGCGTATCGGGGGCGTGCACGTAGTGGTCCAGCACCTGCCTTACCGGCTGCTCGCCGTCCTGAGCAGCGTGGCCGGTGCGGCCGGTGGTGCGTTCTGGGTCAGCGGGAGGTGACAGGCGGGCGATGGTCCTTACTTTCGTCAGGGGCGCGTCCGGTCTCCGGTCGGCGAAGCTGACGTCATGCTCACTCGTCTCCTGCGTCCCGCGCCGCCCGCCGCCGAGCGTCCCCGGTGGGTCGCCCTGCTGCTGGACGCCGGTCTCTGGCTGGCGCTGTCCGTACCGCTCACCGCCGCCTTCGACGGGGTGCCGCAGGTACGTACGTGGACGGCGGTGCTCGGCATCCCGCTGCTGGCCGCGGCGGTGGCGGTGCGGCGCAGGTGGCCGCTCGCGGCGCTCGCGGTGCCCGTCGCGCTGGGGTTCGTGACGACCCGGGACCTGTTCACGTTCGAGTACACCGCCGCGCTGGCCGCCCTGGCGTTCCTGGCCGGGGTACGGGTCGAACGGACCCGCGCCTCCCTGTGGTTCTTCGCGGGAGTCGCGGCCGTCGGCCTGCTGCTGAGCGTCTTGGTCACCCGCAACATGTGGCCGTGGTTCACCGCCGTGCTCACCCTGCTCTTCAACGTCGTACTGCCGTGGCTGCTGGGCCGCTACCGCCGCCAGTACGCCGCGCTGGTCCGTACGGGCTGGCAGCTCGCCGAGCGGATGGAACACGAGCAGCAGGCCGTCGCCGACCGTACGCGGCTGCGTGAACGGGCCCGGATCGCCGGGGACATGCATGATTCGCTCGGCCACGAACTGGCGCTGCTCACGCTGCGCGCCGGGGCGCTGGAGGTCGATCCGCGGCTGGCGCCGGACCAGCGGGCGGCGGTGGGCGAACTGCGGGCGGCGGCCGGGGCGGCCGCCGAACACTTGCGGGACATCATCGGGGTGCTGCGCGCCGACGACCGGGTGACGCCGTCCCGGCTGCCCGCCGACGACAGCGTGGAGGCCCTCGTCGAACGCGCCCGGTCCTCCGGCCTGGACGTCTCGCTGCGGCACGACGGGGACGCGGCGGCGCAGGACATGCCGGTCATGGGCGGCCGTGCGGTGTACCGCGTGGTGCAGGAGGGGCTGACCAACGCCACGAAGCACGCGCCGGGCGCACCGGTCGAGGTGCGGCTCGCCGGCGGCGACCGGCGGCTGGACGTCACGGTGGCCAACGCCCCGCCCCCGCCCGGCGGGTCCGGGACCGGCACGGCGTCCGTACCGGTCCCGGTCTCGGGCGGCAACGGGCTGGTGGGGCTGGACGAACGGGTGCGTCTGGCGGGCGGCGAGCTGCGGGCCGGGCCGACACCCGAGGGCGGTTTCGAGGTGGCGGCCCGGCTGCCGACGACCGGCGGGGCGCCGGTGCGCGGCCCCGGCGACGGTGCGCGATGGAGCCTGTCGCAGCGGGAGCTGGCGTCCGCCCGGCACCAGGTGCGGCGGCGGCTGGTGCAGACGGTGACCGT
The DNA here is from genome assembly GCF_055577005.1 of Streptomyces sp. NPDC033221. Taxonomy (NCBI): domain Bacteria; kingdom Bacillati; phylum Actinomycetota; class Actinomycetes; order Kitasatosporales; family Streptomycetaceae; genus Streptomyces; species Streptomyces sp. NPDC033221. Next base: position 237,196 of record NZ_JBVIQN010000007.1, on the reverse strand, counting down.
GCCGGTGGCGCTGTTCACCGGGCTGCTGCTGCTCATGGGTGTCTTCGCGCTGATCAGCCCGTCCTGGTCGGTCCTGGACCGCGGGACGTACGACCGGATACGGACCGGCGACGGCCAGGAGGCGGTGGAGTCACGGCTGCCGTTCTTCTCCATGGACGTACCGCCGGACGGCACCCCCGTCCCGCCGCCCGGCCACACCTGCCGGTACTACTACGTCCGCGCGTACGCGGAGGACATGGCCTACCAGCTGTGCTTCGCGGACGGCCGGCTGGCCTCGAAGGGGCTGGTGCACCGGCGGGACCGCTAGGGCGCTTCTGACGGATCTCCGCGGCATCGCGACGCCCACGGAGATCCATCAGAAACGCCCTAGCCGCCGTGTCACTTCACCTCAAGGACGATCTTCCCCTGGGTCCGGCCGGTCTCGCCCATCTCGTGCGCCTGCGCGGCCTGCTCCAGCGGGAAGGTCGCGGCGATGTGGGCGCGCAGCGCGCCGGTCTCGGCGAGGGCGGCGACCTCGCGCATGCCCGCGTGGTCGGCCTCGACGATCAGCAGCGCGAGGCGGACCCCGCGCTCCGCGGCCTTCGCCCGGTCCTCCGGGGTGCTGTGGGCGAGGATCGAGACGACGGTGCCGCCCTCGCGCACCACGTCCAGGGAGCGGGTGAGGGTGTCGCCGCCGATGGTGTCCAGGACGACGTCGACCGTTCCGGCGGCCTCGGCGAAGTCGGTCTCCCGGTAGTCGATCACCTCGTCGGCGCCGAGGGAGCGCAGGAAGCCGTGCTTGCCGGCGCTGGCCGTGCCGATCACGTGGGCGCCCTTGGCCTTGGCGATCTGTACGGCGAGGTGGCCGACGCCGCCCGCCGCCGCGTGGATCAGGACGCGCTGTCCGGGCCGTACGTCCGCGGTGTCCACCAGGGCCTGGTAGGCGGTGAGCGCGGCCAGCGGCAGGGCGCCCGCCTGGACGTGGTCGAGGGCGGCGGGCTTGGGCACGAACGCCCGCGCGGGGCCGGTGACGTACTCGGCGTGGGTGCCGACGCCGTACGGGTACGGGACCATGCCGAAGACCTCGTCGCCCGGCTGGAACAGGGTGACGCCGATGCCGACCGCCGTGACGACGCCGGAGACGTCCCAGCCCAGGACGCGGGGCAGCGTCCTGACGAAGAGACCGTCCGCGCGGTGCTTCCAGTCGGTGGGGTTGACGCCGGCGGCGCGGACCGCGATCTGGATCCGGCCGACGCCCGGCTCGGGCCGCGGGAGTTCGGTTTCCTTCAGGACGTCGGGGCCGCCGGTGACGTCCTGGCTGATGGCACGCATGGTGAGTTCGCTCATGCCGTCCAGCATCACCGGCCTCCGGGGCCACAACAATGGCACGATGGCCATCATTCGATAGGATCGTGCCATGCGTACACATCGAGTGGTGGTCCTGGCCCTGGACGGCGTCTACCCCTTCGAGCTGGGCATCCCGGGCCGGGTGTTCGGCGCCGCCGAGGGCCGCTACGAGGTGCTGACCTGTTCCGCCGACGGGCGCCCGGTGCGCTGCGGCGCCGACTTCTCGATCATGGTGGAGCACGGCCCCGAGGTGCTGCGCACGGCCGGCACGGTGGTGATCCCGTCCATCGCCCCGGACCGCATCGACGACGCGCTGTCCGACACGGTGCGGGCCGCGCTGGCGACCGTCCGGCCCGGTACGCGCATCGTGTCCATCTGCACCGGCGCGTACGTCCTGGCCGCCGCCGGACTGCTCGACGGCCGCCCGGCCACCACCCACTGGCAGCTCGGCGACCACTTCCGCCGCCTGTACCCGAAGGTCGGGCTCACCCCCGACGTGCTCTTCGTCGACGACGGCGACATCCTGACCTCGTCCGGCGCCGCGTCCGGCATCGACGTCTGCCTGCACATCGTGCGCACGGACCACGGCGGCGCGGTCGCCAACCACGCGGCCCGCAAGTGCGTCATGCCGCCGTTCCGGGACGGCGGCCAGGCCCAGTACGTCGAGCAGCCGGTGCCCGCGCCGACCGCGACCGGCACCGCGGCCACCCAGCAGTGGGCCCTGGAGCACCTGGACGAACCGCTGACCCTGACCCGGCTGGCCCAGCACGCCGGAATGAGCCTGCGCACCTTCAACCGCCGCTTCCGCGACGAGACCGGTCTGAGCCCCGGGCGGTGGCTCATCCAGCAGCGGCTGCTGCGCGCCCGCCAGCTGCTGGAGACCAGCGATCTGCCGGTGGATCTGGTCGCCGGCCGGGTCGGCTTCGCCGGCGGCGCGTCCCTGCGCCAGCATCTGCATGCCGCCATCGGCGTCTCACCGCAGGCTTACCGGCGTACGTTCCGGGCGCCCCGCCCGGCGTCGGAGGACCAGCCGGTGGTTTCCGCAGGCTGATTCTGCCCGTCGGGTGCCGCGGGCGGCTGTACGGGGCCCTACCGCCGGTCTAGCTTCGGCTCGTACGCAACCGTACGCCCGAGGGGGGACCCCGTCATGTCATTCGGTTTCGTCGCCTTCCACTACCCGGCTCCCGAGCACGTCGAGGAGTTCGTCGGCCAGTGCCACCAGGTCGCCGAAGCGGCACGGTCGCAGCCGGGCTTCCTGTCCGTCGGGGTCTGGGTCACCCCGGACGGCGAGGCCGTCGTCACCACCGGCGCCTTCGAGTCCGAGGAGACCTTCCGCGCGGCGTCCGAGGTCGCCCGTGAGATGGGCGCAACGCCCGAGGGGCTGAGCGACCTGGAGGTCAGGCCGCGCCAGGTGCACTTCCTGCTGTCCCGGTGAACGGCCGGCCGGGGCCCGCACGCTGCCGTGCGGGCCCCGGCCGTCGCGGAAGGCCGCGGTCCGTCAGCGCATCAGGACCCCGGCCTCCTCGCCCGTCGCCTCCGACGGCACCGCCAGCAGCCCCATCTCGGCGGCGGACACCAGCAGCCGGTGGGCCGGCAGGACGCGGACCGTGTAGCCGAAGGAGCCGGTGCGGTCCAGGGCGAGCGGGCCCTCGTAGAGCCAGCGGCCCTCCAGGTCCGGGCCGCCGCTCGGCTTGAGCGGCACGGTCGTCGCGTCGGTGATCCGGTCCGACTCGTCCACCCGGCCCGAGACGACCTGGACCTCCACGTCGTCCGGCGCGAGGTCGCCGAGCGCGACGCGGACCCGGAGCGCCAGGGTGGCGCCCAGTTCGGCGCTGCCGTTGGGCGGGCCGCCCGGTACGCCTACGGGTTCCGCGTGGTCCACCACCGGGGCCCCGGTCTCCACGTGGTCCACCGCGACGCGCGGCCACGCGGCCCGCACCCGGGCCTTCCAGACCGCCAGTTCCGTCGCGGCCTGCGGGGTCAGCGCGCGCTGGGCGCGGGCGGCGGGCGCGTACAGCCGCTCCACGTACTCGCGCACCATCCGGCCCGCCAGCACCTTCGGCCCCAGGTTGACCAGGGTCTGGCGCACCATCTCGACCCAGCGCTGCGGGACGCCGCTCTCGTCCCGGTCGTAGAAGCGCGGCGCGACCCGCTGCTCCAGCAGCTCGTACAGCGCGTTGGCCTCCAGTTCGTCGCGCCGGTTCTCGTCGGTGGCGTGCCCGTCGGCGGTCGGGATGGACCAGCCGAAGTCCGGCTCGTACCACTCGTCCCACCAGCCGTCCAGGACGGAGAGATTCAGACAGCCGTTGAGCGCCGCCTTCATGCCGGAGGTGCCGCACGCCTCCAGCGGGCGCAGCGGGTTGTTGAGCCAGACGTCGCAGCCGGGGTAGAGCTTCTGCGCCATGGCCATGCCGTAGTCGGGCAGGAAGACCAGCCGCTGCCGTACGCGCGGGTCGTCGGCGAAGCGGACCAGTTCCTGTACGAGGCGCTTGCCGCCGTCGTCGGCCGGGTGGGCCTTGCCCGCCACCACGATCTGGACCGGCCGCTCGCGGTGCAGCAGCAGGTCCATCAGGCGGTCGCGGTCGCGCAGCATCAGGGTGAGCCGCTTGTAGGACGGGACCCGGCGGGCGAACCCGATGGTGAGGACGTCCGGGTCGAGCACGCCGTCGATCCAGCCCAGTTCCGCGGCCCCGGCGCCGCGCTGCCGCCAGGAGACGTGCAGCCGCCGCCGTACCTCCTCGACGAGCTGTTCGCGCAGCACCCGCCGCAGGTCCCAGACGTCCGCGTCCGGGATGTCGGCCACCGCCGACCAGCGCCGCGAGTCGCCGACGGACAGCGCGTCCTCGGTGCGTCCCGGCCCGATCTGGCGCGCGCCCAGCCGGAAGACCTCGGGCGCCACCCAGGTGGGCGCGTGCACCCCGTTGGTCACCGAGGTGATCGGTACGTCCTCCGGGTCGAAGCCCGGCCACAGCCCGGCGAACATCTCCCGGCTGACGCGGCCGTGCAGGGTGGAGACGCCGTTGGCGCGCTGCGCCAGCCGCAGTCCCATCACCGCCATGTTGAAGCAGTTGGGCTCGCCGCCGGGGTAGGTCTCCAGGCCGAGCGCGAGGATCCGTTCGACGTCGATGCCGGGCAGCTCCGCCGCTTCGCCGAAGTGCCGGGCGACCAGTTCGCGGTCGAAGCGGTCGATGCCGGCGGGGACGGGGGTGTGGGTGGTGAAGACCGTGCCGGCGCGCACGGTCTCCAGGGCGCCGTCGAAGTCCAGGCCGACCGGCCCGCCGGCCTCGCCGGGGCCGGCCTCGCGGCCGGCGTCCGCCAGCTCCCGGATGCGTTCCAGGCCGAGGAGGCCCGCGTGTCCCTCGTTCGTGTGGAACACCTCGGGCGCGGCGTGGCCGGTGAGCCGGCAGTACGTCCGTACGGCCCGCACCCCGCCGATCCCCAGCAGCATCTCCTGCAGCAGGCGGTGCTCGCTGCCCCCGCCGTACAGCCGGTCGGTCACGTCCCGCTCGCCCGGCCCGTTCTCCTCCACGTCGGAGTCCAGGAGCAGCAGCGGTACCCGCCCGACCCGCGCCACCCAGACGACCGACCGCAGCTGCCGCCCGCCGGGCAGCGCGAGGGCGACCTGGGCGGGTGTCCCGTCGGCCTCCCGCAGCAGGTCCAGCGGCAGCTCGTTGGGGTCCAGCACCGGGTAGTGCTCCTGCTGCCAGCCCTCGCGGGAGAGCGACTGGCGGAAGTACCCGTGCCGGTAGAGCAGACCGACCCCGATCAGCGGCACCCCCAGGTCGCTGGCGGCCTTGAGGTGGTCGCCGGCGAGGATGCCGAGGCCGCCCGAGTACTGGGGCAGCGCGGCGGTGATGCCGAACTCGGGCGAGAAGTAGGCGACGGCCTCGGGCAGCCGGCCGTCCCGGCCGCCCTCCTGGGCGCTCTGGTACCAGCGCTGTCCGGTCAGATAGTCCTGCAGGTCGTCGGCGGCCGCGCCGAGCCGGCGCAGGAACCTGCGGTCCCCGGCCAGCTCGGCGAGCCGTTCGGCGGAGACGGTGCTCAGCAGCCGTACGGGGTCCAGCCCCGCCCGGCGCCGGCCGGCGGGGGCTATGGCGTGGAACAGTTCACGGGTCTCGGGGTGCCAGGACCAGCGCAGATTGCGAGCCAGGTCGCTGAGCGGTCGCAGGGGTTCCGGGAGGACGGGGCGCACGGTGAACCGACGAATGGCCTTCACGCTACGACGGTAGCGGCGCAGGGCCGCCCGATTCGCCCGGTACCCCGTAATCCGGTCGCATGAGACCACCAACTGCCGGGACCCGTAAGGATCTTGGGGCGTCACCCGTTCGGCGGAGCCGACCCCCAGGAGGGCGCCTTCCGGCCACCCGTGGGCACGGTACGGCGCGCGACGACGGCCGGGTCCGGTCCGCCCCTCCCCCGCTTCCCGCCCGCCCCGCGCGGCCGATATGGCCGGTTCCCCACCGTCGCGCACTCTTGTACGGGCGCACGCCGGGCGGAAGGCTGCCGGGTGGTGTCGGTCCGGCGGCGCGAGGCGGCCGCGACCGGGGCCGGCGATACCTGCGACCGGCGGGCCGCGTTCTCCAACTGGCGTGCGAAAGTCGGCCTGTTCGCACCGGGTGTGGACATCACGTCCGCGTGGAACCCGGGGGAGACTGCGAAGCGGCCCCGCTCCGGCAAGCCCACGGCCGCTCCGTACGCAGCCGGCGCGGCCGCGCTCCACCTGTGGCCCACCGTCGGGCCGGACCGAAGGAGGTGCGGAACGCGCCGGCCGCCGTGGCGGCCGGGCATCGGACCAGAGCGGCGGGCCCCGGCTCGCCGACCGCGTCGTCGCAGGTCAGCTCCGGCTGGTGAGCCAAGGGCGGCGCGGCTCCGTACCACGTGCGGGCGGGCTGGAACCGTGCGCCCGGGGGCCTCCGCGCCTTCGGTGGGCGTGGCCGGGGCCCCGGTCATATTCCGTTCCGCGGTTACGTACCGGTAGTGCGCGGACGGCCGGATTGCCCGCCCGTGCGCCACGGGAAGGCTTGTGCGGTACCGCTCTTGCGCCCCGGAGCGCCGCACGGCTTCCCGCACCACCCCCATCCGCCAGCCGAGTGAAAGCGGACAGGAGTGCCCATGCCCGCAGCCCGTCCATCCGTGACAAAAACGATAGAAAGGACAGAATCCGGTAGCACGTCCCGAGTGTCAGGTGACCCCATGATCGGCCGCATTCCCGTGCTCGACCTCCACCCGCTGATCGACTGCGGCCGTCGCCCGGCGAAAGCGGTGGCCGGTGAGACCTTCGAGATCTCGGCGACCGTCTTCCGTGAGGGCCATGACGCGGTCGCCGCCAACGTCGTCCTGCGCGACCCGCTGGGCCGGCCGGGCCCCTGGACCCCGATGCGCGAACTGGCACCCGGCACGGACCGCTGGGGCGCCGAGGTCACCCCGGACGTGGAGGGCCGCTGGACGTACGCCGTCGAGGGCTGGTCGGACCCGGTCGGCACCTGGCGCCACCACGCCGGGATCAAGATCCCGGCCGGCATCGACACCGAACCGGTCCTCGCCGAGGGCGCCACGCTGCACGAACGCGCCGCCGAGGGGGTGCCCAAGAGAGACGGCCGGGAAGCGGTGCTGGCCGCGGTGGACGCCCTGCGCGACGCGCACCTGCCCGCCGCGACCCGGCTCGCCGCCGCGCTCGCCCCCGAGGTCACCGCCGCGCTCGCCCGGCATCCGCTGCGCGAGCTGGTCACCGCCTCGCGTACGGCGCCGCTGCTGGTCGAACGCCGCCGGGCGCTGTTCGGATCGTGGTACGAGCTGTTCCCGCGCTCGGAGGGCGCGGTCGTCCGCAAGGGCGCGGCACCGGTCAGCGGCACGTTCCGGACGGCCGCCGAGCGGCTGCCGGCGGTCGCGGCCATGGGTTTCGACGTCGTCTATCTGCCGCCCGTACACCCCATCGGCACCTCCTACCGCAAGGGCCCCAACAATGCGCTCTCCGCGGGCCCGGGCGACGTGGGGTCGCCGTGGGCGATCGGCTCCCCCGAGGGCGGGCACGACGCCCTGCATCCGGACCTCGGCACCTTCGAGGACTTCGAGCACTTCGTCCGCACGGCACGCGACCTGCGCATGGAGGTGGCGCTGGACTTCGCCCTCCAGTGCTCGCCGGACCACCCCTGGGTCACCGAGCACCCCGAGTGGTTCCACCACCGGGCGGACGGCTCCATCGCCTACGCCGAGAACCCGCCGAAGAAGTACCAGGACATCTACCCGCTGGCGTTCGACGCCGACCTGAACGGGCTGGTACGGGAGACGGAACGGCTGCTGCGCTTCTGGATGGAGCGCGGGGTGCGCATCTTCCGGGTCGACAATCCGCACACCAAGCCGGTGCTCTTCTGGGAGAAGGTCATCGCGGACGTCAACCGCACCGATCCGGACGTCATCTTCCTGGCCGAGGCGTTCACCCGGCCTGCCATGATGCGCACGCTGGCGCAGATCGGGTTCCAGCAGTCGTACACCTACTTCACCTGGCGCAACTCCAAGCACGAGCTGACCGAGTACCTCACCGAACTGTCGCGCGCATCGGCCTCGTACATGCGGCCGAATTTCTTCGTCAATACGCCGGACATCCTGCACGCCTATCTGCAGCACGGCGGGCGGCCCGCGTTCGAGGTGCGTGCCGTACTGGCCGCCACCCTCTCCCCGGCGTGGGGCGTCTACGCCGGATTCGAGCTGTGCGAGTCGACACCGGTACGAGATGGCAGCGAGGAGTACCTGGATTCCGAAAAGTACCAACTGAGGCCACGGGACTGGGAGACAGCGGCGCGCCGGGGACGTACGATCGCTCCTCTCATCACCACGCTGAACCGCTTGCGACGCCGCCACCCGGCACTCCAACAGCTGCGCAGTCTGCATTTCCACACCGTCGACAACGACGCCGTCCTCGCCTATTCCAAACGGGCCGGGAACGGCGCCGGGGCCGACACGGTGCTCACCGTCGTCAACCTCGACCCGCACCACACCCACGAGGCGACGGTGTCGTTGGACATGCCGGAACTCGGCCTCGATTGGCACGATTCCGTCCCGGTGCGCGACGAGCTCACCGGCGAGACCTACCACTGGGGCAGGGACAACTATGTGCGCCTCGACCCGGGCCGCGCCCCGGCGCCCGCGCACCTGTTCTCCCTGCGACCGTCCTCACCGATCGGAGGGTCACCCAATTGATCGTCAACGAGCCCGTCCCGGACAAGTTCGAGGACACGCCGGCCAAGGACCGCGATCCCGACTGGTTCAAACGGGCCGTCTTCTACGAGGTCCTGGTGCGTTCCTTCCAGGACAGCAACGGCGACGGCATCGGCGACCTCAAGGGCATCACGGCCAAACTGGACTATCTCCAGTGGCTGGGCGTGGACTGCCTGTGGCTGCCGCCGTTCTTCAAGTCCCCGCTGCGGGACGGCGGTTACGACGTGTCGGACTACACGGCCGTACTCCCCGAATTCGGCGATCTGGCCGACTTCGTGGAGTTCGTGGACGCCGCGCACCAGCGCGGGATGCGGGTGATCATCGACTTCGTCATGAACCACACCAGCGACCAGCACCCGTGGTTCCAGGAGTCCCGCACCGACCCGGACGGCCCGTACGGGGACTACTACGTCTGGGCTGACGACGACAAGCAGTACCAGGACGCGCGGATCATCTTCGTTGACACCGAGGCATCGAACTGGACCTTCGACCCGGTGCGCAAGCAGTACTTCTGGCACCGCTTCTTCTCCCACCAGCCGGACCTGAACTACGAGAACCCGGCCGTCCAGGAGGAGATGCTCTCCGCGCTGCGCTTCTGGCTCGACCTGGGGATCGACGGGTTCCGGCTGGACGCGGTTCCGTACCTGTACGCCGAGGAGGGCACCAACTGCGAGAACCTGCCCGCCTCGCACGGCTTCCTCAAGCACGTCCGGGCGGAGATCGACGCGCATTACCCCGACACGGTGCTGCTGGCCGAGGCGAACCAGTGGCCGGAGGACGTCGTCGACTATTTCGGTGACTACTCCAAGGGCGGGGACGAATGCCACATGGCGTTCCATTTCCCGGTCATGCCGCGCATCTTCATGGCGGTCCGCCGGGAATCACGCTACCCGGTCTCGGAAATCCTGGCCAAGACCCCGGAGATTCCGGCCAACTGCCAGTGGGGCATCTTCCTGCGCAACCACGACGAGCTGACGCTCGAAATGGTCACGGACGAAGAGCGCGACTATATGTACGCGGAATATGCCAAGGACCCGCGCATGCGGGCCAATATCGGCATCCGCCGCCGACTGGCCCCGCTGCTCGACAACGACCGCAACCAGATCGAGCTGTTCACCGCGCTGCTGATGTCGCTGCCGGGGTCGCCGATCCTGTATTACGGCGACGAGATCGGCATGGGCGACAACATCTGGCTCGGCGACCGAGACGCGGTCCGCACCCCGATGCAGTGGACCCCCGACCGGAACGCCGGTTTCTCTTCCTGCGACCCCGGCCGGCTCTCCCTGCCGACCATCATGGACCCGGTCTACGGCTATCAGGTCACCAACGTCGAGGCGTCGATGTCGTCGCCGTCGTCGCTGCTCCACTGGACCCGGCGCATGATCGAGATCCGTAAGCAGAACCCGGCCTTCGGCCTCGGCACCTACACCGAACTGCCCTCGTCCAACCCCGCCGTACTGGCCTTCCTGCGCGAATACCAGGACGACCTGGTGCTGTGCGTGCACAATTTCTCGCGTTTCGCGCAGCCCACCGAACTGGATCTGCGGACATTCAACGGACGGCATCCGGTCGAGCTGATCGGCGGCGTCCGTTTCCCGCCCATCGGCGAATGGCCGTATCTGCTGACCCTGGCCGGCCACGGCTTCTATTGGTTCCGGTTGCGGAGGGGGGCGGTCTAGGGACTGTACCGACGCACGTGCAGGGCGGCGGAAAACCGCCGCCCGTATCCGTCCGCGAGGCGGGTACGGGCGTTTTCCGACCACACCCACGGGCAGTCTTCCTACTACCGCACGGGCCGGGTGAGCCAGCGCCGAAACCCCGGCGTCAGGGGTAATCCCCACGTACGCCGCTGCCGTACGGACGATCCTCACCCGACACGTCCCGCACCGCCGCACAGTCAAGGCCGCATTCCGGGACACTTTGCCCTACCTGTCGTGTGCCCGGGGAAAGGACGCGACGCCATGTCGGAGACCGCCTCGACCCGTGCCATCCGCAGTTCGCATGACCGCCTCTCGACCACCGCGCCCGCGCTGTTGTCCTCACTCGTCCCCCTGCTGAGCGAATGGCTGCCGCGGCAGCGGTGGTTCGCCGGCAAAGGGCGGCCGATCACGGGATTCCAGCTGGTGACGGCGACCGAGTTGCTGCCGTGCGCGGCGGGTGGCGCCACACCGGGGCTGCTGCACCTGCTCGTACGGGCGCAGCAGTCGGCGGTCCCCCCCGGGGCTCCGCAGCCGGTACCACCACCGGAGGGCCTGGCCGATCAGGCCTCCACGCCGTCCGGGGGCCCCGCGGCCACGGCGGACTGCTACCAACTCCTGCTCGGCGTGCACAGCGCACTGCCGCCGCAGCTCGCCCCCGCCGTGATCGGCCGCCCCGCCGGCGGCCCCCTGCACGGCCGTACGGTCTACGACGCGCTGCTGGACAACCGGCTGTGCGCCCTCCTGCTGGAGCGGCTGCGCGTACCGGGGCGGCTCGGCGGGCTGCGGTTCTGCCGGGTGCCGGACAGCACCATCTCCTCGGGGATGCCCGCCCGTCCGGTCACCGCCGAGCAGACCAACTCATCAGTGGTCTACGGGGATTCGTACATCCTCAAGGTCTTCCGGCGGACCGCGCCCGGCCTCAACCCCGACCTGGAACTGCCGCTGGCGCTGGCCCGCGCCAAGTGCGGGCGGGTGCCGGCGCCCGCCGCCTGGTTCGAGACCGACCCGGAGGCGGACGAGGGCGAGCCGGTGACGCTGGGCGTGCTCCAGCCCTTCCTGAACGGCTCGGCCGACGGCTGGCAGCTGGCCCTCAACGCGCTCGCCGTGCAGGCCGACTTCACCAGCTCGGCGCGGGCGCTCGGACACGCCACCGCGGAGGTGCACACCGCGCTGGCCGAGACGCTGCCCACCACCGAGCTGCGCCGCCCCCAACTCGACGCGATCGCGACCCGGATGAACGAACGCCTGGTGGCCACCGCGCGGGTGGTGCCCGCGCTGCGGCCGTACTGCGCCCGGCTGCGCACCGCCTTCGACGAACTCGCCGCGCTCGGGCACGACGGCCGCGCCTGGTCCGCCCAGCGCATCCACGGCGACCTGCACCTGGGGCAGACCCTGCGGTCCGCCGACGAGGGCCGCTGGTCGCTGATCGACTTCGAGGGCGAGCCGTCCCGGCCGCTGGCCGAGCGGCGGCGCCCGCAGCCCGCGGTGCGGGATGTCGCGGCCATGCTGCGTTCGTTCGACTACGCGGCGCGCAGCGGCCCGTCCGGCGGCGATCCGTGGTCGCTGGAGTGGGCCCGGCGCACCCGGGCCGCGTACTGCCTCGGGTACGCGGAGGCCGGCGGGCTCGATCCACGCTCGGCGCCCGAGCTGATGCGGGCGTACGAGACCGACAAGGCCGTCTACGAAGTGCTGTACGAGGCCCGGCACCGGCCGAACTGGCTGCCCGTACCGATGGCCGCGGTGCGGCGGCTCGCCGGTGCGCAGGCCTCCCGGGGCGCCGCCGGCACGGACCCCTGTGCGGGCCCGGATCCGGACGGGGCCGATGGACGCGCATGAATCGGCGGGAGCGGGCCACCCGGGCCACGGAGCACCGACACCGGCGGGCGCGGCCCCGGCCCGTCCCGCGCGCCCGGCGCGCACCAGACCCCCGCATCCCAGACACCCTGATCTCTGACATCTGGCCGAGGAGGCTCCTCTCGTGACCGCCCGTTCGTCGTCCCGCCGCCCATCGCAAGAACCCGCGCCCGCCCGTGGCACGGCCGTCCGGGGCGAGTCCCCGGAGGCAACCGCCGGCCGGCCCGGTGTACCGGCGACCTTCCTGCCGGGGCGGGACGATCCTGCCGGGCCCGACGGGGCCGCTTCCGCCGACGGGACCGGCCGGTCCGGTGACCCTGGCGGGACCGCCGAGCGGCCGCCGCACCAGCGCGACCACGGCGAGCCCCTGCCGGAGCGGTCCCACGCCGCGCGCCGGGACAGCGCTCGGACCGCCGGCACAGAGACCGATGGCACGCAGACCGACGGCACCCGGCCCGACGGCACGCACCCCGGCCCCGCCCCGGAGCCCAGCGGCGGGAGCCGTGGCGTCCGGACCGCGCCGCCGCTCGGCACCGGGGACCGGGACCGGCTGCTGGCCGGTGCCCACCACGACCCGCACGGCCTGCTCGGCGCGCACCCGGTGCGCGGCGGCGTGCTCTTCCGCGTGCTGCGCCCGTACGCGCGGGCGGTCACCGTCGTCGCCAAGGGCCTGCGGGCCGATCTGCACGACGAGGGCGACGGCCTGTTCGGCGGCGTCATCCCGCTCTCCGCGATCCCGGAGTACGAGCTGCTGGTCTCGTACGAGGACAACGTCGTGACCGTGCACGACCCGTACCGCTTCCTGCCCGCCGTCGGCGAACTGGACCTGTACCTGTTCGGCGAGGGCCGCCACGAGGAACTGTGGCAGGCGATGGGCGCCTGGCCGATGGTGCACCAGGAGGTGACCGGCACCCGCTTCACCGTCTGGGCGCCGAACGCCCTGGGCGTGCGCGTCGTCGGCGACTTCAACTACTGGGACGGCACCGGCTTCCCGATGCGCTCGCTCGGCTCGTCCGGTGTGTGGGAGCTGTTCCTGCCGGGACTGGGCGAGGGCGAGCTGTACAAGTTCGAGATCACCCGGCCGGACGGCTCGAAGACGCTGCGCGCCGACCCGATGGCCCGCCGTACGGAGTGCCCGCCCGCCAACGCCTCCGTGGTGCACACCTCGCACCACCGGTGGCAGGACGCCGCATGGCTGGAGCGGCGCGCCGAGCGCCCGGTGCACGCGGCGCCGTTCTCCGTCTACGAGGTGCACCTGGCGTCCTGGCGTCCCGGTCTCACGTACCGGCAGCTGGCCCAGCAGCTGCCCGCCTACGTCGCGGACCTGGGCTTCACCCACGTCGAGCTGATGCCGGTCGCCGAGCACCCCTTCGGCGGGTCCTGGGGCTACCAGGTCACCGGCTTCTACGCCCCGACCGCCCGGATGGGCACCCCCGACGACTTCAAGTATCTGGTCGACGCGCTGCACCGGGCCGGCATCGGCGTGCTGATGGACTGGGTGCCGGCGCACTTCCCGCGCGACGACTGGGCGCTGGCCGAGTTCGACGGGCGGCCGCTGTACGAGCACGAGGACCCGGCGCGGGCCGCGCACCCGGACTGGGGCACCCTGGAGTTCGATTACGGCCGTGCCGAGGTGCGCAACTTCCTGGTCGCCAACGCGGTGTACTGGTGCGAGGAGTTCCACATCGACGGGCTGCGGGTGGATGCCGTCGCCTCGATGCTCTATCTCGATTACTCCCGGGAGAGCGGCGAGTGGACGCCCAATGCGCACGGCGGCCGGGAGAACCTGGACGCGGTGGCCTTCCTCCAGGAGATGAACGCGACGGTCTACCGGCGCTGCCCCGGTGTCGTCACCGTCGCCGAGGAGTCCACCGCCTGGGACGGCGTCACCCGCGCCACCCACCATGCGGGGCCCGGCGGCTTCGGCGGGCTGGGCTTCGGGCTGAAGTGGAACATGGGCTGGATGCACGACTCGCTGGGCTATGTGGGCAAGGAGCCGGTGCACCGCAAGTACCACCACAACGAGATGACGTTCTCGATGGTGTACGCGTACTCGGAGAACTACGTGCTGCCGATCTCGCACGACGAGGTGGTGCACGGCAAGCGGTCGCTGGTCTCCAAGATGCCCGGTGACTGGTGGCAGCAGCGGGCCACGCAGCGGGCGTACCTCGGGTACATGTGGGCGCACCCGGGCAAGCAGCTGCTGTTCATGGGGCAGGAGTTCGCCCAGGGGGCGGAGTGGGCGGAGGGGCACGGGCCCGACTGGTGGCTGCTGGACCCGTCGTACTCGGCCGAGCCCGACCACCGGGGCGTACGGGACCTGGTCCGCGACCTGAACCGCCGCTACACGGACACCCCCGCGCTGTGGGAGCAGGACACCGTGCCGGAGGGCTTCTCCTGGATCGTCGGCGACGCGAGCGAGGACAACGTCTTCGCCTTCCTGCGCTACGGCACGGACGGCACCCCGCTGCTGGCGGTCGCCAACTTCTCGCCGGTGGTGCGGCACGCGTATCCGCTCGGGGTGCCGGCGGACGTGCCGGCCTGGCGGGAGGTGCTGAACACGGACGAGGCGCGGTACGGCGGGAGCGGGGTGGGCAGCGCCGAGCCGCTGGTGCCCGACGCGTCCGTACCGTGGCACGGGCGGCCGGCGTCGATCACGCCGGTGCTGCCGCCGCTGGCGACGGTCTGGCTGCGGCCGGTGTGACGGAGCGCGGCTTTCCGGGGCCGGGGCCGTCATGCCCCGGCCCCGGCCCGTTCAGCCGCCCATGGCCTGCTTCCAGCCGTCCAGGAAGGGCGCCTCGGCCGGGTCCGGGCGGTCGGACGCGTTCATGACGCGGTGCCAGTACGGGTAGTAGGCGGGCAGCTGGGAGAGTCCGGTGAGCCGTGCCGTCTCGGCCTCGGTGAGGGTGAGACCGGTGGCCGCGAGGTTGTCGCGCAGCTGCTCCTCGTTGCGGGCGCCGATCACCAGGCCGGTGACGCCGGGGCGGCCCAGCAGCCAGGAGAGCACGACTCTCGGTACGGACGTGCCGTGCGCCTCGGCGACCTCGGCGAGGGCGTCGATGATGTCGTAGGCCCGCTCCTTGTCGACCACGTGCGGTTCGGGCCAGTCGGTGCCCTGCCGGGTCGTGGACGGCACCTGCCGTCCACGCCGGACCTTGCCGCTGAGCAGCCCCTCCCCCAGCGGGCTCCACACCAGCGTGCCCAGACCCTGGTCCAGGGCGGCCGGGAGGATTTCGTACTCCGCCTCGCGGGCCTCGGGGGTGTAGTAGACCTGCTGGGCCACCGGCGCGGTCAGGCGGTGCAGCCGCGCGGTGTAGAGCGTCTTCATGATCTGCCAACCGCTGAAGTTCGAGACGCCGACGTAGCGGACCTTGCCGTCGGCGACGAGCCGGTCCAGCGCGGTCAGGGTCTCCTCGATGGGCGTCTGGCCGTCCCACTGGTGCAGATAGAGCAGGTCCAGGTGGTCGGTCTGGAGCCGGCGCAGGCTGCGTTCGACCTCGCGCAGCACGCTGTACGCCGACGATCCGCCCTCGTTGGGCCCGTCGCCGACCTGCATGCGGACCTTCGAGGCGAGCAGTACGTCGTCCCGCCGGCCGCGCAGCGCCTCGCCGGTGATCTCCTCGGCCTGGCCGAAGGAGTACATGTTCGCGGTGTCGATCATGTTCACCCCGGCGTCCAGGGCGATGTCGAACAGCCGGCGGGCCTCGTCCGTGCCGAGCCCGCCGATCTGGGCGAACTGCTCGCGCGCGCCCACGTTGAGGGTGCCGAGCACGAGCCGGGACACCTTCAGGCCCGACTGCCCGAGCGTGCGGTACTCCACGGGTCCTCCTCGGTCGCCGGTGCGGGTGACGCTCCGCGGTCAACCGTAGGCGCGGGACCGGTGGGACGCACGGCAGGCGCCGGGCATGGCGTGGCCGCTCACGGGCGCGGGACCGGTCCGGGTCCCCGGCCGGCTCCCCGGTCCGCGTCCCCGGTCAGCTCCGCGCGCAGGCGGGCCAGGTGCGCCAGCCACTCCTGGCCGCCGTCCGTCCCGTCCCACAGCTCGGCCAGTTCGGACTCCGGCGCGAGCACCCGGTCCAGGGCGTGCAGCGCGAGCACGGCGAGCTGGGGCGGCGGTTCGGGGACCGTCAGGTCCGGGGCGTACGCGGAAACGGCCGGGCACGCGCTCCCGGAGCGGGCGGCGGCCGTCAGGGCCGCGGCGGCCACGGCCATCTGGCCTTCCGGGGCTTCGAGATAGTCCCGTTCGGCGGCGGCGGTGGACAGCACGCCCCGTAGGGCGCCGAGACGCCGCTCCTCCGGCATGGCGGCAAGGTCGTCCAGCAGATCCTTCGCCCCGTCGTTGTCGAACGGCCCCATGCCCGACGTCCCCATCAGCGTCCACCCCTCACTCGTCACCGCCCCGCACGCCCGCACCACCACCGGGCCGATTGCATCGTGGCATCTGCCACTGACAATCGGCCCGGCGGCCCGTGCACCCGGCCGGCGGTGACCGCCGGCACCGCATGGCCGGAACCGGCACGGACGCCATTTGGACAACCTTGCGAACCTGGCCCGCGCTGCGTGTCCCGGCGCGAGGATGGGCAGTCGTCCACCGCGTGCGGCGCCCCGCCCCTGCCGGGACGCGGTCCGCACTCGCGGTCATCCAGCAAGGGAGGCCCGATGGCGAACGAGCTCAGGTACGGCGCGCAGATCCACCTCCAGAACGGCTACAACGGCTGGCAGGGCGGTTACCTGGACACCAACAGCCACAGCAGCGCGTCGGGAGCGAAGTACCAGGTCGCGACGGCCGCCACGCCCACCCGGGGCAAGGGCACCGGCACCTGGGAGGTCCTCTCCGCCGCCGGCAAGACCGCCGGTCAGCCCGTCGTCAGCGGCGATGTGATCTACCTGCGCAACCTCTACGGCGGCGACGGCGGTTATCTGGACACCAACGGTCACGCCAGGGACGAGCAGAAGAACGCCGGCGCCAAGTACGACGTGTCCACGTCCCAGGCCAGGGACCGCGCCCAGGGCACCGGGCGCTGGCGGATCTTCGCGCGGACCTCCGACCCCGCCGACCAGAACGTCCGGACCGGCGACGTGGTGCACCTGTGGAACCTGTACGGGGACAACGGAGGCTTCCTGGAGACCAACCACACGAGCACGCTCACGGACGCCCGGTACGACCTGTGCACCAACGCCTATTTCAACCGCAGCTCGGACGTGGCCGACTGGAAGATCCACCAGGCCCAGTCCTGAGCTCGCCACGAACCCCGGCGGCACTGGCCGCCGGGGTTCGTCGTGCGCGTTCGCAGCCGCTCAGCCGCGCGTGGACGTGCCGCCGCTGCCCGCCGTGACCGGCGCGCGGGAGGCCTCCGGTCCGGTGTCCGGCTGCTGCGTACGGCGGCGGCGCGGCAGCAGGACGGCGACCAGCACCGTGCCCACGCCCAGCACGACCGCGCCGATCAGGCTGGTGTGCGCGACCGCGTCGGAGAACGCCCCGCGCACCGCGTCCGCGACCGCCTGGGCCTGCTGGAGGCCGAGTGCCTGGGCCTTCTCCGGGCCGGCCTTGGGCGCGGCGCCCTGGGCGACCTGCTTGCCGACCTCCTTGGCGACCGCCAGCCCGGCGCCCACCGAGTCCTGCGCGGTCTCCAGGGCGCTGCCGGGCAGCTTCGGGCCGCCGTGTGCCGCGGCCGACGCCGCCGCGCCGGAGAGCTTGGACGAGTAGGTGCTCGCCAGGACGGAGCCCAGGATGGCGATGCCGAGCGAGCCGCCCAGTTCGATGGAGGTGTCGTTGACCGCGCCGCCGACGCCGAGCTGGTCCTCGGGGAAGGCGCCCATGATGGCGTCCGTGCACGGTGACAGGGACAGACCGATGGCCAGGCCCAGGATGATGAGCGGGGCGAGGAAGTCGCCGTACGAGGAACCGGCGTCCACGCGGGTGAGCAGGGCGAGGGCGGCCGTGCCGCCGACCATGCCGGTGGTGACCGTGACCTTCATGCCCAGCCGCGGCGTCAGGAAGCCGGTCAGCGCGGCGCCCACGAAGACCGCGCCGGCCAGCGGCAGCATCCGTATGCCGGTGTCCAGCGGGGAGTAGCCGAGGACGAACTGGAGGTGCTGGGTGAGGTAGTAGAACGCGCCGAAGACCGCGAGGAAGAAGAGGGCGACGGCGAGGTTGGCGCCGGCGAAGCCGCGGTGGGCGAAGCGGCGTACGTCCAGGACCGGGCGCGGGTGGCGCAGTTCCCAGACGACGAAGAGGACCAGGCCGACGCCGGCGGCGACCGCGGCACCGATGGCGCGGGCGTCCCAGCCGAAGTGCGGGCCCTGGATGAGCATGTAGATCAGGGCGCCGACCCAGACGACGGACAGCAGGCCGCCGACGTAGTCGAGGCGGTCGCTGTGTCCTGCCTTGGACGCCGGGACGACCAGCAGCGCGCCGATGATGCCGAGCGCGGCGACCGGCACGTTGATCAGAAAGGACGAGGACCAGCCGTGGTCCTCCAGGAGCGCGCCGGCGACGAGCGGGCCGACGGCGATGGCGAGTCCGGCGGTCGCGGTCCAGATGGTGATGGCCAGCGCGCGTTCGCCGCGCGGGAAGGTGGCGGCCAGCAGGGACAGCGTCGCGGGCATGATCATGGCCGCGCCCACGCCCATCACGGCGCGCGCCGTGATGACGCCGCCGGAGCTGTCCACCAGGGCGCCCGCGACGGAGCCGCCGGCGAAGACCAGCAGGCCGAGGACGAGGGCCCCGCGGCGGCTGTACTTGTCGCCGACGGCCCCGAGCATCAGCATCAGCGCGGCGTACGGGACGGTGTAGGCGTCGATGACCCACTGCAGGTCGGAGCTGCTCAGGCCCAGGTCGGCGGTCATGTCGGGGGCCGCGACGGTGAGTGAGGTGTTCGCCATCACGATGATCAGCAGGCTGAGGCACAGCACGCCCAGTGCCCACCAGCGCTTCGTATAGGGCCGGTCCGTGTCCTGGACCGGCCGGGTCTCCGTAGGAGCCACCCGATTCACCCCTGTCTCTCCCCATGCTCGTGGTGGCGCGCGTCCGCGCGCACGATCTTGCACATGGCTGTGCAATTACACAGCCGTGTGCAATTTACGTCGCTGCACAGCGATGTGCAAAATGAGAGGAGAGCGGGACCGTGACCGCACGCGTCCGCCGACCGAGGAGCCGCCGCGCCATGACCGCACTCACCAGCCGGGCCCACGCCAACCGCCGCCGGATCATGGACATCGCGCTGGCCGAACTGCTGCGGCACCCGGACGCGACCATGGACCAGATCGCCCGCGCCGCCGGGGTGGTGCGGCGCACCGTCTACGGGCACTTCCCGAGCCGGGAGGCGCTGATCACCGCGCTGACGGACGCCGCCGTCGACGATGTGACGACCGCCTTCGCCGACGGCACGGCCGACCCGTCCGAGCCCGCCGACGTGGCGCTGGCCCGGGCCACCCTCGCCTCGTGGGAGTGCGCCGACCGCTACCGGCTGCTGGTCTCGCTCGCCCAGTGCAGCGTCACGGACGCGGGTATCCGGACCCGCCTGGAGCCCGTACGCAGCCGGGCGACGACCATCCTGACCCGCGGTCTGGAGGCGGGCCTGTTCCGGTCACCGCTCACCCCGCGCGCACTCGCGCACGTACACGAGCACACGCTGTTCGGGCTGATGCAGGCGGTCAACGACGGCGACCTGAGCGCGGAGGTGGCCGGCCACGCGGCGGCGGAGACGGTGCTGGCCGCGTCGGGCGTACCGGCGGAGCGGGCGGCGGAGGCGGTACGGACGGCGGAGGAGTCGCGGGGGTCGCGGGCGCCCGCCGGGGCGGCAGCGGCGGGCTGACGCGCGGGCGGGCGGAAACGCGGAAGGGCCCCGGCGGGCGCACCCGCCGAGGCCCCTATTTCTGGGTCTCGGGTCTCAGACCTTCACCGGCTCCTTCGACCCGTCGGCGCGCTGCTCCGGCGCGGCCGCCGCCCCGCCGTCGGGCCCGTGCCCGTCCGGGCTCAGCGTCCGCTCGTCGAAGGGCAGCTGTCCACCGAGCACCTCGCCCACCCGGGCCTTGTCGATCTCCTTGGTCCAGGTGCCGACGAGGACGGTGGCCACCGCGTTGCCCGCGAAGTTGGTCAGCGCCCGCGCCTCGCTCATGAAGCGGTCGATGCCGACGATCAGGCCGACGCCGTCCACCAGTTCCGGGCGGTGCGACTGGAGACCGCCCGCCAGCGTCGCCAGTCCGGCGCCCGTCACGCCCGCCGCACCCTTGGACGCGATGATCATGAAGACGAGCAGCGAGATCTGCTGGCCGATGGAGAGCGGGCTGCCCATCGCCTCCGCGATGAACAGCGAGGACATCGTCAGGTAGATGGCGGTGCCGTCGAGGTTGAAGCTGTAGCCGGTCGGCACGGTGATGCCGACGACCGGCTTGCTGACGCCCAGGTGCTCCATCTTCGCGATCAGCCGCGGCAGCGCGGACTCGGAGGAGGAGGTGGACAGGATCAGCAGGAACTCCCGGCCCAGGTACTTCAGCAGGGCGAAGATGTTCACCCCGGCGATCAGGCGCAGCAGCGTGCCGAGCACGACGATCACGAACAGCAGACAGGTCACGTAGAAGCCGACCATGATGACGGCGAGCGACTTGAGGGCGTCCACGCCGGTCGCGCCGACCACCGCGGCCATCGCGCCGAACGCGCCCACCGGCGCGGCCCACATGATCATGGACAGCACGCGGAAGACCAGGCGCTGGAGGTGCCCGATGCCGCGCAGTACGGGCTCGCCGGAGGCGCCCATGGCCTGGAGGCCGAAGCCGACGAGCAGCGCCACCAGCAGCGTCTGCAGCACCTCGCCGTGGGTGAGCGCGGAGACCAGCGTCTCCGGGATGATGCCCAGCAGGAAGTCCGTGGTCGACTCGGCGCCGCCCTTGGTCTGGGCCTGTCCCGCGTGCCGCAGCGACTCGGTCAGGTGCAGGCCGGAGCCGGGCTCCAGGATGTTGCCCACCACCAGGCCGATGCCCAGCGCGACCGTGGACATCACCATGAAGTAGCCCAGCGCCAGGCCGCCGACCGCGCCGACCTTGGCGGCCTTGCGGACCGAGCCGACGCCCAGCACGATCGTGCAGAAGATGACCGGCGAGATCATCATCTTGATCAGGTTCACGAAGCCGGTGCCCAGCGGCTTCAGCCCGACGGCGAAGCCGGGGGCGGCGAAGCCCACGGCGATGCCGGCGAGCACGGCGACGATCACGGCGATGTAGAGGTAATGCGTCCGGTCCCGCTTCTTGTGCGGTGCGGTCTCCTCGGTCGTGCCCCCGGGCGGTGGGGTCTGTGCGGCCACGGCTGACTCCTCGGTCCTTGGTCCTGCGCCGGTCTGCGGCTCTGCAACCCGTATCCGGCCCGTGTCGTGCCGGTACGCGGCCCGTACGCAGAACAGTCCCGGTGACTATGCACGCCGTTGTGGCGCCCGTCACCCTTGCGTGCATTTCGTTCACGCGTCAAGGAACGGGCAGACTGTCGCCCATGCCACGTTCCCGACGGGGGGATCCGCCGCGCAGCGCGCGCCCAGCACCTGGTGCGACGGTCGTGCGCCGCCCGCGCGTGCGGTGGCCGCGCAGTCTGGCCGGGCAGCTGTTCGCCGTGCAGGTGGTGCTGGTCGGCGTGGTGGTCGCGGGGTACGCCGTCTTCGCGTACGTCAGCGCCGGGCGGCAGGCCGAGGAGACCGCGCGGCGGCTGACGACGGCGGTGACCGCGGCGGTCGCCGACGCGCCCGCGGTGGCGCGGGCGGTGCGCTCGGCCGATCCCACCGCGGAGCTCCAGCCGTACACCGAGCGGCTGCGGCGGGACGCCGGGGTCGACTTCATTGTGGTCATGGACACGGCAGGAAAGCGGTGGACCCACCCCGAGCCGTCCGCCATCGGCCGTACCTACCTCGGCCGCACCGCGGAGGCCCGGGCCGGCCGGACCCACACCGAGACGCACCTGGGCAGCCTCGGCCCTTCCGTACGGGTCATCTCGCCGGTACGCGACCGGGAGGACGGCGGCCGCATCGTCGCCCTGGTCAGCTCCGGCATCACCGTCGAGACGATCAGCGACGGGCTGCGGCGGGAGGTCCTGACCCTGGCCGCCGTCGGGGCCGGGGTGCTGGCCCTGGGCGGACTCGGCACCTACCTCGTCAACGCGCGTCTGCGCCGGCACACCCACGGCATGAACGCCGCCGAACTGAGCCGCCTGCACGATTACCACGAGGCGGCGCTGCACGCGGTACGCGAGGGGCTGCTGATGCTGGACGGGGAGCGGCGGGTGGCCCTCCTGAACGACGGGGCCCGCGAACTCCTCGGCCTGCGCGGGGACCCCGTCGGGCGGCCCGTCACCGGACTCGGCCTGCCCACGCCCCTCACCGACACCCTCCTCTCCCCCGCCCCCCACACGGACGAACTCCACCTCACCGACGACCGGGTGCTGGTCGTCAACACCTCGCCGGTCTCCGGCGGCGAGCGGCGCGGCACCGTCGTCACCCTCCGCGACCACACCGAACTCCAGGCGCTCTCCGGCGAACTGGACTCCGTACGCGGGGTCACCCGGGCACTGCGCTCCCAGGCGCACGAGGCCGCCAACCGGCTGCACACCGTCGTCTCCCTGGTCGAGCTGGGCCGTACGGACGAGGCCGTGGAATTCGCCACCGCCGAACTGGAACTGGCCCAGGCCCTCACCGACCAGGTCGTCGGCGCGGTCGCCGAACCCGTCCTCGCCGCCCTGCTCCTCGGCAAGGCCGCCCAGGCCAACGAACACGGCGTGGAGCTGGAACTCACCGCCGACAGCCGGATCGACGACGGCGTCCTGCCCGCGTCCCTTCCCCAGCGCGACCTCGTCACCGTCCTCGGCAACCTCCTGGACAACGCGATCGAGGCGGCGCCGGAAGGCGCCCGGGTGCGGGTCACCGCGCTGGCCGACGGCGGGGAACTGCTGCTGCGGGTGGCGGACAACGGCGGCGGCGTACGGGGTGCGGCGGATGCCGAGGACGTGTTCCGGTGGGGGTGGAGCACCAAGGGCGGCGCTGGCCGCGGGCTCGGACTGGCGCTCGTACGGCAGGCCGTACGGCGGCACGGCGGGACCGTGCGGGTGGGCGAGGCGCCCGAGGGCGGCGCCGAGTTCACGGTGCGGCTGCCGCTGCGGGCCGCGGACGCCACGACGGGAACGGGCCGGAACGTCACTGCCGGAGCGGGCGGGGCCGGATGAGCGCCGCACGCCCGGAGGCCGTGCCGCCACCGCTGCGGGTGCTCGTCGTCGAGGACGACCCGGTCGCGGCGGACGCGCACGCCCTGTACGTGGGCCGGGTGCCCGGCTTCACCGTGTCGGGCACGGTACGTTCCGTCGCCGGGGCCCGGCGGCACCTGGACCAGCACGGCGTCGACCTGATCCTGCTGGACCTGTTCCTGCCGGACGGGCACGGCCTGACGTTCGTCCGGTCGCTGCGGGCGGCCGGGCACGGCGCCGACGTCATCGCCGTCACCTCCGCGCGGGAACTGGCCGTCGTCCGGGAGGGCGTCTCGCTCGGTGTCGTGCAGTACGTGCTGAAGCCGTTCACCTTCGCCACGCTGCGCGACCGCCTGCTGCGGTACGCGGCCTTCCGCGCGGCCGCCGGCGAGGCCAGCGGACAGGACGAGGTGGACCGGGCGATCGCGGCCCTGCGCTCACCGCAGCCCGCCGCGCTGCCCAAGGGGCTGACCGCGGCGACCCTGCGCCTGGTCACCGACGCGCTGCGCGCCGCCCCCGGCGGCCTCGGCGCCACCGCGGCCGCCGAGGAGATCGGCATCTCCCGTATCACGGCCCGCCGTTACCTCGAACATCTCGTCGAAGCAGGCCGTGCCGCCCGCGCCCCGCAGTACGGTCAGGTGGGCCGTCCGGAATTGCGCTACCGCTGGATGGGGCATTGACCTCCCCTTACCCCTGACTTACGGTCACCGGGCAGCCTGCCGTGGCTAGTTGGAGGTCATGCCGTGCGCCGCACCGCTCCGATGACTCTGCTCACCGCCGCCGCGCTGGCCGCCGGCACGCTCACCGCCTGCGGCGGCGGCTCAGGAGGCGACAAGAACACCCTCAAGGTCGCGTTCATCAAGGACACCAACAACAAGGTGACCGTCCGGGACGATTACCTGGAGACGGTGGCCCGCGCGTTCGAGAAGGCCAACCCGGGCAAGAAGGTCAAGCTGATCCCGATCCAGGCGTCCGAGAACGACTATTACGCCAAGATCCAGCAGATGATGCGCTCCCCGAAGACCGCCCCCGACCTGGTCTACGAGGACACCTTCCTGATCAACTCCGACATCACCGCCGGGCTGCTGCGCCCCCTGGACGACTACATCGCCAAGTGGGCGGACTGGAAGCAGTTCGAGCCGGCCGCGAAGGCCGCCGCACGGGCGCAGGACGGCAAGACGTACGGCGTACCGGACGGCACGGACACCCGCGGCCTGTGGTTCAACAAGAACATTTTCAAGAAGGCGGGGCTCCCGCAGGACTGGCGGCCGAAGACCTGGAACGAGGTGCTGGACGCGGCCCGCACCGTCAAGCGCAAGGTGCCCGGCGTCATCCCGCTGAACGTCTACACCGGCAAGGGCGCGGGCGAGGCCGCCGTCATGCAGGGCTTCGAGATGCTGCTGTACGGCACCGGCAAGGACCAGCTCTACGACCCCGCGACGAAGAAGTGGGTCACCGGGAGCAAGGGCTTCCGGGACAGCCTGGAATTCATCCGCACCGTGTACGGCGAGAAGCTGGGCCCCGACGTGTCCGACGCGCTCAGCCCCAACATCCAGACCAACGTCGCCACCGAGCTGATGCCCGAGGAGAAGCTCGCGATCAACCTGGACGGCTCCTGGCTGGGCCAGCAGTGGCAGCCGAAGGGCGGCGGCAAACCGTGGCCCGAGTGGCCGGCGGTGCTGGGCCGGACGGCGTTCCCCACCCAGACCGGCGCGGCGCCCGGCCGGGTGAGCCTGGCGGGCGGCTGGACCTGGTCCGTACCACGGCAGTCGCAGCGGCCCGATCTGGCCTGGAAGCTGATCGAAGCGCTCCAGACGCAGCACAACGCGCTGGAATGGTGTGTGCGCGGCGCCCAGATCGCGGTACGCAAGGACGTGGCGGCGGACCCCGCGTACCGCAAGTCCATCCCGGGCATCGACTTCTTCACCGGCCTGGTGGAGGTCAGCCAGTACCGGCCGGCGCTGCCCGTCTACCCCAAGGTGTCGGCGGCGATCGGCGAGGCGATGGAGGCGGTCACCTCCGGTGACGCGACGCCGCAGAAGGCGGCCGCGGACTACGACGAGCAGCTGAAGTCCATCGTCGACGGACAGGTCGTCGCCAAGCCATGAGCCGCGCCGCCACCACGACCACCGCGTACGGCACGGCGGGCCGCGGCGCCCGGTCCCGCCGTACGGCCCTGCTGCGCTGGTCACCGCTGGCCCCCGCGACCGTCCTGCTGCTGCTCTTCCTCGCCGGGCCCATCGGCTACTGCGTCTACATCGCCTTCACCGACATGCAGCTGACCGGCCAGGAGTCCACCTCCTTCGTGGGCCTGGACAACTTCCGGCACGCCTTCGGCGACCCCGCGTTCCTGAACGCCGTGGTCCTGACGCTGGTCTTCACCCTGATCTCGTCGATCCTGGGCCAGAACACGCTGGGCCTGGCGCTCGCCGCGCTGATGCGGCGCGCCTCCAAGCCCGTCCGTACGGTCACCGGCGCGGTCGTCCTCACCGCCTGGGTGCTGCCGGAGATCGTCGCGGGCTTCCTGCTGTACACGTTCTTCGAGCGGCGCGGCACGCTCAACGCGATCCTGGACTGGCTGCACCTGCCGTCGCAGAACTGGCTGTTCACGCTGCCGATCCTGGCCGTGTCGTTCGCCAACGTGTGGCGCGGCACGGCCTTCTCGATGCTGATCTACTCGGCCGCGCTCTCCGAGATCCCCCAGGAGGTCAGCGAGTCCGCGGAGGTGGACGGGGCGAGCGGCCGGCAGCGGCTGTGGCATGTGACGCTGCCGATGATCCGCCGCTCCATCGGCACCAACCTGATGCTCAACACCCTCCAGACGCTCTCCGTGTTCGGGCTGATCTGGGCCATGACCCGCGGCGGCCCCGGCAGCCGCAGCCAGACGCTGCCGGTGTTCATGTACGACCAGGCGTTCCTGAAGTCGCTGATCGGGTACGGCACCGCCGTCGCCCTGCTGCTGCTCGTGGTGGGCGCCCTCTTCTCCGTCGTCTATCTGCGTCTGCTGCGCGAGGAGGTGTGACGCGGTGCGCGCCTCCCGTGCCAGACCCCTGCTGACCCGCCGCACCCGGCGCCGCCTGGCCGCCGACGCGGCGCTGCTCGCCCTGGCCGCCGCCTTCGCCGTACCGCTGGCCTGGCTGGTGCTCTCCTCGCTGGACACCGAGGCGACGCTGCGGATACGCGTGCCCGGGTCGCCGTCCCTGGACAACTTCTCGGCGGTCCTGACGGACGAGATCACCTTCACGCCGATGCTCAACAGCCTGGTGCTGTGCGGCAGCGCCACCGTCCTGACGGTCGCCTGCGCGGCGCTGGCGGCCTATCCGCTGTCCCGCTACCGCTCCCGGTTCAGCCGCCCGTACCTGCTGACCATCCTGTTCTCCACCTGCCTGCCCATCACCGCGGTGATGGTCCCGGTGTACGCGCTGTACGTACAGGTCAATCTGATCGACACCGTGTACGGCACCGCGCTGTTCCTCGCCGCCTCCCAGCTCCCGTTCGCCATCTGGCTGATGAAGAACTTCATGGACGGCATCCCCCGCGTCCTCGAAGAGGCCGCCTGGACCGACGGCGCGTCCTGGTTCCAGACGCTGTGGCGGGTGATCCTGCCGCTGATGGGGCCGGGCGTCACGGTCGTGACGATCTACACCTTCGCCCTCATGTGGGGCAACTTCTTCGTCCCGTTCCTGCTGCTCCTGACCCCCGAGCAACTGCCCGCCTCGGTCAGCATCTTCACCTTCTTCGGCAACTACGGCGCCATCGCCTTCGGCCAGCTGGCGGCGTTCTCGATCCTGTACTCGACGCCGGTCGTCCTGCTGTACGTACTGATCTCGCGCCGGCTGGGCGGCGGGTTCGCGCTGGGCGGCGCGGTGAAGGGCTGACCCCGTCCCTCCCGTAGGAGGACCCGTGAGACCGAGACCCATCGCAGCGCTCCGCTCCCTGGCCGCCCTGGCCACCGCCGCCTCGGCCGTCCTGGCCGCCGCGCCGCCGGCCGGTGCCGCCCCGGACACCGGCCCGTCCCGTACGGCCGCCGCGACGGCGGTCCGCGGCGGCAATGTCCTGTACAGCGCGTCCGGCCGCTGCACCGTCGGCTTCAACGCCACCAAGGGCGGCGGCTATTACGCGATCATGGAGGGCCGGTGTGCGGGCGGCGCCCGGGACTGGTACGCCGACGCGGCCCGCACCGTCCATGTCGGCGTCACCGAAGCCGTGCGCTTCCCCGGCGAGGACCACGCCCTCATCCGCTACACCAACCCGGCCGTCTCCTACCCGGGCGAGGTCGACCTGGGCGGCGGCCGCTTCCTCGACATCACCGGCGCAGCCCGGCCCACGGTGGGCCAGTCCGTATGCCTGGCCGGTCTCTCGACGGGCACGCACTGCGGTCGGGTACGCGCCCTGAACGCCAGCGTCACCTACCCCGAGGGCACGGTGACCGGGCTCGCCCAGACATCCGCCTGCGCCGAGCCGGGCACCGCGGCGGGCGGCCCCGCCGTCTCCGGCAGCACCGCGATCGGCCTCACCGTGGGCGGCAGCGGCACCTGCTCGTCCGGCGGCACCACCTACCTCCAGCCGGTCGTCCCGGTACTGCAGGCGTTCGGCCTCACCCTCCACTGACGGACCCGGCACTCACCGGCAGTACCAGCCGGCCGGCACGCCGAGGGCCGAAGCGGCCCAGTGCCCCTTCCGGCTGAGCTGGCAGATCGTCCGCGCCGCCTCGTCCACCTTGACGTACCACTCCCGTACGGTGCCGTCCGCACTGCCGCTGATCAGCGCCCGGCCGTCGGGCCAGAACGACAGGGACAGGACGCTGCCGGTGTGCCCGGACAGCACGGCCGACGTGCGGCGGGCGGCCACGTCCCACAGCCGTACGGTGTCGTCGTCCCCGCCCGAGGCCAGGGTGCGGCCGTCCGGGCTGAACACCAGCGAGGCGACACTGCTGGCGTGGCCGCGCAGCGTGCCGGTCTGCCGGCGGCCCGGTACGTCCCACAGCAGGATGTCGTGGTCCGTGCCGGACGTGGCCAGGGTCCTCCCGTCCCGGGTGAAGGCGGCGGCGAAGATGGGGTAGGAGCGGCCGGACAGGCGGGCGGTCTCGCCGAGCGTCGCCGCGTCCCACAGCCGCACGGAGCCCCGGTTGTTGGCGTTCTCGGTGACCGCCAGGGCCGTGCCGTCCGGCGAGAAGGTGACGGTGGACCCGCCGCCCGCCAGTTTGCGCGCGGCCGTCCTGCGGTGCGAGGCCACGTCCCACAGGAACAGGTTGCGGTCGTCCCCGGCGGTGGCCAGCCGTCGGCCGTCAGGCGAGAAGGCCACCTGCCGGACGGTGTTGGTGTGTCCGCGCAGGGTGGCGAGCATCCGTCCGGTGCGCGCGTCCCACAGCCGGACCGAGCGGTCGGCGTGCACGGAGGCGAAGGTGTCGTTCCGCGGCGAGAACACCAGGCTGGTGACCATTCCGGGCGGCACGTCGAGCGTCCGCAGCGGCCGTGGCCGGTCGGCCGACCAGAGCGTCAGCGCGCTGCCGGCGGCCGCGACGAGCCGGCCGTCCGGGGACACCGCGACCGAGGTCATCGCGCTCTGCCGGCCACCGAGGGTCTCCTTCCGGTTGCCGGCGGAGCGCCACAGCCGGACCGTCCCGGTGTCGTCGTCCGCCGGCGCGGCCAGCGCCGAGCCGTCCGCCGCGTAGGACAGCGCACTGGCCGTCTCGACGCGCGCGGCGAACTTCTCCCCGGCGTGCCGGGCGTTGACGTCCCACAGCCGGACGATGCCTTCGGCGCTGCCGACGGCGAGGGTGCGGCCGTTCGGCGCCCAGGCCAGGGCGGTGATCCGGTCGGCGGTTCCGGTGAGTTCGCCCGATCTGCGGCGCCCGGCGACGTCCCACAGCACGACCGTGCGGTCACCGCCCCCGCTGGCGAGGGTCCGGCCGTCCGGGCTGAAGGCCAGCGTGTGCACCGGCTGGAGATGACCGGTGAGGGTGGCCAGCGGCCGGTGGGTGCGCGCGTCCCAGAGCCGTACCGTACGGTCGTCACCGGCCGACGCCAGCACCTTCCCGTCCGGGGAGAAGGCCACCGCCACCACGTTGCCGGTGTGCCCGGTGAGGTCGGCGGTCCGGCGCCGCGAGGCCACGTCCCACAGCCGTACGGCGTTGCCGACACTGCCGGAGGCGAGGGTGGCGCCGTCGTGGGAGAAGGCCAGCGACTCC
Organism: Streptomyces sp. NPDC033221; assembly: GCF_055577005.1. Taxonomy (NCBI): domain Bacteria; kingdom Bacillati; phylum Actinomycetota; class Actinomycetes; order Kitasatosporales; family Streptomycetaceae; genus Streptomyces; species Streptomyces sp. NPDC033221. Next base: position 207,693 of record NZ_JBVIQN010000007.1, on the reverse strand, counting down.
ACCCGGCCCGACGGGCCGTCCAGCACGGCGATCCAGCGGCGGGTGGCGACATTCCACAGCCGTACGGTGCCGTCGTCCCCGGCGGTCGCGAGGAGGCGGCCGTCCGGGCTGAAGGCGAGCGCGTACACCGGGCCGGTGTGGCCGATCAGGGTGCCGTGCATCCGGTTGGCGGCGGTATCCCACAGCTTGACCGTACGGTCCGCCGAAGCGGTGGCCAGGGTGCGGCCGTCGGGCGCGAAAGCCACCGCGTTGACGACGCCGGTGTGCCCGGTGAACTGGTTCGCCCGGTAAGCCGCGTAGGCGCTGAGCAGGCTGCCCCGCGCCTCCACCGTCTCCGCCTGCCGGTAGCCGTACAGCGCGGTCAGCGCCGCCGCCTGGGGCTGCTGCTGCAGCAGCTCGCCGGCCTGCGCGGCGTACTGACGGGACACCGCGGTGCGGCGCTGCACCTCGGCGTCCGACCACTGTTGGATGGCGACGCCCGCCGCGATCAGGGCGAGGACGAGGAGGGCGCCGAGCGACGCGGTGAGCCAGCGCGCGCGGCGGCCGCGCCGCTGGTCGGCTCCGGTGGCACTGCGCAGGAAGTCCCGTTCCAGTGTGTTGAGCGCGGAGCCGTGGCCGTGGGCCCAGGCGCGCGCGCCGGCCAGCTGCGCGCCACGGTAGAGCGCGCCCGCGTCCCGGCCCAGTTCGTGCCATGTCTCGGCGGCGGCGGTGAGCCTGCGGTGGGTCCGCAGCGCCTCCCGGTCCTCGTCGAGCCAGTGCCGCAGCCGGGGCCAGGCCCGGATGACGGCCTCGTGGGCCACCTCGACCGTGCCGTCGGACAGGACGACCAGCCGGGCGGCGGCCAGTTTGCGCAGCAGTCCGTCGATCTCGTGCGGGTCGGCGAGCCCGTCCAGTTCGCGGCGGGCCAGCCGGCGCCGGGTGTCCTCGGTCCCCTCGCCGAGCGCGGTCAGCCGCAGGAAGACCGCCCGCATCACGTCCCGCTGCCGGGGTGCGGCCTCGTCGTACATTCGCTCGGCGGTCTGCGCGACGGCACCGCGCATCCCACCGGTGGCACGGTAATCGGCCAGCCGCAGGGTGGCGTCGCCCCGGCGCTGCCACGCCTCGCGCATCGCGTGCCCCACCAGCGGCAGCGCGCCCGGCTGCCCGGCCGCCTCGGCGAGCACCGCCTCCACCAGATCGGCGTCCACCTGGACGCCGGAACGGACGGCGGGCTCGGCGATGATGTCCCGCAACTCCGCGCGGCTCGGCGGCCCGACGGGCAGCTGGGCGGCCGTACGCAGGGCGGCGACCAGGCCCGGGTGGACGAAACAGCGTGCGTAGAAGTCGGCCCGGATGCCAACGGCGATCCGGACCCGCCGGTCGCCGGAGCGGGCCAGGTCGGCCACGGCGCCGAGGAAGGCGGTGCGTTCGTCCTCGTCGGCGCAGAGGGTGAAGGCCTCCTCGAACTGGTCGATGACCAGCAGGGCGCGGGCGGTGTCGGGGCGGGCGGCGAGCCAGGTGCGCAGTGCGAGGTCGAGGGCGGCGGGGTCTTCGTCGATCCGGCGGCGGAGGGCGGTGGCGTGGTCTTCGGGGGTGGGGGGTCCGGGGGCCGGGGGGTCGGGGGCCCGGGGGTCGGGCGCCGGGGGTTCGGGGGCGGCTCCTTCGTCCGTACGCGCCTCCTCCGCCGTACGCGCCTCCGCGGCATCACCGACAGCCGTATCCGTATCCGTATTCGCGTCCGCCCCCGCGGCACCCACCGCCACGGCCGCGTCCCCCACCGCCTCGACCGTGTCGGCGGCCGGGCCCGCGCCGCCCGGTGGGTCCGGTTCCGCCACCAGGCGGGCCACCGCCGCCGCGAGGGCGTCGAGCGGCCGGGCGCCGGGGGTCAGCAGTACCGGGTGCCAGTGCGCGCCGAGGCGGGGCAGCAGCCCGGCCCGCAGCAGGGAGGACTTGCCGCTTCCCGAGGCGCCGAAGACCACGGTGAGGGCGTGCTGTTCGACGCGGCCGGACAGCTCCTTGGTGAGGGTGGCGCGGCCGAAGTACTCCGCCGCGTTCGCCGCCTCGAAGGCGGCCAGCCCCGGATACGGGCAGCGGACCGTTACCGGTTCGTCGTCGCCGGCCCCCGCGGCGGCCCGCCACCGCGCCTCCCACTCGGCCCGTTCCCCGCCGCACGCCCGGGCGTAGGCCAGGACGACGTCCAGGGTGGCCAGCCGCTCCCCCTTGGCCGCCTCCGCCAGCGTGCTGGCGGAATAGTGCGCCGTTTTGGCGAGCGTGCGGTAGCTCGGCGTCCCGGCCCGCTCCCGCAGCTGCCGCAGCTCCCAGGCCAGCCGCTCCACCGGCCCGGCCTGCGGGTCCACCGGCCGTTCCGGCCGCCCCAGCCGGGGTTTGTGCTGCCCTCCCCCTGCGATCCCCGCCACCTTCTTCCTGCGCCGGGGCCGCCCCCGCGGCCCGGGTCCCCATTGTCCGGCTTGTTTGTCCCGTGCGAGCTGCACTTTCGGACAACTCCACGGCGGTGCAGAGTCGTAATCTCCAGCGCCCCGGGGTGGCAAACGGGGGTGGTGCGAGTACGCATGTCCTCGCACCACGGCGCCCCCGGCGCGCCGGACGCACCGGTACGGCCGTAGCTTCCTACGACTTCGCGTCCTGTACCTCCGCACCATAGGTACGCCGGTGCCGCCGCCCCTACCGTGTGCCGGTGACCACGCACCTCACCGGCGGCCCGGCCGGACCGCCGTTCGACGCCGCGGCGGCGCGGCGGCTGCGCACGGCGCTCGGCATGACGCCGGAGCACGTCGCGTACGGGATCTGGGCGGCGTACGGGCTGCGGGTCCTGCCCGCGACCGTGACGGCATGGGAGCGGGGCGAGGCAGCCCCTTCGGAGGCCGAGCTGGCCGCGCTGGCCGGGGCCCTGTGGTGTGCGCCGGGCGAACTGCTCGGCGCGCCGCGCACCTTGCGCGAGCACCGGCTGGCGCGCGGCCTGGCGGCGGACGACCTGGCGCTGCGCATCGGGATGGGGACCGCCGCGTACGCGCGGATGGAGGCGGCCGGGACCTGGACCGGCAACGACCGGCAGGCGGCCGCGCTCGCCGAGGCGCTGCGGCTGCCGTGCCACGCGCTGATCCGGCTGACCGGCCGGGACGGGAAGCTGACCGAGTTGCTGCGCAGTGCCGCGACCACCCGCTGGCAGGCGTACGTGCGGCCGGTCACCAAGCTGGTCCCGCTCCCGAAACCGCGCGTCCAGGCCGCTCTCCAGGGGCTGCACGGCGATTATCAGGGGCTGATGGCCGCCTCGCTGAACTGGGGCGGCGGTGGGAGCGCCGATGAGTCGGGCCATGCCGGGCAGGCGTTCCTCGATGGCATTCTGGAGACGTTCTGGGCGCGCACCGGCGGTGGCTGACCGCGTCCCGGCGTCGACGGCGGGGGGCTCGCATGGACGGGGCGGCAGGCTCGGCGGCTTCCGGCGGCCCCGGTGTGACGGCGGATTTCTGGTTCGATCCCGTCTGCCCGTACACCTGGATCGCCGCGCAGTGGATACGGGAAGTGGCCCGGGTCCGCCCGGTGCGGGTACGGCTGCGGCTGATGAGCCTCCAAGTGCTCAACGAGGGCCGGGAGGTCAATCCCGATGATCCGGACGGCGAGTGGGGCGCGTACCTGTGGGCGCCGGTGCGGGCCTGCGCCGCGGTGGAACAGCGGTACGGGCAGGAGGCGTTGGACCGTTTCTACCGCGCGCTCGGCATCCGGCTGCACCACCGGGGCGAGTGGGACGGGATCGAGCGCGCGCTGACGGACGCGGGGCTGCCCGGCGAGGTGGCTGCGGCGGCGTGGACCACGGAGTACGACGCGGAGATCCGCGCTTCGCACGCGCGCGCCGTCGCCCTGGCCGGCGAGGACGTCGGCACGCCCGTCGTCGCGGTGGACACGGTGGCCTTCTTCGGGCCGGTGGTCTCCCCCGCGCCCCGGGGAGAGACGGCGGGGCGGCTGTGGGACGGTGCCCTGATGATGGCTTCCGTGCCGGGCTTCCACGAGCTGCGCCGCCCGGCCGCGGCGGAACCGGACTTCGGGCCCGAGCCGGTCCGAGGGCCCGGGCCGGACTCCGGGTCCGGGTCGGGCTCCGACGCCGCCCAGGGGCCCGGGCCGACCGCCTGACGGTCCGCTTACGTCGGCCATAAGTCGGACTCCCGTCCGTCCACGGGATGACGGACCCCCTGCAGGTCGGACTTCTGGCCGGTACCGCTTTCACCACTTGGGGCTGAGGTATCGGAGCCCCGTACGGCGAAGAATGGGACTGCACCACACACCCGTCCCCTTCCCAGGAGTTCATCCGTGTCCCACGCGGCCGCCTTTCCCGCCCCCGTCCGAGCCACCGCGGCCGTCGCCGCCCAGGCCACGGATCTGAGCAAGGTCTACGGCGACGGCGAGACCCGTGTGGTCGCGCTGGACCAGGTCTCCGTCGAGTTCGGCCGGGCCCGCTTCACCGCCATCATGGGCCCCTCCGGCTCCGGCAAGTCCACCCTGATGCACTGCATGGCCGGGCTGGACTCCATATCCTCCGGCTCCGCGCGGATCGGGGACACCGAACTGACCGGGCTGAGCGACAGGCACCTGACCCGGCTGCGCCGCGACAAGATCGGCTTCATCTTCCAGGCATTCAACCTGCTCCCCACGCTCACCGCGCTGGAGAACATCACGCTGCCCATGGACATCGCGGGCCGCAAGCCCGACCGGCAGTGGCTCGACCGCGTCGTGGAGACCGTCGGGCTGTCCGGGCGGCTCAAGCACCGGCCCGGCCAGCTCTCCGGCGGCCAGCAGCAGCGCGTCGCGGTGGCCCGCGCGCTGGCCTCCCAACCGGAGATCATCTTCGCCGACGAGCCCACCGGCAACCTCGACTCCCGCTCCGGCGCCGAGGTCCTGGGCTTTCTGCGCGAGTCGGTGCGGGCCATGGAGCAGACCGTCGTGATGGTCACCCACGACCCGGTCGCCGCCGCCTACGCCGACCGCGTCATCTTCCTGGCCGACGGCCGCATCGTCGAGGAGCTGTACGAGCCGACCGCCGACGCCGTCCTGGACCGGATGCGGCTGTTCGACGCCAAGAACCGTACGAGCTGACGCCCGCCGCCGCCCTCACCCCAGGACTGAGCCCACCACCATGTTCAAAACCGCCCTGCGCAACGTGCTCGCGCACAAAGCCCGCCTGATGATGACCGCGCTCGCGGTCCTGCTCGGCGTGGCCTTCGTCTCCGGCACCCTGGTCTTCAGCGACACCGTCGGCGAGGCCGTCAAGAAGGCCTCCGCCAAGAGCTTCAAGGACGTCGCCGTCTCCGTGAAGGCCACCTCCGGCGATGAGCCCCGGCCCGAGGAGGGCAACCGTAAAACCCTGCTCACCGACCGGCTGGCGGACCAGGTCCGCTCCCTGCCGGGCGTGGCCGCCGTGCACGCCAACGTCACCGGCCGCGCCACCGTCGCCGACAAGGACAACCAGCCGATCGGCCGCGACTGGCAGAACGTGGCCACCAACTACCAGCCGGGCCCCGGTGGCAAGGACAGCCGCTACCCGCTGGTGAAGGGGCACGGCCCGGCCTCGGCCGGCGAGATCGCACTGGATGAGGCCACCGCCGGCAAGAGCGGCCTCAAGCTCGGCGACGATGTGCGCTTCGCCGTCGACGGACCGGCCCTGCACAAGAAGCTGGTGGGCATCGTCCACTCCGAGGACCCGCAGGTCACCGCGGGCGGCAGCCTCGCGCTGTTCGACACCGTCACCGCGCAGAAGCTGTTCACCCACCCCGGTCAGTACGACGAACTGGTGGTGGCCGCCCAGCCCGGCACCGACGAGAAGGCGCTGACCGCCGCCGTCGAGAAGCTGCTGCCGAAGGACCGCGCGGAGGCGACCAGCGGCACCGCGCTCGCCGCCGAGCAGGCCAAGATGGTCGAGATGAGCAACCAGGCGATGAGCAAGACGCTGCTGGTGTTCGCCGGCATCGCGCTGTTCGTCGGCATCTTCATCATTGCCAACACCTTCACCATGCTGATCTCCCAGCGCAGCCGCGAGATCGCGCTGATGCGGGCCATCGGCGCCTCCCGCCGCCAGGTGGTGCGCTCGGTGCTCGCCGAAGCGGGCCTGCTCGGCCTCATCTCCTCCGTCGTCGGCTTCGCGCTCGGCACCGGCATCGCGGTCACCATACGCGCGGTGCTCAACGCCAACGGCGCCGGCTTCCCCGACGGCCCCCTGGTCATCAGCCCGAGCGCCGTACTGTCCGCGCTCGGCGTCGGCGTGCTGGTGACCGTGCTGGCCGCCTGGCTGCCGTCCCGCAAGGCCGCGAAGATCGCCCCGGTCGAGGCGCTGAGCACCGTGGACGCGGCGCCCGCGCTGCGCGGCCTGGTCCTCCGCAACACCATCGGCTCGGTCATCACCGCCCTCGGCGTCGCGATCATGCTGTATGTCTCCACCCTCAAGACCGCCGAGGAAAGCGGCCTGATGACCGCCATGGCGGGCTCGGCACTCACCCTGGTCGGCGTCATCATCCTCGCGCCGCTGCTGTCCCGGCCGCTGGTCGCGCTGGCCGGCAAGGTCACCACCCGGGTCTTCGGCATCAGCGGCAAGCTGGCCAAGGAGAACGCGCTGCGCAACCCGCGCCGGACCGCCGCCACCGCCTCCGCCCTGATGATCGGCCTCACCCTGATCACCGGCATGACGGTCGCCGGCATCTCGACGCAGCGGGCCTCGGACGAGATGGCCGCCCAGGGCCTCACCGCCGACTATCAGGTCAGCACGTCCAACTTCCGCGGCCTGGACCCGAAGCTGACGCAGAAGGCCGCGCACCTGCCCGGAGTGACGGCGGCGGTGCCCCTCCGCTCAGCCGGCTTCGAGACGGACGGCGGCAGCGGCTACGGCTCGATCACCGGCACCGACCTCGCGCACCTCGGCCAGGTCACCGACCTCACGTTCCGCAGCGGGTCGCTGGACGCCGTACGCGACGGCGGGGTCGCGGTCTCCGTCAGCAGGGCCGAGAAGCTGGGCTGGAAGGCGGGCGAGACCCACGAGGTCGGCTTCTTCACCGGCACGGAGAAGAAGGAGAAGGCCCGGCTGAAGGTCGCCGCCGTCTACGAGGACAACGCCACCGTCGGCGACCTGTTCGGCGCCACCGCGCTGGTCGACCCGCACGTCAAGCCCCTCAAGGACGAGAAGGTCCTGGTCAAGGCCGCCAACGGACCCGACGCCGGGCTGGCGAAGGAGATCCGCAAGGCCCTCGGCGACAGCCCGCTGCTGAAGGTCCAGGACAAGGACGACCTGCGCAAGGAGAACGCCGGCAGCATCGACACGGTCCTGAACATGGTCTATGGACTGCTCGGCATGGCCGTGATCATCGCGGTGGTCGGTGTCGTCAACACCCTGGCCATGTCGGTCTTCGAACGCACCCGGGAGATCGGGATGCTGCGCGCCATCGGCCTGGCCCGCACCGGCATCAAGCAGATGGTCCGCCTCGAATCCGTCGTCATCTCACTGTTCGGCGCGGTGCTCGGCATCGGCGTGGGGGTCTTCCTCGCCTGGGCCGGCGGCAAGATGACGGCCACCTCGATGCCCACGTACGAAATGATCCTGCCGTGGGACCGCCTGGGCATCTTCCTGGCGATCGCCCTGGTCGTCGGCATCCTCGCCGCCGCCTGGCCGGCCCGCCGCGCCGCCCGGCTGAACATGCTGGAGTCCATCGGCGCCCAGTAACCACCCCCGAGGCGGCCCCCGCCCGCCCGTCTGCCCCGTCCCTCCTCCCCCAGGGACGGGGCAGACGCTTTTGCCCGCCCGTACGGAACCCGGGGGTTCACCCGCGCCGAACGGGCAACCCGCTCCGGCATGGCAGCCGAACGGCAATCCGAGAAACCCACCGCGCTGATCGCCCACTCGTGGTGGTCCGTACTCCGGCGCACCGCCAAGGAGTTCGCGGACGACGAGCTGGCCGACCGCGCCGCGGCCCTCACGTATTACGGGGTGCTCTCCCTCTTCCCCGCGCTGCTGGTGCTCGTCTCGATGCTCGGGGTGATCGGGAAGTCGGCGACCGACGCCGTGCTCGGCACCCTGGAGGAGATCACGCCGGAGGCCGCGCAGCAGATCCTGCGCGGCGCGGTACGCCAGCTGCAGGACGGGCCCGGTACCGGCGGCGTACTGGCCGTCGTGGGCCTGCTGGCCGCGCTGTGGTCGGCCTCCAGCTACATCGCGGCCTTCATCCGTACCGCCAACGCCGTCTACGACCTGCCCGAGGGGCGGCCGGCGTGGAAGACCCTGCCGCTGCGGCTCGGCGTCACGGTCGTCCTGATGGTGCTGCTGTCCGCCAGCGCGGTGATCGTGGTCTTCACCGGCTCACTGGCCCGGCAGGCGGGCCGCGCGATGGGCGTCGGTGACACCGGCATCGCGGTCTGGTCGGTGGCCAAGTGGCCCGTCCTCCTCCTGCTCGTGGTGCTGATGATCACCATCCTGTACCGCGCCACGCCCAACGTACGGGACCAGGGTCTGCGGTGGCTGACGCCCGGCAGCTTCCTGGCCGTCGTGCTGTGGCTGGCCGCCTCGGCGGGCTTCGCGCTGTACGTGGCGAACTTCGGCTCGTACAACAAGACGTACGGGACCCTGGCGGGCGTCATCATCTTCCTGATCTGGGTGTGGCTGTCGAACCTGGCGGTCCTGCTGGGCCTGGAGTTCGACGCCGAACTGGCCCGGCAGCGGGCGATCACCGAGGGGCACCCGACGCAGGACGAGCCGTACGTGGAGCCGCGGGACACCCGCACCTGGCCGGACCGGCTGCGGTGGCCGCGCCGGCGCCGCCCCACGGGCCAGGAACCGTCACCGGACCACTGAAAAGCCACATGCGGACAACACTCCCCCGCACTGGTCCAAACAGGTGAGCGTCTGCACCACCGCCGCCCCCAACGGGTACCCCTGACCTTCCGGAGCCCCACCCACGGCGCGGGTCCGAGCGCCTTTCGAGTGCTGAAGGAAACCGAGAGCAGTGACAGACGTAGCAAGCCAGGGACCGGCAGCCGGCGACGACCGGCCGGTGCTCACCAACCGGCAGGGCCACCCCGTCTACGACAACCAGAACCAGCGGACGGTCGGCGCACGCGGACCGGCCACGCTGGAGAACTACCAGTTCATCGAGAAGATCAGCCACTTCGACCGGGAGCGCATCCCCGAGCGGGTCGTGCACGCGCGCGGCGTGACCGCGTACGGCTGGTTCGAGAGCTACGGGAAGTGGGGCGACGAGCCCATCGGCCGCCACACCCGGGCCAAGCTGTTCCAGGAGGCCGGCAAGCGCACCGAGGTGGCCCTGCGGTTCTCCACCGTGATCGGCGGCCGGGACTCCTCCGAGGCGGCCCGCGACCCGCGCGGCTTCGCGGTCAAGTTCTACACCGAGGACGGCAACTGGGACCTGGTCGGCAACAACCTGGGCGTCTTCTTCATCCGGGACGCCATCAAGTTCCCCGACGTCATCCACGCCCTCAAGCCCGACCCGGTCTCGCACGAGCAGAAACCGGCCCGCATCTTCGACTTCATGTCGCAGACGCCGGAGTCGATGCACATGCTGGTCAACCTCTTCAGCCCGCGCGGCATCCCGGCGGACTACCGGCACATGCAGGGCTTCGGCGTCAACACCTACAAATGGGTGAACGACGCGGGCGACACCGTCCTGGTCAAGTACCACTGGCTGCCCAAGCAGGGCGTGCGCAGCATGACCGAGGAGGACGCCGCCGCCGTCCAGGCCGGGGAGCTGGGGCACGCGACGAAGGACCTGTACGAGGCGGTCCGCCGCGGTGAATACCCCGAGTGGGAACTGGTCGTCCAGATGATGAGCGACGACGACCACCCCGAGCTGGACTTCGACCCGCTGGACGACACCAAGACCTGGCCCGAGCAGGACTTCCCGCCCCGCCCGGTGGGCCGGATGGTCCTCGACCGGATGCCGGACAACTACTTCGCCGAGAACGAGCAGATCTCCTTCGGCACCGGCGTCCTCGTCGACGGCCTGGACTTCTCCGACGACAAGATGCTCACCGGCCGGACCTTCTCCTACAGCGACACCCAGCGCTACCGCGTCGGCCCGAACTACCTCCAGCTGCCGGTCAACCGCGCCAAGCACGCCACCGTGCACACCAACCAGCGCGACGGCCTGATGGCGTACGAGCAGGACCAGCACGGAACGAATCCGGAGGTCAACTACGAGCCGTCGATCACCGGCGGCCTGCGGGAAGGCACCTACCCGACCCACGACGAACAGGGGCCGGAGATCCACGGGCGGCTCACCCGCAAGCGCATCCCGCGCACCAACGACTACCTCCAAGCGGGCCAGCGGTACTGCCTGCTGGAGGACTGGGAGCGCGACGACCTGGTGAAGAACCTCACCGACCTGATCTCGCAGGCCGACCGCGCGGTCCAGGAGCGGATGGTGTGGCACTTCCTGCTGGTCGAGAACGACCTCGGGCTGCGGGTCGGCGAGGGGCTGGGCATCGGCCCGAAGGACGTCGCCCACCTGGAGCCGCTGGCGAGCCAGGATCTGACCGACGAGGACCGGGTGCGGCTGACGCGCCTCGGCGACAATCCGCCGCGGGACGTCTCCGGGCTGACCATGACCCACTGCGTACCCGACGAGCGGCATATCGTCGCCTCCTGACGGGCACGGTGAACGCACGGACGACGCCATGCGGCACGGCCCTGCCGGCGATCCGGCGGGGCCGTGCAGCGTGTGCACCAGGGTGGCCTCCGCCGCCTCCCGCGCGCGGGGCGCCACGGGAGGAGGAACGATCAGTCATGGCAGCGGCGAAGCGGTACGCGGTCGCGGGATCGGGCCAGTGGGTGGACGACGAGGACGGGCGGCGGCTGCCCGCGGGCGAGGTGCACGCCTGGGAGCAGGGGTTGAATCAGACCGTGTGCGGCCTCTCGCTCAGCCGCTCGCAGCTGGCGCGGTTCCCGCACATCGCCTGGCCCGACATCCTCCCCGAGTCCGGCGGCGCGGCGGACCGCGTCCAGCGGGTGTGCCCCCGGTGCGCGTCCGTCGCCGGGCGCCGGGGCGGTGACGCCCGCCCCCGGTGGCACCGCATCAACCCCCGGCCGTGAGCGGGCGGCGCCGTGCGGCAGCGAGCGCACGCACAGCCCGGCGCCGCAGTGCGCACGTACGGCACGGCGGCGCCAAGCGGCATCGGTGTTCGGAGTCAGCCGGGCCAGGTGCCGGTGGCTTTGCGGACGGCCACCGCGCCACTGCGGTCCACGGCAGCTCTGACCACCGCGAGCGTCGCGCCCTGGAGTGCGGCGGCGGGCAGTACCTCGCGCCAGCGGCGTTCCTCGTCCGTGGGCTTCGGCGCGGTCTCCTCGCCGCCGACCAGCTTCCACAGGCGCTTGAACAGCGCCCCTGCCAGCAGCCCGCCGAGGACGCCGAACGCCAGTCCCAGGGGTTTGTAGAGAAGTTTGATCATCGGTGCAGTCCTTTGCTCCGGCAGGCCCGCCGGGCCTTGGTGCCCGTCTTGGCGAGCGGGCGCTGGATCTTCTTCTTCGTACGCAGCACGTACGGACGTACGCGCGCGCGGGGACGGCGGCGGCGCAGCACCAGCACGCCGGCCAGCAGCGCGCCGCCCGCGACGGCGGCCGTGCGGACGGCTGTGGAACCGGCCATCCGGTCCGTGACCGCCGAGGTCCGGTGCAGCGTCCGGTCCTTGAACCGGGCCGCCTTCTCCTGCGCGCGGCTCTTCACGTCGGCCTTGTCGGCGAGCGCGGCGACGGTGTCGCCGAGTTCCTGCCGGGTCTGCTCGATGCGGGCGCGCAGTTCGGCCGGGCTCGCCGTGCCGTCCTTGCCGGGGTCACTGGTCATCGCCGGGCCCTCTCCCTGATCGTCTCGATGTCCTGACGGACGCTGCGCACGGCCTCCTCGGGCACCGGCGGGGTGGCACGGCGGATGCGCTGCCGTCCCAGCAGTCCGAGGACCGCCGCCAGTGCCAGCAGGGCGCCCACGACCACCAGGCCCGCGGCCCACAGCGGCAGCACCAGCCCGAGCGCGATGATCGCGGTCGCCACCAGCGCCTGTGCGGCCAGGAACGCCACCGTGCCGGCGCCGCCGAGCAGCCCGCCTCCCACTCCGAAGCGCTTGCCCTTGCGGGTCAGTTCCGTCTGCGCCAGCCGCATCTCGTCGCGCACCAGGCGGGACAGCTGCTCCGACGCCTGGGTGACCAGCTCGTTGACCGGCCTGCCGTCCGGCGGGGCCGTCCGGTGATCCACGAAATCGCTCATCCCGGTCACGCCTCCTTCCTTGTGCGCGCCGGGTACCTCCTCACGGGCCGGTTAACCGGAACGTTGGCCCGTACGGGTGCCCGGAACGTACGCGGGGGCGCCGGGCACCTGTCCCGGGCAACGCGAAGGCGCGCGCTCCCCGGCGGGGAACGCGCGCCGACAGCGTGCGGAAGCGCGGGTCAGAAGACCGACTCGGCCTCGTCCATGCGGTTCACCGGCACGGTCTTCAGCTCGGTGACCGCGTCGGCCAGCGGGCTCATCACGATGTCCGTGCCGCGCAGGGCGGTCATCTGGCCGAAGTCGCCGCGGTGGGCGGCCTCGACGGCGTGCCAGCCGAAGCGGGTGGCGAGCACCCGGTCGTACGCGGTGGGGGTGCCGCCGCGCTGCACATGGCCGAGGATGACCGGGCGGGCCTCCTTGCCGAGGCGGTGCTCCAGTTCGCGGGCGAGGGCGGTGCCGATGCCCTGGAAGCGCTCGTGGCCGTACTGGTCGATCTCGCCGTGGCCGTAGTCCATCGTGCCCTCGGCGGGGTGGGCGCCCTCGGCGACGCAGACCACGGCGAACTTCTTGCCCCGGTCGAAGCGCTCCTCGACCATGGCGACCAGGTCGTTCACGTCGAAGGGGCGCTCCGGCAGGCAGATGCCGTGGGCGCCGCCGGCCATGCCGGACTCCAGCGCGATCCAGCCCGCGTGCCGGCCCATGACCTCGACGACCATGACCCGCTGGTGGGACTCGGCGGTCGTCTTGAGGCGGTCGATGGCCTCGGTGGCGACGCCGACGGCGGTGTCGAAGCCGAAGGTGCGGTCGGTGGCGGAGATGTCGTTGTCGATGGTCTTGGGCACCCCGACGATCGGCAGGCCGGCGTCGGCGAGCATCTTCGACGCGGTGAGCGTGCCCTCGCCGCCGATGGGAATGAGCACGTCGATGCCGTACTCCCGGGCCAGGTCCTTGCCGTTCACGCACGCCTCGCGCAGCCGGGCGCGCTCCAGGCGGGCGGAGCCGAGGATGGTGCCGCCGCGGGCCAGGATGCCGCTGACCGCGTCCAGGTCCAGCTTGCGGTACCGCCCGTCGAGCAGACCCTTGAACCCGTCCTCGAAACCGATGACCTCGTCGTCGTGTCCCGTGAGGGCCCGGTGCACCACCGAACGGATCACAGCGTTGAGGCCGGGGCAGTCGCCGCCCGCGGTGAGGACTCCGATACGCATGGTGCTGTGTCTCCTGTGCTCGCTGTTGGTTCTTGAGAGCCGGTCCGATTGTTTCACGGGCCGGCAGGCGTTGCCCGCACAGCGTCGGGCACCACTGCGACCAGCCGCTGACACATGCGTAAAACTGGAGGGGCGGCTTAACCACAGCCGCAGGTATTGTCAAGAGGGGCAAGCTCACCATAACGGGAAATTTGACCTTGCGAAGCGACGGATGGATCGGAGAGCACGCGTGACGCGCAGCGTGTACGTGACCGGGATCGACCGCGGCGACGGCCGCCAGGTCGTCGAGCTGGGAGTGATGGAACTCCTGACCCGCCATGTGGACCGGGTGGGCGTCTTCCGCCCGCTGGTCCACGACGGACCCGACCGCCTGTTCGAACTGCTGCGAGCCCGCTACCGGCTCTCCCAGCCCCCCGAGACCGTCTTCGGCCTCGGCTACGAGGAGGCCGCCCGCCTCCAGGCCGAGCAGGGCACCGACGAGCTGGTCTCCCAGCTCGTCGAGCGTTTCCACCGGGTGGCCAGGGACCACGAGTACGTCCTGGTGCTCGGCTCCGACTACGCGGCCACCAGCCTGCCGGCCGAGCTGAACCTGAACGCCCGGCTGGCGAACGAGTTCGGCGCCGCCGTGCTGCCCGTCGTCGGCGGCCAGGGCCAGGAGGCCGAGTCGGTGCGCGCCGAGGCCCACAACGCCTACCGCGCCTACCACTCGCTGGGCTGCGACGTCGTCGCCCTGGTCGTGAACCGGGTGGCGCCCGAACAGCGCACGGCCGTCGCCGGGCAGCTCTCCGCCCACCTGCCCGTCCCCTGCTACGCACTCCCCGAGGACGGCGCCCTCTCCGCGCCCACCGTCGGCCAGATCGTGCACGCGCTCGGCGCCGAGGTGCTGCTCGGAGACGACTCGGGGCTGGCCCGCGACGCCCGTGACTTCGTCTTCGGCGGCGCCATGCTGCCGACCTTCCTGAAGGCACTGACGCCCGGCTGCCTGGTCGTGACCCCCGGCGACCGCGCCGACCTGGTCATCGGCTCGCTCGCCGCGCACAGCGCCGGCGCCCCGTCCATAGCGGGTGTGCTGCTGACCCTGGACGAGCGTCCGGGGCCCGACATCATGGCGCTGGCCAACCGGCTCGCGCCCGGCACCCCGGTCATCTCCGTCTCCGGCGGCTCCTTCCCGACCGCGGCGGAGCTGTTCGCCGTCGAGGGCAAGCTGAACGCCGCGGCGCCGCGCAAGGCGGAGACCGCGCTCGGCCTGTTCGAGCGGCATGTGGACACCGCCGAGCTGACGAACCGGATCTCCGTCGCCCGCTCCGGCCGCGTCACACCGATGATGTTCGAGCACGAACTGATCGAGCGCTCCCGCTCGGGCCGCCGCCGCGTCGTGCTGCCCGAAGGCAACGAGGAGCGGGTGCTGCGCGCCGCCGATGTACTGCTGCGCCGCGACGTGTGCGACCTGACGCTGCTCGGCGAGCAGGAGGCGGTCCGCAAGCGCGCCGCCGACCTCGCCATCGACCTGGACGGCGCGCAGATCATCGATCCGCAGGTCTCCCCGCTGCGCGAGCGCTTCGCCGAGCTGTACGGCAAGCTCCGCGCCCACAAGGGCGTCACCTACGAGCTGGCGTACGACGTCGTCGCGGACGTGTCGTACTTCGGCACGCTGATGGTGCAGGAGGGCCTGGCCGACGGCATGGTCTCCGGCGCGGTGCACTCCACCGCGGCCACCATCCGCCCCGCCTTCGAGATCATCAAGACGAAGCCGGGCGCGCAGATCGTCTCGTCCGTGTTCTTCATGTGCCTGGCCGACCGCGTCCTGGTCTACGGCGACTGCGCGGTCAACCCGGACCCGGACGCCGAACAGCTCGCCGACATCGCCATCCAGTCGGCGGCCACCGCCGCCCAGTTCGGCGTCGAGCCGCGGATCGCGATGCTGTCGTACTCCACCGGCACCTCCGGCTCCGGCGCGGACGTCGACAAGGTGCGCAAGGCCACCGAGCTGGTCCGCGAGCGCCGTCCCGACCTGCTGGTCGAGGGCCCGATCCAGTACGACGCGGCCGTGGACGCCGCGGTGGCCAAGACGAAGCTGCCGGACTCCGAGGTCGCCGGCCGGGCCACCGTGCTGGTCTTCCCCGACCTGAACACCGGCAACAACACCTACAAGGCCGTGCAGCGCTCGGCCAACGCGGTCGCCGTCGGCCCGGTGCTCCAGGGCCTGCGCAAGCCGGTCAACGACCTCTCGCGCGGCGCGCTCGTCCAGGACATCGTCAACACCGTGGCCATCACGGCCATCCAGGCGCAAGGTGCGGCGCCGGGCGGCTCGCCCGCAGCCGACGTCTGACACCCCCCGCCACCCGCCCCCCCCACCACCAACCGGAAGCTGCTTCATGACTGCCAAAGCCACCCGCGTCCTCGTCCTCAACTCCGGCTCCTCTTCGGTCAAGTACCAGCTGCTCGACATGAACGACGGCTCCCGGCTCGCCGTGGGCCTGGTCGAGCGCATCGGTGAGGAGACCTCGCGCCTGGCCCACACCCCGCTGGCCACCGGGGGTGACAAGCGCGAGCGCGAGGCCCGGATAGCCGACCACGAGGAGGCGCTGAAGGCGGTCGCCGACGAGCTGTCCGCGGACGGGCTCGGCCTGGACTCGCCCGAGCTGGCGGCGATCGGGCACCGGGTGGTGCACGGCGGCCTGAAGTTCACCGAGCCGACCGTGATCAACGACGAGGTGCTCAAGGAGATCGAGCGGCTGGTGCCGGTCGCGCCGCTGCACAACCCGGCGAACATCACCGGCATCAGGACCGCCCAGGCGCTCCGCCCCGACCTGCCGCAGGTCGCGGTCTTCGACACCGCCTTCCACACCACCATGCCGGAGCACGCGGCGCGCTACGCCATCGACGTGGAGACCGCCGACGCGCACCGCATCCGCCGCTACGGCTTCCACGGCACCTCGCACGCCTACGTCTCGCGCAAGACCGCCGAGCTGCTCGGCAAGGCGCCCGAGGACGTCAACGTCATCGTGCTGCACCTGGGTAACGGCGCCTCCGCCTCGGCGGTGGCCGGCGGCCGCTGCGTGGACACCTCCATGGGGCTGACGCCGCTGGAGGGCCTGGTCATGGGCACCCGCTCCGGTGACATCGACCCGGCCGTGGTGTTCCACCTCAAGCGGGTGGCGGGGATGGACGCGGACGAGGTCGACGAGCTGCTCAACAAGAAGAGCGGCCTGGTCGGGCTGTGCGGCGACAACGACATGCGGGAGATCCGCCGCCGGATCGACGAGGGCGACCAGCGGGCCGCGCTCGCCTTCGACATCTACATCCACCGGCTGAAGAAGTACATCGGCGCCTACAGCGCGGTGCTGGGCCGGGTGGACGCGGTGGCGTTCACCGCGGGCGTCGGCGAGAACGCCGCCCCGGTGCGCGAGGCCGCGGTCAAGGGCCTGGAGGAGCTGGGGCTGGCGGTGGACGCCGACCTGAACGCCGTACGGTCCGACGAGGCGCGGCTGATATCGCCGGAGTACGCCCGGGTCGCGGTCGCCGTCGTCCCCACCGACGAGGAGCTGGAGATCGCCGACCAGACATACGCCCTGGTCAGCAACTGACCTTCGGCTTCTGTGGGCAGGCGCCGCCGGTCTCGGCGCGGCGCCTGTCCCCCGCCTCGCATCCGGGCACCCGAGCCCAAATAATTCCGCTCCGAAACAAACGATAGGATTGAGCCATGCGCCGTTCCAAAATCGTCTGCACCCTGGGCCCCGCCGTCGACTCCTACGACCAGCTGAAGACGCTGATCGAGGCCGGCATGAACGTGGCCCGATTCAACATGAGCCACGGCACCCACGCGGAGCACGAGGAGCGCTACCACCGCGTCCGCAAGGCCGCCGAGGAGACCGGCCGCGCCATCGGCGTGCTGGCCGACCTCCAGGGCCCCAAGATCCGCCTGGAGACCTTCGCCGACGGCCCGGTCGAGCTGGTGCGCGGCGACGAGTTCGTCATCACCACCGAGGACGTGCCCGGTGACAAGACCATCTGCGGCACGACCTACAAGGGCCTGCCCGGTGACGTCTCCAAGGGCGACCCGGTCCTGATCAACGACGGCAATGTCGCGCTCCAGGTCGTCGAGGTCGACGGCCCGCGGGTGCGCTGCATCGTCATCGAGGGCGGCGTCATCTCCGACCACAAGGGCATCAACCTGCCCGGCGCGGCGGTCAACGTCCCGGCGCTGTCCGAGAAGGACATCGACGACCTGAAGTTCGCCCTGAACATGGGCTGCGACCTGGTCGCCCTGTCCTTCGTGCGCGACGCCAAGGACGTCCAGGACGTGCACCGCGTCATGGACGAGGTCGGCCGGCGCGTCCCGGTGATCGCCAAGGTGGAGAAGCCGCAGGCGGTCGCCAACATGGAGCAGGTCGTCGCGGCCTTCGACGGCGTGATGGTCGCCCGCGGTGACCTGGCCGTGGAGTACCCCCTCGAAAAGGTCCCGATGGTGCAGAAGCGCCTGGTGGAGATGTGCCGTCGGAACGCCAAGCCGGTGATCGTGGCGACCCAGATGATGGAGTCGATGATCACCAACTCGCGGCCGACCCGCGCCGAGGCGTCCGACGTCGCCAACGCGATCCTGGACGGTGCCGACGCGGTCATGCTGTCCGCCGAGTCCTCGGTCGGCCAGTACCCGATCGAGACCGTCAAGACGATGTCGAAGATCGTCGAGGCGGCCGAGGAGGAGCTGCTGTCCAAGGGCCTGCAGCCGCTGGTCCCGGGCAAGAAGCCCCGTACGCAGGGCGGCGCGGTGGCCCGCGCGGCCGCCGAGATGGCCGACTTCCTCGACGGCAAGGCGCTGATCGCCTTCACCAAGTCCGGTGACACCGCCCGCCGGCTGTCCCGCTACCGCTCGGCGCAGCCGATCCTGGCCTTCACCACGGACGCGGCCACCCGCAACCAGCTCGCGCTGAGCTGGGGCGTGGAGACCTTCGTCGTGCCGCACGTGGAGCACACCGACGAGATGGTCGACCTGGTCGACGCCGAGCTGCTGAAGCTCCAGCGCTACAACGACGGCGACACCATGATCATCACCGCTGGGTCGCCTCCCGGGGTCCCCGGCACCACCAACATGGTGCGGGTCCACCACCTGGGTGGCGAGCGCGCCTGACGCCGCGCGCGATCTGAAGACGACTGTGGGCCGCATCCCTTCGGGGTTGCGGCCCACTGCCGTACGCCGGTGCCGGGCTCAGCCCGTGATCGACTGGTGCAGTCCGGGAATGGTGAGGGTGCCGCCGAACTGGCCCGCCTGGGTGATCTTCACCTTGGTGAAGTAGGCATAAGGGACGTTGATCGGCGGCGGGTGCTCCGGGTCGAAGACGATCGGGATGAGGCCGAAGAGATTGCCCTGGAGGCGCTCGGTGTACATCGTGACCTTGCCGCCGCGGATCGTCGAGGTGGAGCCCTTGGCCGCCTGGACGTGGTACTTCTTGCCGGCCTGGCCGTCGACGATCTGGTGGAGGTCGCCGATGTCGATGCTGTCGGCGGTGAACTTCAGCGCCTGCTTGGTCCGGCCGTTCGGCATCGTCAGGTTGACGACGCCCTCGTAGTCCAGACCGCGCAGCGTCAGCCCGCTGGACTCCAGGTACCAGGGCTGGACCGGCACGGTTGCCGGGGACTGCTCGTCCTTGCCGGCGGCCTTCTTCTCCTCGACGCACGGGAAGGGTTTCTTTCCGTCCGCGTCGGGGGTGCCCGGGTCGGCGCTGCCGCTGGGGGACGGTGACGGCGACGGGAGGGCGTCGCCCGCCTTGTCCTTGGCGTCGTCCAGTGCCTTCCCGGCCTTGCCGGTGGTGTCGCCGGCCGCCTTGCCCAGCTTGTCGGTGGTGTCCTTGAGCGGGTCGGTGCGCTTGCCGGACGTACCGCCGGAGTCCTTGTCCGCGGGTGCGGAGGACGACGGGGACGGGGACGGGGTGGTGCTCGGGGTGGCGGGCTTGTCCTCGCCGGGGTGGAAGACGTCGTGCAGCTTCTTGCCCACGCCCAGGGGGTCGTACCAGGGGTTCTGCTGCGTGGGGGAGGCGGAGGGGGAGGGAGTGGTGGACTTGCCGGCGGAGGGGGCGGGGGCGGGCCCGGGGGCCGTCCCCCTCTTGTCCGGGGACGGGGAGGGGGTGCCGGGCGTGTGGGTGTCCGTGCCGCTGCCCGTGCCGGTCTTGTCCTTGGCCGCCTTGTCCTTCTCGGCCTTGTCCTTGGCCGCTTTCTCCTTGGCGGTTTTTTCCTTCTCCGCCTTGTCCTTCGCCGCCTTGTCCTTCTCCGCCTCCTCCTTCGCCTGCTGCTCCGCCGTGTCGGGCGCGCTGACGCACGGGCCCTTCTTGAACGGGTTCTCCGGCTGCGGCTTGGCCATCGCCAGCTGTGGTGTCAGGCCCATGCCCATCAGGACGGCGGAGGGCATGGCGGCGATGGCGATCGCCTTGCCGGCGGGCACGTGCAGCCGGGTCAGCAGCGGCTTGCGCGGGGCCGCGTGGCGTGGCCCGGTTCTCGCGCGGGCGGCCGCTTTCGTCTCGTGCAGCTCGTCACCCGGCACTGTGCCTCCCGTTCGCCCCGTTGACCGGGCTCGCTCCTGACAGGTCGGCGGGCGCGCCGCCCGCGGGCCCGGCCGGTTCGCCGTCCTCGGGGGCGACGGGTTTGCCCGGCGCCCAGGAGACCCCCAGCGCGCCGCCGACCAGTCCCAGCGCGAAGCCGACGATGAAGGCGCCGAAGTTGGAGACCACCAGGGAGACCAGGGACAGCAGGATGGCCGCGACGCCCGCGAAGACGCGGGAGGCGGGCTGGAACCACATGGTCAGGCCGAGGACGACCAGGAGTACGCCGATGATCAGCGAGCCGGCGCCCGCGGTCGTCGCCATACGGACGGTCAGGGAGCCGATCGTGAGGTTCGCGTAGGGGATGTACATGATCGGGAAGCCGGCCAGCAGCGTCAGCACCCCGCCCCAGAACGGGCGCTGGCCTCGCCATTCCCGGAACGAAGTGCGCTTTCGGCCGATGTTCTCGTTCAGCCGTGGTCGCGTGTCGGCGCTCATGTCGTACAGCTCCTCGGGACTGGCTCATCGGTGGTACATGCGCTGGAGTACGCGCTGCGGTGGCTACCGGCGTACGGGTACGGGACGGCGGACGGGGCGGCCGTCCGGCGGGCGCCCCGTACCCGTGCGCTCAGTGCGTCAGTAGCACTCGTTCTTGCCGCGGCTGACGTTCATGTGCAGGCCGCTGAGCTTGAACGTGCCGGCCGTGGTGGCCCAGGCACGCTGCTTGACCTTCTCGAAGTGCACACTGTCGGCCTGCTGGGCGAAGGAGTTGGGGAGGTACTGTCCCCGACCGCCCTCGCCGGGCTTCGCCGGACCCGGGCCCTTGGTGGTGTGGTCCACCGAGACGCCGATGTCGACGTTGGTGAACGTCGCGTTGGTCTGCAGGTCGTCGGCGTCGATGTAGAGCTTCTTCGCCTCGACCCGCGGGCCGCCGTTGCCGCCCGCCTTGAGCTGCATCGTCACGTCGCCGAAGACCGGCACCGGGACGACCACCGACTGGCACAGGTTGGTGATCTGGGCCGAGTTCATGCCCACCACGGCGACCGGGTGCTGCCCCTTTTCGCCGCCGTCGAGGGCTCCGTACTGGACGAAGCCTTCGCCGTCCAGTTCGGACGCGGTGACCTTGAACTGCTGCCCGGAGACGCTGAACGATGCCGCCAGCGCACCCTGCGCGATGGCGACTCCGATGGCAGCCGTCGCCGCGACGCTCGGCACCATGACAACGGCGAACCGCTTCCATCTGGTCCCGCCACGAGCCAGGGACTCCATGACTTTCCTCCTTCTCGGACGTACATCTCCGGTTGCGGTCCGGGTCTTGGGAAGACGGCGGCCGTACCTGGGATGGGAGAAGTGCTACGTCCTCGGGAAGGAGAGCGCCCGTATCGAAATGGCGTACAGGCGTACGGCGTTCCGATGCACCGGCGATCACCCCCGAGCGACAACCACTGGCCACGCTCGCGCGCGGCCCTTGTCGGACAGGCCCTGCCGGGTGGGCAGGAACCCCCCTGTCCAGGACCGGTGGCGGTGCCGCCGGCCACTCGGTGGGGACCCATGACCCCCGCGGCGCCGACCGGTTGCCGGGCGGCGGGAATGGACCGAGCGTGGCCGATCGTGGTGCATCGGCGGCCGTCGCACAAGGGGTTCGTTACTTGCGAGTAACGGAGAGATGACCGCGCCGCAACGGCGCGAAATCAGGCCGCCACCCAGGGTGGTGGCCGCCAGTGAGGAGTCGCAGAGAAATCGGGGACGAAGGCCGACAAAAACCCTCTCCCCACTTACTCCAAGTAACAGCGGCCACGATTACCAAGATTTGGTAAAACGTGGCCGCCGTCGAGTGCTGGGATCCGCGCGCCTCAGGAGACGCGGGTGACCGTGCGCGGAAGGGTCAGAAGAGCACCCGTGCCAGTGCCGTACGGGCCGAAACCACCCGCGGATCGTCGGTGCCGATGACCTCGAACAGCTCCAGCAGCCGCACCCGGGCCGCCTCGCGGTCCTCGCCCGCCGTACGCCGGACGGTGTCCACCAGCCGCCCGAAGGCGTCCTCGACATGGCCGCCGACCAGGTCCAGGTCGGCCGCCCTGATCTGCGCCGGCACGTCGGCGGGGCCGTCGGCCGCCGCCTTGCGCACCTCCTGCGGGTCCAGGTCCTGCACCCGGCGCAGCAGTTCGGCCTGCGCCAGGCCGAGCTTGGCCTCCGGGTTCGCCGGGTCGTCGGAGAGCACGTTCTTGTAAGCCTGGACGGCACCGTCGAGGTCACCGCTGTCCAGCGCCTGGTTCGCGGCCTCCAGCAGGGCGTCGTACGGGCCGACCGGCTCGGGGACGTCCTCCTGCGGCGCGTCGTCGGCCGGGTCGACGGGCGCGCCCACGATCCCGAACTGCTGCTCGGCGGCCTGTACGAGCTGGTCCAGCACCTGGCGGATCTGCGCCTCCGGGGCCGCGCCCTGGAACAGCGGGATCGGCTGGCCCGCGACGACCGCGAAGACCGCCGGGATGCCCTGTACACCGAACTGCTGGAACAGCGTCTGGTTGGCGTCGACGTCGATCTTGGCCAGGACGAACTTGCCGGCGTACTCCCCCGCCAGCCGCTCCAGCAGCGGTCCGAGCTGCTTGCACGGCTCGCACCATTCGGCCCAGAAGTCGATGACGACCGGCACCTCGGTGGAGCGCTGGAGGATGTCCTGCTGGAACCCCGCCTCGTCGACATCGAACACCAGACGGGCGCCGCCGCCTGCGGGCCGGCCGGTACGGGCCGCCTCGGCGCGCGCCTGCTCCGCCTTCTGCTTGGCTTCCCCGGCCGCCTTCACCGCGGCGAGGTCGACGACTCCACTCATGGACATGTTGCGTGGCTGCATGGGCCTATCCTCCCCCCTCCCGCGGACCGTTGCGAAAAGCGGTGCCGAAAATTCACGGTGCGCGAAAAACGCGCGGCGCCGGGTCCGCCCGTGCTGCCTGCCGGTGTGCCGGCGCAGGGCGCAGGTGCCGCGAGTGCGCCGGCCCGGGGGCCGGCTGGTACCGCTGTGGCCTCGGGTCCCCACCCGCGGCCTGTGGTTGTCGCGTCCGGGGCGTGCCGTGCCGGCCACACCCTTTCGCTACGACCCGTAGCGTAACTGTCCGGCGCCCCGGCCCGGCAAGCCCTCGCGCGAACCGTTACGAGTGATCTGCCTCACGAGGACGGGTCCGGCGTCACCTACTGGCCGGTATGGTCGCCCCCATGCACCGCTGCCCCCTCACCGGCACCAGCTCCCCCGCGGGCCGTGCGGGCTCCCCCGCGGGCCGTACGGGCCGGCCGCGCAGCGCCGAGGCGGACCGCGCGATCCTCGACGCCACCCGCGCCGCGCTGGTCGAGCTGGGCTGGGGCAAGCTGACGATGAGCGACGTCGCCGCCCGGGCCGGGGTCGCCAAGACCACGCTTTACCGCCGCTGGGCCAACAAGAACGAGCTGGTCCTGGACGCCGTGGCGGTCCTCTTCGACGAGCTGGAACTGCCCGACCGGGGCTGCCTGCAGGCCGACATCGAGGGCGTCGTCCTGCAGTTCGCCTCGCTGCTGGCCCGCCCGGAGACCAAGACGGCGCTGATGGCCGTGGTCGCCGAGTCCACCACTGACGAGGCGCTGCGGGTACGTATCCGCTCCGCCGTGGTCGAGCGGCAGAAGCGGCTGGTGGTCCTCGGCCGGGAGCGGGCCCAGGCCCGCGGGGAGCTGCCGCCCGACCCGGCCGGCGAGGAGGGCGCGGCCGCCGCCGGGCGGGCGGTGGGGCTGATCTTCGACGTGATCGCGGGCGCGGTCGTGCACCGGGCGCTGGTCAGCGCGGAACCGGTGGACGAACTGTGGGCGCAGCAGTTCAGCGCGCTGCTGCTGGCCGGACTGAGCGGTCTGGGCGGCCTGGACGGACACACGGACGCGGGCCCGCCCGGGGCATGACGCTCCGGACGGGCCCGCCGGCCACCTCGGGTACGGCCCCCTGCTCAGACCTGGTACCGGTCCGCCGCGAACAGGTGCACGTTCTCCGCCACCCACTCCGACGTCCGCTTCAGCCCCTCCTCCAGGGACACCTCCGGCGTCCACGACGCCCACTCGCGCGCCCGGGAATTGTCCGAAAGCAGTCGCTGGACCTCGCTGCCGGCGGGCCGCAGCCGCGCCCCCTCCACGACCACCTCGGCGTCCCGCCCGGACGCGGCGATCAGAGACCGCGCCAGGTCGCCGATGGAGATCTCCCGGCCGGTACCGAGGTTGACGACCTCGCCCAGCGCCCGGTCGCAGTCGGCCATCGCCAGGAACCCGGCCGCGGTGTCGGTGACGTAGGTGAAGTCGCGGGTCGGGGTGAGCGAGCCCAGCCTGATCTCCCGGGCGCCGGAGTGCAGTTGCGCCAGGATGGTGGGGATGACGGCGCGCGCGGACTGGCGCGGGCCGTAGGTGTTGAACGGGCGGACGACCGTGACCGGCAGTTCGAAGGCGTGCCAGTGGGACAGCGCCATCATGTCCGCGCCGATCTTCGAGGCGGAGTACGGCGACTGCGGCTGGAGGGGGTGGTCCTCGCTGATCGGCGCGGTCAGGGCGGTGCCGTACACCTCGCTGGTCGAGGTGTGGACGAGGCGGCGCACGGAGTGCCGGCGGCACGCCTCCGCGATGTTCTCGGTGCCCACGACGTTGGTCTGCACGTAGGCGCCGGGCGAGTCGTAGCTGTACGGAATGCCGATCAGGGCGGCGAGGTGGAAGACCGTGTCGCAGCCGGCCACCGCGTCCGCCACCCGGCCGGCGTCCCGCACATCGCCCGCGATCATCTCGACCGGGCTGTCCGGGCCCAGGTAGCGCGCGAGGTGGCCCTTCTCGCCGTACGGCTTGTAGTGCACGAAGGCGCGCACCTTCGCGCCGTACCCGACGAGCTGGTCCACCAGCGTCGAGCCGATGAAGCCCTCGGCGCCGGTGACCAGGACGGTGCGGTCCTTCCAGCGGGCTTCCATGGTGGCGTGGTCGGTGGCGGCGTGGTCGGTGGTGCTCATGCGGTTTCCCTCAGGTAGGTGGTGGTGGGGTGGGCGTCGGGGTGGCCGGCCAGCTTCAGGACCTTGGCGGCCAGCAGGTCGGCGGCGTGCGCGTGGGTGCCCGGGTCGGCGGCCTGGCCCATGACCGCCAGCCGGGTGGGGTCGTCGAGCAGGGGGGTGACGAGCGTGTCCAGGCGTTCCGCGGTGGTCTCGGCGTCCGGCAGCAGGACGGCGGCGCCCGCGTCGGACAGCACCCGCGCGTTGTGGGTCTGGTGGTCGCCGGGCGCGTGCGGGTACGGCACCAGAACGGACGGCATCCCGATCGTGGCCAGCTCGGCGACGGTCGCCGAGCCGGCCCGGCACACCACGAGGTCGGCGGCGGCGTAGGCCAGGTCCATCCGGTCCAGGTACGGGACCGCCTCGGCGACCGCCGCGCCGCCCGTCGCCGCCAGCCGCTCCCGGGTCTCCTCCAGGGCGGCCGGCCCTGTCTTGATCAGCAGCCGCAGGTCCGTACGGGAGCGGTACCGCGCCGCGAGTCCGACCGCGGCCTCGGTGAGCCGGGCCGCGCCCAGGCTGCCGCCGTTGACGAGCAGCAGCCGGGCGCCGTCCGGCACGCCCAGCTCGCGGCGCGCCCGCTCGCGCAGCGCCGTACGGTCCAGGCTCGCCAGCGGCCCGACCAGCGGCATGCCGACGGTCTCGGCCCGCTCGCCGCCCGCCAGGTGCGCGCGGCTGCGGTCGAAGGCCAGCGCGATGTGCGGGGTGAGCCGGGCGGCGAACTTGTTGGCCCGGCCGGGCACCGCGTTGGACTCGTGGACCAGGCTGGGCAGCCCGGTCATCCGCGCCCCGACGATGACCGGCGCGCTCGGGTAGCCGCCCATGCCGACCGCGACCTGGGCCTCCTGCTGACGCAGGATCGAGCGGCACTGGGCGCCCGATTTGAGCAGCGCGGCGGGCAGCAGATAGCGCTTGGCGCCGAGTGACGGGTCGAAGGGAATCATGTCCACGGTGTGCAGGCGGTACCCGGCCTGGGGGATGAGCCGCGTCTCCAGCCCGCGCTCCGTACCGACGAAGGAGACCACCGCGTCGGGCACGGCCCGGCGCAGGGCGTCCGCGAGGGCGAGCCCGGGGTAGATGTGGCCGCCGGTACCGCCCGCACCGATGACGACTGAGAGTGGTGTGCGCATGGCCGCCACGCTCGCCAAGCGCCCTAAGAAGGTTCTAAGACGCGGGTTTGGCAGCCTGTGTGCATGCCGTCCTCGCCTGCACCGCACCCCACGCACCGGAGCGCCGCCCAGCAGCCCGCCGCGTCCCCGCCGAAGATCCTCGTCGTCGACGACGAACCGGAGGTGCGGGCCGCCGTCGAGGACGGCCTCACCGTGGAGGGATACGCGGTGCGCGGCGCCGCCGACGGGCTGGCCGCGCTCTCCGAGGTCGCCTCCTGGCAGCCGGACGCGATCGTGCTGGACGTGATGATGCCGGTGCTGGACGGCCTGGCGGTCTGCCGCCGGCTGCGCGCGCTGGACGACCGTACGCCGATCCTCGTGCTGACCGCGCTGGACTCGGTCAGCGAGCGGGTGGACGGGCTGGACGCGGGCGCCGACGATTACCTGGTCAAACCGTTCGCGCTGGACGAGCTGGTCGCCCGCGTACGGGCGCTGCTGCGCCGCGCTTCGGCCACCGCCGCCGACGACACCTCGCTGTCCTTCGCCGACCTGGTGGTCGACCCGGTGACTCGCACCGGCCACCGGGGCGGCCGGCCGCTGGAGTTCAGCCGTACGGAGTGGGCCCTGCTGGAACTGCTGCTGCTGCACCCCGGGCAGGTGATGCCGCGCGAGGTGATCCTGGAACGGGTCTGGGGCCGCGACTTCGGCCCGGACTCCAACTCCCTCGCCGTGTACGTCGGTTACCTGCGCCGCAAACTGGAGGCGGGCGGCGAGTCACGGCTGGTGCACACCGTGCACGGCGTCGGCTACCGCCTTGACCAGGCGGGACAGGCGTGAGCGGCCGACGTGGTCTGGGCGCGCACTGGCGCCGTCGCCGTCCGCTGC
Source organism: Streptomyces sp. NPDC033221 (assembly GCF_055577005.1). Taxonomy (NCBI): domain Bacteria; kingdom Bacillati; phylum Actinomycetota; class Actinomycetes; order Kitasatosporales; family Streptomycetaceae; genus Streptomyces; species Streptomyces sp. NPDC033221. The sequence goes on along the minus strand of NZ_JBVIQN010000007.1, from coordinate 180,690 downwards.
GGACGCGGCTGGCGATCGCCGCTTCCGCGGCCGTGGCGCTGGTGGCGGTCGGCATCTGTGTGGCGGCGATCTTCATCACCCGCCACCAGATGATCCGGCAACTCGAATTCCGCCTGGTCCAGACAGCCGCCCAGCACTCCGAGCAGTACCGCCAGGACGGCCCGTCGGCCGGGGACAAGGGCTGCCAGTACCAGGCCGTGCCCTGCGTCCAGTCGGTCCCCGCCGACAAGTCCAGGGACCCGCGCGGCCCCTACGCGCTGCCGGTCGACGACGCCACCCGCGAGGTCGCCGCCGGCCGGCGCGCGCCGTACTACAAAGAGCTGACCGTGGCCGGCTATCCGGTGCGGATGTACACCGTCCGGCTGCGCGGCAAGGACCAGGCGCTCCAGGTGGCGCTGCGCTCGGACCTCGTGGAACGCGGCGTGCAGAAGGCTTCCCTGGCGCTGGCCGGGGTCGGCGGCACGGGCATCCTGCTGGCCGCCGGCCTCGGCTACTGGGTCTCGCGTACCGGCCTGGCCCCGGTCGCCCGGCTCACCGCCACCGCCGAACGCATCGCCGCCACCCGCGACGCCCGGCACCGCATCGAACTGCCCGCCGGGCCGCCCGGCCGCGAGGACGAGGTCACCCGGCTGGCCGCCAGCTTCAACACCATGCTCGGCGAGCTGGAGCAGTCGGTCGCCTCGCAGCGCCGGCTGGTCGCGGACGCCTCCCACGAACTGCGCACCCCGCTGACCGCGCTGCGCACCAACGCCGAACTCCTCGCCCGCGCCGACCGGCTGACCGACGCCCAGCGCGACCGCGCGTCCGGCGCGCTGGGCCGCCAGCTGCGCGAGGTCACCACGCTCGTCAACGACCTGATCGAACTGGCCCGGGACGAGGAGCCGCAGCCACTGGTCGAGCAGGTGCGCCCGGCGGCGCTGCTGGAGCACGCGGTGGAGGCGGCACGCGGCCACTGGCCGGAGATCACGTTCACCGCGCGGACCGATGAGGCGGCGAACGGGGTGGCCGTCCCCGGCGTACCGGCACGGCTGTCCCGCCTGCTCTCCAACCTCCTCGACAACGCGGCGAAGTTCTCACCGCCCGGCGGCCCCGTCGAAACGGAACTGACCATGTCCGCGGACGCGCTGGAGCTGACCGTACGCGACCACGGGCCCGGCATCGCGGCCGAGGACCTGCCGCACGTCTTCGACCGCTTCTACCGTGCCGAGGCGGCCCGCGCGCTGCCCGGATCCGGGCTGGGCCTGGCCATGGCGCGCCAGATCGCCCGCGCGCACCACGCCGAACTCACCGCCGCACAGGCGCCGGGCGGCGGGGCGCTCTTCCGTCTCCGCTTTCCAGTGGGGTAGGACGGTGGTCTCCGGCGGGGGTTTTCAGGCGGGTCAGGGACAGGAACGGCGTACTACCCTGGGCCGGACGCGCGGCCGGACGGCCAGGGCAAAGGACCGGAAGGGGCGGGCGGTGAGCAGACAAGCGTTCCGTGCGCTGCCGGGCTTCCTGCCCCGCGCGCTGGCCGGGCTGTGGGCCGTCCTGCTGGTGCTGGCCGGCACGTCCGGTACGGCGGGTGCCGCTTCCGGCCCGCTGGGCCCCCGCCCACTGGCTGCCGTAGCGAATCCCGCAGCCGCCGCTTCCGGCCCCGCCGGCCCCGCTTCCCGGCCATCCTCCGCGCCCCAGGTACTCACCGCGTACGCCACACCTGGACAGCACCCCCGGGCCGACGCCCGCACCGCTCCGGACCGGCCGGTGGCCCGCCAGACCGCCGCCGCCCAGGTGCAAGCCGTCCTCCCGCCCCCGCGTTTCCCCGGCCTCCCGGGCGCGCTGCCCTCCGCGGCCCCGGCGCCCCGCCACTCCCCCTTCGGGTACGGCGAGACCGTCGGCCCCCGCCAGGAACGGGCACCGCCCCCGGCCCGGTACTCCCCGCGCAGCCCGCGCGGACCCCCCTTCGTACGGAGCAGCTGACGCCCCAGGCGTACGGCAGCCCGCAGCACCCGCACGCCCGGCGACGCCTCAGCGCGCCGTCGCGGCCCGGTGCGCGTGGCCGGCCGGCGCCCCGCCTCCGTATCCCTGAAGGGGAGACCCATGCCGTCCCGCGCTCCGTCGCGGCGGCCCTGGCGTGCGCTGATCGCGCTCGCCGTCGTCGCCGTGTCGCTGTTCTTCGCCCTGACCACCCCCGCCCGCCTCGGACTCGATCTCCGCGGCGGCACCCAGATCGTCCTGGAGACCAAGGACTCGCCCACCACCCGCGCCGACGCCGCCGCCACCGACCGGGCCCTGGAGGTGCTGCGGCAGCGGGTCGACGCGCTCGGTGTCGCCGAGCCGTCGCTGTCCCGCTCCGGTGAGAAGCGCATCGTCGCCGAACTGCCCGGGGTCCAGGACCCGAAGGAGGCCGTCGCGGTCATCGGCCGCACCGCGCAGCTCACGTTCCACCCCGTGCTCGGGACGACGCAGGATCCGAAGGGCACGCCGGAGGCGAAGGCCAAGGGCGACCGCACCCGCACCCTTCCCGACCCCGACGCGCCCGGCCGGGCCCTGCGGCTCGGCCCGCCCGCACTGACCGGCGAGGGCGTCAAGGACGCGGAGGCCGTCTTCGACGCGCAGGGCGGCCGCGGCTGGACCGTCGACCTGGCCTTCCGCGGCCCCGCGGCCGACGCCTGGGCGCGGGTCACCGGCCAGGCGGCGTGCGCGGCGCCCGGCGATCCGGCCCGGCGGGTCGCGATCGTGCTGGACGACCGGGTCATCTCCGCCCCGGGGATGCAGCAGAGCGTGCCGTGCAAGACCGGCATCGCGGGCGGCAACGCCCAGATCACCGGCGGGTTCGGCGACGCCGAGGCCCGCGATCTGGCGGCCCTGGTCAAGGGCGGCGCCCTGCCGGTGCCCGTCGAGGTCGCCGAACAGCGCACCGTCGGCCCGACGCTGGGCGCCGACGCGATCAAGGCCAGTGCCACCGCCGCGGCCATCGGCCTGCTGTGCACCGGCGCGTTCGTCATCGTGGTCTACCGGCTGCTGGGCGCGCTGGCCACGGTCGCCCTCGCCGCGTACGGACTGATCTCGTACGCCGTGCTCGTCGCCTTGGGCGCCACCCTCACCCTCCCCGGCCTCGCCGGTTTCGTCCTCGCGATCGGCATGGCGGTGGACGCCAATGTCCTGGTGTTCGAGCGGGCCAGGGAGGAGTACGCGCGCCGCGCGGCCCGCTCCGGCGGCGATCTGCGGCGCCCGCTGCGCGAAGGCTTCGGCAAGGCGTGGAGCGCGATCCTCGACTCGAACGTCACCACGCTGCTCGCCGCCGGCCTGCTGTTCTTCTTCGCCACCGGACCGGTCAAGGGTTTCGGCGTCACGCTGTCCATCGGCGTGCTGGCCTCGATGGTCTCGGCGCTGGTCATCACCCGGGTGCTGGCGGGGTGGGCGGTGCGCCGCAACGGCGTTCGGCGGCGGCCCGCGATCACCGGCATGGCGTCCGAGGGGCGGGTCCGGCGGTGGCTGGCGCGCCGCGAACCGCGGCTGATGCGGCACCGCCGCACCTGGCTGGGGATCGGCGCCGGCCTGCTGCTGCTCGCCGTCACCGGGATCGGCGTGCGCGGTCTGGAGTTCGGTGTGGAGTTCACCGGCGGCCAGCTGGTCGAGTACAGCACCAGCCGTACGGTGGACGCCGGGACGGCGCGCGATGCGGTGTCGGAGGCGGGCTTCCCGCGCGCGGTCGTGCAGGAGTCGGGCGACGGCGGCATCGCCGTACGGACCGAGCGGCTGACCGACGCCGAGCAGGAACGTATCCGTACGTCCCTCCAGGCACCCGGCGGCACGGTCGAGGTCGAGCGGGACGAACTGATCGGACCGAGCATGGGCGACGAGCTGCGCGGCAAGGCGCTGATCGCGCTGGGCATCGCGGTCGCCGCCCAGCTGATCTACCTGAGCATCCGGTTCCGCTGGACGTTCGCGACGGCGGCGGTCCTGGCCATGGTCCAGGACGTGGTGCTGGTGGTGGGCCTGTTCGCCTGGCTGGGCAAGCCGGTGGACAGCGTCTTCCTGGCCGCGCTGCTGACCGTCGTCGGCTACTCCGTCAACGACACGGTCGTGCTCTTCGACCGCGTACGGGAGCTGCGGCGCGGCGCCAAGGGCGACCGGGCCGCGCGGGGTCCGGAAGGGCTCGCCCGCCTCGCCGACCGGGCGATCGTGCAGACCGTGCCCCGTACGGTGAACACCGGCATGGGCGCCCTGTTCGTCCTCGCCGCCCTCGCCGTACTGGGCGGTGACTCACTGGCCGACTTCTCCGTGGCGCTGCTCGCGGGCGTCCTGTTCGGCCTCGCCTCGACGGTCTTCACGGCCACCCCGGCCGCGATCCTCCTGGAGAGCCGCCACCCGGCTCCGGAAGCCCCGGCCGCCCGGCCGCGCGACAAGGCCAGGACCGGGAACGGCGCGGTGGTCTGAGCGTCCTGCAACGACACCGGGGGCGGGGCCGCACCCGGCCCCGCCCCCGGCACGTACCGCCGCTAGAACCCCGCGGGCTCCGTGTAAACGCCCCACTCGTCGCGCAGCACGTCACAGATCTCGCCGAGCGTCGCCTCGGCCCGTACGGCCGCCAGCATCGGCTCGATCATGTTGCCGCCGCTCCGCGCAACGTCCAGCATCGCGGTCAGCGACGCACGCACCCGCGCGTCGTCCCGGGCCGCCTTGCGGTCCGCCAGGACCCGTACCTGCTCGCGCTCGACCTCGTGGCTGACCCGCAGGATCTCCAGGTCGCCGGTGACCGAGCCGTGGTGGCAGTTGACGCCGACGACCTTCTTCTCGCCCTTCTCCAGCGCCTGCTGGTAGCGGAAGGCGGACTCGGCGGTCTCGCCGGTGAACCAGCCGTCCTCGATACCGCGCAGGATGCCGGAGGTCATCGGGCCGATCGGGTGCCGGCCGTTCGGGACGGCCCGGGTGCCGCGCTCCTTTATCTGCTCGAAGATCTTCTCGGCGTCGGCCTCGATCCGGTCGGTCAGCGACTCGATGAACCACGAGCCGCCCAGCGGGTCCGCGACGTTGGCGACGCCGGTCTCCTCCATCAGCACCTGCTGCGTGCGCAGCGCGATCTCCGCGGCCTGCTCGCTGGGCAGGGCGAGGGTCTCGTCCAGCGCGTTGGTGTGCAGGGAGTTGGTCCCGCCGAGGACCGCGGCCAGCGCCTCCACTGCCGTACGGACGACGTTGTTGTACGGCTGCTGGGCGGTCAGCGAGACGCCCGCGGTCTGCGTGTGGAAGCGCAGCCACTGGGCCTTCTCGCTGGTCGCGCCGTACACGTCGCGCATCCAGCGGGCCCAGATGCGGCGGGCCGCCCGGAACTTCGCGATCTCCTCGAAGAAGTCCAGGTGCGCGTCGAAGAAGAAGGACAGGCCGGGCGCGAAGGTGTTGACGTCCAGGCCGCGGGAGAGGCCCAGCTCCACGTACCCGAAGCCGTCGGCGAGGGTGTACGCCAGCTCCTGCGCGGCCGTCGCGCCCGCCTCGCGGATGTGGTAGCCGGAGACCGAGAGCGGCTTGTACGCGGGGATGCCGCGCGCGCAGTGCTCCATCAGGTCGCCGATCAGGCGCAGGTGGGGCTCGGGCGGGAAGAGCCACTCCTTCTGGGCGATGTACTCCTTGAAGATGTCCGTCTGGAGCGTGCCGTTCAGCACGGCCGGGTCGACGCCCTGGCGTTCGGCGGCGACCAGGTACATGCAGAAGACCGGTACGGCCGGGCCGGAGATCGTCATCGAGGTCGTCACGTCACCGAGCGGGATGTCCTTGAACAGGACCTCCATGTCGGCGGCGGAGTCGATGGCGACACCGCAGTGGCCGACCTCGCCCAGCGACCGCGGATCGTCGGAGTCCCGCCCCATCAGCGTCGGCATGTCGAACGCCACGGAGAGTCCGCCGCCCCCCGCCTTCAGGATCATCTTGTAGCGCTCGTTGGTCTGCTCGGCGTTGCCGAAGCCCGCGAACTGCCGGATGGTCCACGTACGGCCGCGGTAGCCGGTCGGGTACAGGCCGCGGGTGAACGGGTACTCCCCCGGCCACCCGATGCGCTCGAAGCCGTCGACCGTGTCGCCGGGGCGGGGGCCGTACACGGGCTCGACGGGATCCCCCGACAGCGTGGTGAAGTCCGCGTCCCGCTTACGGGCGGAGTCGTACCGGGCCTGCCAGCGACGGCGGCCCTCTTCGATCGCGTCAGCGTCCATACCCGCAAATTTACTTGGACGTCCTAGTAATTGTCGATGCCTGACGGACGTGAGCTGCCCTACGGCAGCCGCCGGGCGGCGCGGGAAGGCCGCCGGGCCGGGCCCGGCGGCCGTACGGCGACGGTGCGGCCGTGCAGTGCCTCAGACCTTGGCGGGCTGCGGCGTACCGTCCGTGACCAGCGGCTCGACCTCGCGGACGACCTTGCGCTCGACGAAGAAAGCGGCGGTCGGAATGGTGCCGGAGATCAGCACCCACAGCAGCTTGCCGAACTTCCACTTCGCCTTGGAGCCCAGGTCGAAGGCGAAGACGAGGTAGATGATGTAGAGCACACCGTGGATCTGGGAGACCACGAGCGTCAGGTCCTTGCCCGTGCCGAAGCCGTACTTGGCCACCATGCAGGCGCACAGGACGAGGAGCATGACGGCGGTGACGTAGGCCATCACCCGGTAGCGGGTCAGCACGCTTCGTTTCATGGTCCGAGCGTAACCGCCCGTTCCGGGGCGATCTTCGCCGCCCCTACCACGGATCAGCCGTCCTGGAAATCACCGGCCGCGACCCGCAGCGGCCGCAGCATCGCGAAGATCTCCGCGCACTCCTCTGCGTCATAGGCACCCAGACCGAAATCCATCGCCATCAGGTCGCGGGTGGCCTTGTCGCAGGTCTCGCGCCCCTGCTCCGTGATGGTCGCCAGGGTGCCGCGCCCGTCGTTCGGATTCGGACGCTTGTCGACCAGGCCGGACTTCACCAGCCGGTCGACGGTGTTGGTCACCGAGGTCGGGTGCACCATCAGCCGCTCGCCGATCTTCGACATCGGCAGCTCCCCCGCCTTGGAGAAGGTGAGCAGCACCAGCGCCTCGTACCGGGCGAACGTCAGCCCGTACGGCTTGAGCACCGCGTCCACCTCGGACAGCAGGATCTGATGGGCACGCATGACCGAAGTGATGGCGGCCATGGACGGCACGGCTCCCCAGCGTCGCTGCCACAGTTCGTCGGCGCGGGCGATGGGATCGAAGGCAAGGCTGAGCGGCTTCGGCACGTCTTCGACCCTACCGTCCGGCCATATCGTGGTCAGCCGTGTCTCAGGTTTCGGTACCCGGGCGGATCAGCTGGTGACACGGCCGGTCGGCACGGGTCCACCGCACCGCGGCCACCACCAGCAGCACGCACACCACCCCCACCACCCCGCCGGCCGGCATCACCACCCGCAAGGGCGCGTACTCGGCTGCGGCGCCTGCCACGCCCATGCCCAAGCCCATGATCGTCATGCGGCCCGCCTGCATCACCGTCATCGCCTGCCCCAGCAGTGCGTCGGGTACGGCGGTCACGAACCAGCGGTCCACGCCGAAGTTGTACGCGATGCCGGTGCCGGTCAGTGCGAGCAGTGCCACCGCCCAGCCGAGCGAGGGCCGGGCGGCGAAGCCGAGGGACGGCAGGACGCAGAAGACGCCCAGCGGGAACGTCAGCCGGGCGCGGGCCCGGGGGCCGAGGAAGGTGCCGGCCAGGGTTTCGGCGGTGATCGCGCCGATCGGCATGGCGCACATCAGCAGCCCGGCCCCCGCCGGGCCGGTGCCGAGCTGGTCGGCGTACGGGATGAGCAGCGCCTCCGGCATGACGACGAACGTCGGCGGCAGCCAGGTCAGCAGGAGGAGGGACCGGATACGGCGGTCGGCCAGCAGCTGCCGGGTACCGGCCAGTGAGGCGCCCAGCAGCGCGCCGCGGGACCCGCCGCGCGCGGGGCGGGCACGGGTGCCCAGGCGCAGCAGCAGCGCCGAGCCGAGGAACGTACCGGCCGTGATGGCGAGCACCGCACCGGGCGCCACGGCGGCCAGCAGCAGCCCGCCGGCGGCGAAACCGACCAGTTGCGCGCTCTGGTTGACGATGCGGATCAGCGAACGCCCCAGGACGAACAGGTCGCCCTCCCCCAGCACGTCGCCCAGCGTCGCGGCCCGCGTACCGGCGAAGACGGGGGCTATGGCGGCGGTCGCGCAGCGCAGCGCCAGCAGCACCGCGACCGGCGTGCCCGGGACCACCATCGCGGCGGCGCAGCCCGCGCACAGCAGGTCGCAGACGACGAGGACGCGGCGGGCCGGGTAGCGGTCGGCGACCGCGGAGAGCAGCGTGCCGCCGACGACGTACGGCAGCAGGCCGAGCGCGAACGTCAGCGCGCTCAGCAGCGGCGACCCGGTGAGCCGGTACACCAGCACGGACAGCGCGATCTCGCAGACGACGACGCCGAGCGAGGAGAGGAGGTGCGCGGCGAAGACGTGGCGGAATTCGGGGACGGCGAAGACGGCGCGGTAACCGGCACCGGCGGGCGGTGCCCGGTCCGGGGCCCGGGCGGCGGGCCCGGAAGGCGAGGGCATGGCGGCAGCGTGCCGGGCCGCGCCCCCGCTCCCCAGTCATTCGCCGGCAGCCGAATCCATGACGGAACAGGCCGCCCGGTGGGAAGAGTGGAGGCAGGAGGGAAGGGGGGCCTCGGCCATGCCGCTGAACATGCGCTTCGGCGCGGACGACCTGCTGCGCATCCGCTTCGCCATCTCGCCGCTGTGCGAGACCCACGAAGCCGTACGGACCCTGTTACGCACCGACCGGCACGGCTACCACCTGCCCTGGCTGCGGCGGACGCGCGCGGCGCTGACGGGCCTGGACCTGTCCGCGCTGTGGCTTCTGATGCCGTCCCCGCAGCCCGGCTACACCCCGGACTTCCTGGGCCCGCCGCCGGAGTCCTCGCTCGCGCCCTTCGAGGAGGAGCTGGCGCGGATGCGGGCCACGGACCCGGCCGTCGCCCACGCCGAGCTGGCCAAGTCGCTGGCCTGTACGCCGGGCGCCGCCGAGTCCCCGCGGGGCCGGGCGATGCTGGCGGACCCGGCGGGCGCTGTACAGGAGCTGGCCGACGCCACCGAACGGGCCTGGCACGCGCTGCTGGCCCCGGACTGGCCGCGGCTGCGCGCCCTGCTGGAGGCCGAGGTCGCCTACCGGTCGCGGCAGCTGGCCGGCGACGGGCTGGAGAAGCTGTTCGCCGACCTCGGCCCGCGGATCACCTGGTCCGGCGGCACCCTCACGGTCCGCACCCGCCCCCGGTTCCTGCAGATCCAGGACCTGGCCGGGCGGGGCGTGCTGCTGATGCCGAGCGTCTTCGTATGGCCCGACGTGGTGAGCGCCTACGAGCCGCACTGGCAGCCCACCGTCGTCTACCCGGCGCGCGGCATCGGCGGACTGTGGCACGAGCCGGACACGGGCCCGGCGCTGGCCCGGCTGCTCGGCGTGAACCGGGCGGCGGTGCTCACCGCGCTGGAGGAGCCGGCGTCGACCACCGCGCTGGCACAGCGGCTGGGGCTCGCGCCGTCGTCGGTGTCGGCGCAGCTGTCGGTGCTGCGCGCCGCCGGGCTGCTGACGTCGCGCCGGCACGGGCACGAGGTGCTGTACGAGCGGACGCCGCTGGGCATCGCGCTCAGCGCGGGGAGTGCGGTCGGCACGCCGCCGCGCTGAGGCGTGCCGGTCAGTCGCCGGAGTCTGCCGCGAGATAGCGCTCGACGGTCTCGACCTTGGAGGTCAGGCCGTCGGTGACGGAGGGCCGGATGTCGGCCTTCAGGACGAGCGAGACCCGCCCGGCGCGCGCCTCGACGGCGGCCACGGCGCGCTTGACGACGTCCATGACCTCGTCCCACTCGCCCTCGATGGACGTGAACATGGCGTCCGTACGGTTGGGCAGTCCGGACTCGCGGACCACCCGTACGGCGTCGGCGACGTACTCCCCGACGTCCTCGCCCACCCCCAGCGGGCTCACCGAGAATGCGACGATCATGCGTTGACCACGCCTTCCCGGCGGGCGCGGGCGGCGATGACGGTGGCCTCGGCCTCCCGCTTGAGGCGGCGGTCGGCGATGAACCCGCCGGTCGGCACGATGGACAGGACGAAGTAGAGGGCGGCGGTCCCGAAGGACCACTTCGTGCGGTTCCAGGCGTCCAGCCAGAAGAGCACGTACAGGATGAACAGCACGCCGTGCACCGGGCCCAGGACCGGCACCGCGTTGAAGTCGGTCGTGTACTTCACGATGGTGCAGACGATCAGCAGCAACCAAGAGGCGGCTTCGGGTACGGATGCCAGGCGGAGCCGGCGCAGGGCGGAAGCGGTCTTGATCTCCACGGGAACCTCGTTCGGGTGGCAGGTGGCGGCACGGGAGCGCTTGTGCGGCATTTCACAAGGGCGTCACCATTGTTGCAGGCCCGCAAAGGATCACTGTTCAGGGGTCGGTGCGCCGGTTACCTTCGATCCTGTGGCTCAGTTTCGGCTCCAGGGGAGCAAAGTGCTCGCCGTCGACATGACCGGCGATGCCGTCAAGGCGAAGAACGGCGCGATGGTCGCCTACGACGGCCAGATGACGTTCAAGAAGATGACCGGCGGCGGTGACGGGCTGCGCGGCATGGTCACCCGTCGGCTGACCGGCGAACAGATGGAAGTGATGGAGGTGAAGGGCCACGGCACCTGCTATTTCGCCGACCGTGCGAGCGAGATCAACCTCGTACAGCTGCACGGCGAGAAGCTGTACGTGGAATCCAGCAACCTGCTGTGCACCGACGCGTCGCTGCGCACCGGCACCACCTTCACCGGGCTGCGCGGCGCCTCCCAGGGCAACGGCCTGTTCACCACCACCGTCGAGGGCAGCGGCCAGGCCGCGATCGTCTCCGACGGACCCGCCGTGGTACTGCGCGTCACCAAGCAGTACCCGCTCCAGGTCGACCCGGGCGCGTACGTCGCGCACACCGGCGACCTCAAACAGCACTTCCAGTCCGGGGTGAACTTCCGCACCTTCATCGGCGAGGGCTCCGGCGAGTCCTTCCAGATCCGCTTCGAGGGCGAGGGCCTGGTGTACGTACAGCCCAGCGAGCGCAACACGATCGGCGGGGAGGTCTGATGCCGTTCACCCTCGTGAACTCCCGCATGGTGCGGGCCCAGGTCAGCCCCGGGCAGCGGATGTACAGCCAGCGCGGCGCGATGCTCGCCTATCAGGGCGACGTCGGCTTCACCCCGAACATCCAGGGCGGCCAGGGCGGCATCGGCTCGATGATCGGCCGGCGGATCGCCAACGAGGCGACGCCGCTGATGACCGTGGAAGGGAACGGAACGGTCCTTTTCGGCCACGGCGGCCACCACATCCACGTCGTCGACCTGACCGGCGACACCCTCTACGTCGAGGCGGACCGGCTGCTCGCCTTCGACGGGACGCTCCAGCAGGGCACGATGTTCATGGGGTCGCAGGGCGGCGTGATGGGCATGGTGCGCGGCCAGGTCACCGGCCAGGGCCTGTTCACCACGACCCTCAAGGGGCAGGGCTCGGTGGCCGTGATGGCACACGGCGGTGTCATCGAGCTGCCGATCACCCCGCAGCGGCCCGTGCACGTCGACCCGCAGGCGTACGTGGCGCACCGCGGCGACGTCCGCAACAAGCTGTCCACGGCCCTCGGGTGGCGGGACATGGTCGGCCGCGGCTCGGGAGAAGCGTTCCAGCTGGAGCTGTCCGGCCAGGGCACCGTCTACGTACAGGCGTCGGAGGAGAAACTGTGACCGGTCCCGTCATCCACGACCCCCACACGCTCCCCTCGGACGACAACGTCAACGAGTACACCTTCAGCGTGGACCTGAACGGCCAGTGGTTCCTGCAGAAGGGGAAGATGATCGCCTATTACGGGCGGATCGACTTCCAGGGCATCGGGCACGGCGCGCTGGACCGCCTGATCGCCCACAGTTTCCATTCGCCATTGCACGCCGCGGACTGGGTCGTCGCCGAGGGCCAGGGCAAGATGCTCCTCGCCGACCGGGCGTTCGACGTCAATTCCTACGATCTGGAAGACGGCAACCTGACCATTCGCTCGGGCAACCTGCTCGCCTTTCAGCCATCTCTGTCGCTGAAGCAGTCGATCGTCCCGGGCTTCCTCACCCTGATCGGCACGGGCAAGTTCGTGGCCGCCTCCAACGGCCCGGTCGTCTTCATGGAGCCGCCGATCCGGGTGGACCCGCAGGCCCTGGTGGGCTGGGCGGACTGCCCCTCGCCCTGCCACCACTACGACCACCAGTACCTGCGCGGATTCCTCGGCGGCGTCCGGGCCCACACCGGCCTGGGCGGAGTCTCCGGCGAGGAGCACCAGTTCGAGTTCGTCGGGGCCGGCACGGTGCTGCTCCAGTCCACCGAGCAGCTGATGCCCGAGCTGGCGACGGGCGAGGTCACGGCCGAGGCGGGGGTGCCGGGCGGGGGTGAGGCAACTCGCCAAAGTGGCTCACAACTGCCGCAGCTGCCCGGCGGGCTCGGGGGCCTCCAGCGCCGCTTCGGGCTGTGAGCGGTAGTCTGCAGACGGTGACCTCGAACGCCTGAGCAAGCGCCCGACCGAGCGCCTGAGCCATGTCACAGCCATGACTAATTCGACATTCAACTTTCACGGGTAGAATTCATTCATGACGACCGACAGCGACACTCCCTGGCTGACCGAGCAGGAGCAGCGAGCCTGGCGTACCCACCTGGACGTCAGCCGACTGCTGATGCACCAGCTGGAGCGCGACCTGCAGCCGTTCGGACTGACCAACAACGACTACGAGATCCTGGTCAACCTCTCCGAGGCCGAGGACCGGCGGCTGCGCATGAGCGACCTGGCGGCCGCCACCCTGCAGTCCAAGAGCCGCCTGTCCCACCAGATCACCCGCATGGAGAACGCGGGCCTGGTCCGCCGTGAGAGCTGCGAGTCCGACCGCCGCGGCCTCTACGCGGTGCTCACGGACGAAGGCTGGGACACCATGCGCCGGGTCGCGCCGCACCACGTCGCGTCCGTACGCCGGCACTTCATCGACCTGTTCACCACCGAGAACCTGGAGTCCCTGCGGACCTCCCTGACCCCGGTAGCCGAACACCTCAGAGGCCGCCGCGGCAAGATCTGACGGCTCACGCCGCCGGCAGCCGCAGTTCGAACACCGAGCCGTCGCGCACGGTCAGCGTGCCACCGTGCCGCTCGGCGACGTCGCGGGCGATGGCGAGGCCGAGACCGGCCCCGCCGTCGTCGCGGCTGCGGGCGTCGTCGAGCCGCACGAACCGCTCGAAGATCCGCTCCCGCTCCTCCGGCGGCACCCCCGGCCCGTCGTCCTCGACCCGCAGCACGGCCCACTGCCCGTCGCGCACCACACCCGCCCTCACGGCGCCCGCCGTGTGCCGCTGCGCGTTGTCCAGCAGATTCCCCAGCACCCGCCCCACCTGACTCCGCGACCCGGCGACCTCCACCCCGTCCAAGTCCCCCACCTGCACGGCGATCCGGTCCCCCACCCGCTGCGAGACCTCCTCCCGCACCAGCGCCGCCAAGTCGATGCGGGTGTCCGCCGGCCGCTCCCCCGCGTCCAGCCGCGCCAGCAGCAACAGGTCCGCCGCCAGATTCTGCAGCCGTACGACGTCCTCCACGGCGCCCTCCGCGTCCAGCAGCTCCGGATGCGCGATGCCCACCTCCAACTGCGTCCGCAGGCTCGCGATCGGACTGCGCAGCTCGTGCGAGGCGTCCGCGACGAACCGGCGCTGCCGCTCCACCGACGTCTGGAGCGCGCCGAGCGTCTCGTTGGTCGTACGGGCCAGCCGGTCGATCTCGTCCCGCGACCCCGGCTCCGGAACCCGCCGCGAGAGGTCCGTACTCGCCGTGATCACGGCCATCTCCCGCCGGATGCCCTCCACCGGACGCAGCGCCCGCCGCGTCACCAGCCACGTCACACCCGCCACCACCAGCAGCAGACACGGCAGCCCGATGAGCATCGCGGTACGCACCGAACCCACCGCCTCGCGCTCCGCCGCCAGCGGCGAACCCGCCCGCACCACGGCCTTGCCGCCCTGCGTGTCCTTGGCCTCGACGGTGGCGAACCGATAGTCCGCCGTCCGCCGCCCGACCATCGCCGTACCGGCACTGTGCCGGGCCTCGTCCTCCACCTCGCCCGGCTTGATCCCGTGATCGTCATCGTCGTCGTCCGGCTGCCGCGCGGCCGGCGCATGCCGCTCCGTCACGGCCTTCCCGTCCACCGCCCGGACGTCGTCACCCGCCGCCAGCACCCGCCCGTCCTCGGCCAGCACCACCACCGGACGGTCGTCCCCGTCCGGCAGATCCAGCTTGTCGTACGGCTTGCCGGTCGCGATCTGCGTCGCGACCTCCCGCGCTGCGTTCTCCGCCTGAAGATCCGCCTGCCCCACCAGGTTGTGCTGCAGCACCAGCAGCAGCGCCGCCCCCGCAGCGACCAGCGCCACCGCCACCACCAGCGAGGCCCCCACCGCGGCCCGAACCCGTACCTTCCCGAAGACCCTACGCACCGGACACCAGCCGGTACCCGGCGCCGCGCACCGTCACGATCGCCGCGGCACCCAGCTTCCGGCGCAGCGCGCTCACGTACACCTCGACGATGTTGTTGTCGCCCTCGTACGCGAAGTCCCACACGTGTTCCAGGATCTCCGCCTTCGAGACCACGTTGCCCGCGCGCAGCGCCAGTTGCTCCAGCACCGCGAACTCCTTCGCCGTCAGCGTCACCTCCACGCCGGCCCGCTCCACGCGGCGCGCGCCCTGGTCGATGCTCAGCTCACCCACCCGCAGCACAGGCAGCGCCGAGCGCCCGCGCCGGCGCAGCAGCGCCTTCACGCGGGCCACCAGCACGACGTAGGAGAACGGCTTCGTCAGATAGTCATCCGCGCCGGTGTCCAGCCCCTCGGCCTCGTCGTACTCGCCGTCCTTGGCCGTCAGCATCAGCACCGGTACGTCATTGCCTGCCGCGCGCAGGGCGCCGCACACGCGGTACCCGTTCATCCCCGGCAGCATGATGTCCAGGATCACCAGGTCGTACGCGCCCTCACCCGCCCGGTGCAGGCCCTCCAGGCCGTCGTGCACCACATCGACCGCGTACCCCTCGGCCATCAGTCCCTTGGCCAGCGACAGAGCCAGCCGCTTCTCGTCCTCCACGATCAACAGGCGCATACGCACACGATGCCATCGCCTGCCTGAAGCCCGCTTCAGGTGACTTCAGCCTGGCTTCAGCTTCCCTCCGCCACGGTGGACCACGTCATCGAGCAACACCTCACCAACCGGGGAGAACGAACCGAGATGAAGCGCAACATCGTCATCGCCACCGTGGCCGCGGCCGCCCTCATCGGCGGCGGCACCGCTACCGCCGTCGCCTTCAGCGGCGACTCCGCGCAGGCGTCTTCGACGCCGAGCGCGTCTTCGACGCCGCGGTCCAGTGTCAACGTGCCCAACGACGACGTGAACGAGGACGCACGGGAGGCCAAGGCCGCGACCGTCTCCGCCCCGCAGGCCGCCGCCGCGGCCCTGAAGGCCACCCCCGGCACCGTCACCGGCATCGACCTCGACCAGGACCGGCCCGGCCTGGTCTGGGAGGTCGACATCCTCGGCAAGGACAACAAGTGGCACGAGGTCACCCTCGACGCGGGCGACGCGAAGGTCCTGAACCAGCGCGTCGAGCACGAGGGTGACGATGACCACGGCGTCGACCACGCCCGCGCCGAGCTGAAGGGTGCCACCGTCGACGCCACGGAGGCGGCCCGGAAGGCCGCCGCCAAGTACGGCACCGTCACCTCCGTCGACCTGGACGACGACCACCGTGCGAGCGCCGCCTGGGAGGTCGAAACCGTCACCAAGGACGGGAAGGAGCACAAGGTGCTCGTTGATCCGAAGACGGGGGCGGTGTCGGATGCACCGCGGGAGGCCGATGGTGACGGCCAGGACGACTAGTCCTTCCCGGGGGCAGCCGACGACGCACCTCAGGGGGGTGGGCCTCGTTCGTGGGTTCACCCCCCTGCGGGGGCCCGAGCCCCCCACCCACCGGACCGACCGCGCACCACGTGCCCCCCCCGCACGCATAAACCCAGCCCGCCCCGCACAACCCCAGCCCGTCCGGCGTTTGAGGACACCTGAACGGCAACCACAACGCCGGAAAAGCCGAACCCCGAAACAACGCGCGCAAAGCGCGCATCGCCGAACTACCCCGCCGTCAACCCGGCAACCAGCTCATCCGCCGCCGCATAAGGATCCAGTTCGCCCGCCACGATGCGTTCCGACAGGACGGACAGGCGGCGGTCGCCTCGTAGGTCGCCGATGCGTTCGCGGAGGCGGGTGACGGCGATGGTTTCGACCTCGCGAGCCGCCCGC
This sequence comes from Streptomyces sp. NPDC033221, assembly GCF_055577005.1. Lineage (NCBI taxonomy): Bacteria > Bacillati > Actinomycetota > Actinomycetes > Kitasatosporales > Streptomycetaceae > Streptomyces > Streptomyces sp. NPDC033221. Next base: position 164,335 of record NZ_JBVIQN010000007.1, on the reverse strand, counting down.
ACGCGTCGGCGTTCCGTGAGGGTGCCGTGTTCCTCGGCCCAGGCCCGGTGCTTTTCGAGGGCCTCCAGGACCTCGTCCATGCCCTCGCCCCGGGCGGCCACCGTTTTGACGATGGGGGGCCGCCAGTCGCCGGGCGCGCGGGCTTCGCCGAGGCCGAGCATGTGGTTCAGTTCGCGGGCCGTCGCGTCGGCGCCGTCGCGGTCGGCCTTGTTGACGACGTAGACGTCGCCGATTTCCAGGATGCCGGCCTTGGCCGCCTGGATGCCGTCCCCCATGCCCGGTGCGAGCAGCACCATCGTCGTGTCGGCCTGGCCGGCGATGTCGACCTCGGACTGGCCGACGCCCACCGTCTCGACGAGGATCACGTCGCAGCCCGCCGCGTCCAGGACCCGGATGGCCTGGGGTGCGGCCCAGGCGAGGCCGCCCAGGTGGCCGCGGGTGGCCATGGAGCGGATGTAGACGCCGGGGTCGGACGCGTGGTCCGACATCCGTACGCGGTCGCCGAGGAGGGCGCCGCCGGAGAACGGGGAGGACGGGTCGACGGCGAGTACGCCCACCCGCTTGCCGGCCCGGCGGTACGCGCTGACCAGGGCGGACGTGGATGTCGACTTGCCGACTCCGGGCGAGCCGGTGAGGCCGACGACATAGGCCCGGCCGGTCAGCGGAGCCAGTGCGGCCATCACCTCACGCAGCTGCGGGGACGCGCCCTCGACCAGCGAGATCAGCCGGGCCACGGCCCGCGGCCGGCCCTGCCGGGCCTGTTCCACCAGCTCGGGGACGTCCACCATCGGCCAGTTCCTCCCAGTTCGTTCCGTGTGGGGCATGTGGAGCATGTGTGCGACGCGCGGCGAGCGAGGGGGCCGGCAGGCGACGACGCGGGGGACGCCGGTGGCGGCGACGCGGTACGCCGCCCGCCACCCCGCCCCGCCTGCGCGGCCCTACTTCCCCGGCACCCGGAGGATCAGCGCGTCGCCCTGACCGCCACCGCCGCACAGCGCCGCGGCCCCGACGCCGCCGCCCCGGCGCCGCAGTTCCAGTGCCAGGTGGAGCACGATGCGGGCGCCGGACATGCCGATCGGGTGACCGAGCGCGATCGCCCCGCCGTTGACGTTCACCTTTTCCGGCGATACGCCCAGATCCTTCATTGACTGCACGGCCACCGCGGCGAACGCCTCGTTGATCTCGATCAGGTCAAGATCCTCGACGGTGAGGCCGGCCTTGCCCAGGGCGTGGCGGATCGCGTTGCTGGGCTGGGACTGGAGGGAATTGTCCGGGCCTGCCACGTTTCCGTGCGGGCCGATTTCCGCGATCCACTCCAGGCCGAGTTCCTCGGCCTTGGCCTTGCTCATGACGACCACCGCGGCGGCGCCGTCGGAGATCTGGGAGGACGTGCCGGCGGTGATGGTGCCGTCCTTGGCGAAGGCGGGGCGGAGTTTGGCGAGGGTTTCGGTGGTGGTTTCCCCGCGGATGCCCTCGTCCTTGCTGAAGACGACCGGCTCGCCCTTGCGCTGCGGGATCTCCACGGGGGTGATCTCGGCCTCGAAGAGGCCGTTCTTCTGGGCGGCGGCGGCCCGCTGGTGGGAGCGGGCGGCGATCTCGTCCTGCTCGGCGCGGCCGATGCCCAGGCGGGTGTTGTGCTTCTCGGTGGACTCGCCCATGGCGACGTTCTCGTACGCGTCGGTGAGGCCGTCGTGGGCCATCGAGTCGAGCATTTCGACGGCGCCGTACTTGAAGCCCTCGCGGGACTTGGGCAGCAGGTGCGGCGCGTTGGTCATGGACTCCTGGCCGCCGGCCACGACCACGTCGAACTCGCCGGCGCGGATCAGCTGGTCGGCGAGGGCGATGGCGTCCAGGCCGGAGAGGCAGACCTTGTTGACGGTCAGGGCCGGGACGCTCATCGGGATGCCGGCCTTGACGGCGGCCTGGCGGGCGGGGATCTGGCCCGCGCCGGCCTGCAGCACCTGACCCATGATCACGTACTGCACCTGGTCACCGCCGATGCCCGCCCGGTCCAGCGCGGCCTTGATGGCCGCGCCGCCCAGGTCGGCGCCGGTGAAGCTGCGCAGGGACCCCAGCAGGCGGCCCATGGGGGTACGGGCGCCCGCGACGATCACGGAGGTGGTGCTGGACGTACCGTTCGCTGTCGACATCAGCGCGGCCCTTCCTGTACAGGGAGGTTAACGAGGGTTCCCGTCAATGTACTGAGCGGTAGGCGCCGGGTCACCGGGCTGCGGGTGTGATCGCGCGCACGTTGCGTAACCACGCGTGCGAGCGGTGCACTGGAGCCATGCTGACGCGAATCGACCACATCGGGATCGCCTGCGAGAACCTCGACGCGACCGTCGAGTTCTACCGCGCCACGTACGGCTTCGAGGTGTTCCACACCGAGGTCAACGAGGAGCAGGGCGTCCGCGAGGCCATGCTGAAGATCAACGAAACGTCGGACGGCGGCGCCTCGTACCTCCAGCTCCTGGAACCCATCCGGGCGGACTCCGCGGTGGGCAAGTGGCTCGCCAAGAACGGCGAGGGGGTGCACCACATCGCCTTCGGTACGGCGGATGTGGACGGGGACGCGGGGGCCATTCGGGAGAAGGGGGTCCGGGTGCTCTACGACGAGCCGCGGGTGGGTTCCATGGGGTCGCGGATCACCTTTCTGCACCCCAAGGACTGCCATGGCGTACTGACCGAACTGGTCACCGCGGCCCCTCATGAGGGAACTGCCGCCCCCGCTTCCACGTCTCCCTCCACGACGGAGCACTGACCTTTCCCTTCCCCGGCCGGTAGAGTGCATCTTCGGCCGGGGGCCGGGTCGGGGCCCGGTCCACACTCCGCCGATGATCTGACACCATTTCTTCGGAAGGGTCAGCTCCAGCACGCGCCCGGCACGAGGCATTTCGGGCTGCGGACGAGCAGATGGGAGCCGGCCGCCACCATGACCAGGGGACGGATGGGACCGCGCAGTGCGGGGCAACGACCGCTACGAGGCTGACGACCACCTCTCGCAGTTCGAGGCCGAGATGGAGCGGCTGAAGACGGAGCGGGACAAGGCGGTCCAGCACGCCGACGACCTCGGGTACCAGGTCGAGGTGTTGCGAGCCAAGCTCCATGAGGCGCGGCGCACCATCGCGGCCCGCCCCGCTTACGACAACGTCAGCCACCAGGCCGATCAGCTGCTGCGCAACGCGCAGATCCAGGCCGACCAGTTGCGGACGGACGCCGAGCGCGAGGTGCGTGAGGCGCGCGCGCAGACGCAGCGGCTGCTGCAGGAGCAGGCCGAGCGCCAGGCGCGCATGGAGGCCGACCTGCACGCCGAGGCGGTCGAGCGCCGCCGCCGGCTGGACGAGGAGCTCAACGAGCGCCGCCAGACCGTCGAGTCGCACGTCAACGAGAACGTGGCCTGGGCGGAGCAGCTGCGCGCCCGCACGGAGTCGCAGGCGCGCCGGCTGATGGACGAGTCGCGGGCCGAGGCCGAGCAGGCGCTGGCCGCCGCCCGCGCCGAGGCACAGCGGCTGGCCGAGCAGACCCGCGCCCGGCTGGGCAGCGAGGCCGAGCAGGCGCGCACCGAGGCCGACGCGATCCTGCGCCGGGCCCGGGCGGACGCCGAGCGGCTGCTGAACGCCGCCTCCACCCAGGCCCAGGAGGCAACGGACCAGGCCGAGCAGCTGCGCACCAGCGTCGGTACGGAGTCCGAGGAGGCGCGCCGGCAGGCCGCCGAGCTGACGCGGACCGCCGAGGCCCGGATGCAGGAGGCCGACCGCGCGCTGCGCGAGGCCCGCGCCGAGGCGGAGAAGCTGGTCTCGGAGGCGCAGGAGAGCGCCACGAAGCGGCTGTCGGCCGCCGAGTCGGACCAGGAGCAGCGGCTGCGGACGGCCAAGGCGGAGATCGCCCGGCTGGTCGGTGAGGCCACGAAGGAGGCCGAAGCCCTCAAGGCGGAGGCCGAGCAGCTGCGCGCGGACGCCCGTGCGGAAGCGGAGCGGCTGGTCGCCGAGGCGCAGGAGGCCGCCCGTTCCAAGGCGGCGGAGGACTCCGCGGCGCAGCTCGCGAAGGCCGCGCGGACCGCCGAGGAGGTGCTGACCAAGGCGTCCGAGGACGCCAAGGCCACCACGAAGGCCGCCGCCGAGGAGGCCGAGCGGGTCCGCCGGGAGGCCGAGGCCGAGGCGGACCGGCTGCGCGGTGAGGCGCACGACACCGCCGAGCAGCTCAAGGGCGCCGCCAAGGACGACACGAAGGAGTACCGCGCCAAGACCGTCGAGCTCCAGGAGGAGGCACGGCGGCTGCGCGGCGAGGCCGAGCAGCTGCGGGCCGAGGCCGTCGACGAGGGCGACCGGATCCGGGCCGAGGCGCGCCGGGAGGCGGTCCAGCAGATCGAGGAGGCGGCCGCCACCGCCGAGGAGCTGCTGGCCAAGGCGAAGTCGGACGCCGAGGAGACGCGTTCGGGCGCGAGCGCGGAGAGCGAGCGGGTCCGTACCGAGGCCATCGAGCGGGCCACGGCGCTGCGCAAGCAGGCCGAGGAGGCGCTGGAGCGCGCCCGCGAGGAGGCCGAGGAACTGCGCGGCGAGGGCGAGGAGGCCGCCGCGGAGCTGAGGTCGGAGGCCGAGGAGGCCGCGCGGCAGCTGCGTACGGAGGCCGAGGAGGCCGCCGCGGAGCGCCGCGCCGAGGTCCAGGAGGAGCTGGACCGGCTGCAGACGGAGGCCGCCGAGAAGGTCGCCGCGGCCGAGGAGTCGCTGCACGACGCCCGTGGCGAGGCAGAGAAGCTGCGCCGGGAGGCGCAGGAGGAGGCCGCCAAGCTCAAGGCGGAGTCCGCGGAGCGGCTGCGGGTGCTCCAGCAGCAGGCCGAGGAGGAGGCCGAGCGGCTGCGGACGGAGGCGGCGACCGACGCATCCGCCGCGCGCGCCGAGGGCGAGTCCGTCGCCGTACGGCTGCGCAGTGACGCCGCCGCCGAGGCGGAGCGGCTGAAGACCGAGGCGCAGGAGACCGCGGACCGGGTGCGCGCGGAGGCCGCGGCCGCCGCGGAGCGCACGGGCGCCGAGGCCGCCGAGGCGCTGGCCGCTGCCCAGGAGGAGGCGGCCCGCCGTCGCCGGGAGGCCGAGGAGCTGCTCGGCGAGGCCCGCGAGGAGGCCCACCAGGAGCGCACGGCCGCGCGCGAGCAGAGCGAGGAACTGCTGGCCTCGGCCCGCAAGCGGGTCGCCGAGGCACAGGAGGAGGCGGAGCGGCTGGTCGAGGAGGCGGACCGGCGCGCCGACGAGCTGGTCACCGCCGCCGAGCAGACCGCCCAGCAGGTGCGGGACGCGGTCTCCGGGCTGCACGAGCAGGCCGAGGAGGAGATCGCCGGGCTGCGCTCGGCGGCCGAGCACGCCGCGGACCGGACACGGACCGAGGCGCAGGAGGAGGCCGACCGGGTACGGGCCGACGCCTACGCGGAGCGCGAGCGCGCCGCCGAGGACGCGGGCCGCACCCGCCGCGAGGCGCAGGAGGAGGCCGAGGCCGCCAAGGCCCTCGCCGACCGGACGGTCGCGGAGGCCATCGCGGAGGCCGACCGGCTGCGCGCGGAGGCCGACAGCACGCTCGACGAGGCGCGCGAGGCGGCCGGCAAGGCGCGTACGGACGCCGCCGAGCAGGCCGACAGCCTGGTCGCGGAGGCCACCGCACAGGCCGAGAAGCTGGTGGCGGACGCCTCCGCCAAGGCGCAGCAGCTGCGTACGGACGCGTCCGACGCGCTGGCCTCGGCCGAGCAGGACGCCAACCGGGCCCGCGCGGAGGCCCGCAACGACGCCAACCGGATGCGTTCGGACGCCGCCGAACAGGTGGACCAGCTCCTCACCGAGGCCCGCGCGGAGGCCGAACGGATCGTCACCGAGGCGACCGAGCTGACCTCTTCGGCGCAGGACGACGCGGACCGCACGGTCCGCGAGGGCCGGGAGACCGCCGAGCGGCTGCGGGCCGAGGGCGAGCAGCGGGCCGCGGAGCTGGTCGCGGAGGCGACCGCCGAGGCGGAGCGGCTGCGGGCCGAGGCGGCCGAGGCGCTGGAGACCGCGCGCCGGGAGGCGGAGCGGACCGGCGACGAGGCGCGCGAGGCGGCGAACAAGACCCGTTCGGACGCCGCCGAGCAGGCCGACCAGCTGATGTCCGAGGCGGGCAGCGAGGCCGAGAAGCTGCGCGCGGACGCGGCGGAGGCCGTCGCTGGCGCCGAGCGGGACGCCGACCGCACCCGGGCGGACGCCCGTGAGCAGGCGGACCGGATGATCGCCGAGGCCACCGCGGAGGCGGACCGGCTGCGGGCGGAGGCGGCGGACACCGTCACCTCGGCGCAGGAGCACGCCACCCGTACGCGGGCCGAGTCCGAGCGGATCAAGGAGGAGGCGGAGGCCGAGGCCGACCGGCTGCGTACCGAGGCGCTGGAGGAGTCGGAGCAGACCGTCGACGCGGCGCGCAAGGACGCGGCGCAGCGCCGCGCGGACGCCGCCGAGCAGGCCGACCAGCTGGTGGCCAAGGCCCAGGAGGAGGCGCTGAAGTCGGCGACCGCCGCCGAGGAGCAGGCCGACCTGATGGTGGGCGCGGCCCGCAAGGAGGCCGACCGGATCGTCCAGGAGGCCACCGCCGAGGGCAACGCGATGGTCGAGAAGTCCCGTACGGACGCGGATGTCCTGCTGAGCGAGGCCCGCGGGGACGCCACCGCGATAAGGGAACGTGCCGAGGAGCTGCGGACCCGGATCGAGGGCGAGGTCGAGGAGCTGCACGAGCGGGCCCGCCGCGAGTCGTCGGAGACGATGAAGAACGCCGGGGAGCGTGTCGACAAGCTGATCGCGCAGGCCACGCAGCAGCAGGCGGAGGCCGAGGAGAAGGCCAAGCGGATGGTGTCGGACGCCAGCAGCGAGGCCAGCAAGGTGCGGATCGCCGCGGTGAAGAAGGCGGAGGGGCTGCTCAAGGAGGCCGAACAGAAGAAGGCCGAGGCCGTACGGGAGTCGGAGCGGCTGCGCGCCGAGGCCCGCGCGGAGGCGGAGCGGATCGTGGAGGAGGGGCAGCGGGAACTGGAGGTGCTGGTGCGGCGCCGCAAGGACATCAACGCGGAGATCTCCCGTGTCCAGGACGTGCTGGAGGCGTTGGAGTCTTTCGAGGCCCCGGCCAACGGTGGTGGCAAGGACGGGGCGAAGGCCGCGGCGGGGGCGGGCGCAACTCGTTCGAGTGGCAAGCAGTCTGAGGGGTAGCCACCCGAATGAGGGGCCATTCTCCACTTCAAACGCGCAATGACTCGATGACACGCCGTTGCGGCCCCTAGGATTCCCTTTATCACCTCACCGGTCTCTTTCGACAGGAACCCCATGAGCGACACTTCCTCCCCCTACGGCTTCGAGCTCGTGCGGCGTGGGTACGACCGCGGTCAGGTGGACGACCGCATCTCGAAGCTGGTCGCCGACCGCGACAGCGCCCTGGCCCGTATCACCTCGCTGGAGAAGCGGATCGAGGAGCTGCACCTCGAAACGCAGAACGCCCAGGCCCAGGTCAATGACGCCGAACCGTCCTACGCGGGCCTCGGTGCGCGCGTGGAGAAGATCCTCCGGCTCGCGGAGGAAGAGGCGAAGGACCTGCGCGAGGAGGCCCGGCGGGCCGCCGAGCAGCACCGCGAGCTGGCCGAGTCGGCCGCCCAGCAGGTCCGTAATGACGCCGAGCAGTTCGCGACGGACCGCAAGGCCAAGGCGGAGGACGAGGGCTCCCGCATCGTCGAGAAGGCGCAGGGCGAGGCGACCGCGCTGCGCGCCGAGGCGCAGAAGGACGCGCAGTCCAAGCGGGAGGAGGCGGACTCCCTCTTCGAGGAGACCCGCGCCAAGGCCGCGCAGGCGGCGGCGGACTTCGAGACCAACCTCGCCAAGCGCCGCGAGCAGTCCGAGCGGGACCTGGCGTCGCGTCAGGCCAAGGCCGAGAAGCGGCTGGCGGAGATCGAGCACCGGGCGGAGCAGCTGCGGCTGGAGGCCGAGAAGCTGCGGACGGACGCGGAGCGCCGGGCCCGCCAGACGGTGGAGACGGCGCAGCGGCAGGCCGAGGACATCGTGGCCGACGCGAACGCCAAGGCGGACCGGATCCGCAGCGAGTCGGAGCGGGAGCTGGCGGCGCTGACCAACCGCCGGGACTCGATCAACGCCCAGCTGACGAACGTCCGCGAGATGCTCGCGACGCTCACCGGTGCGGCGGTCGCCGCGGCCGGTACCCCGGCGGACGAGGAGCCGATCTCCCGCGGCGTCCCGGCGCAGCAGTCGCGCTGAGGCGCCGTTCGTCGTTGTGACGCCGGTGCGGCCGGTGGGTTCTTGCGACCCGCACCCGTGACGGCCGGTACCGCGCACGACGGGGCAGGTGTTGTCCGCCCGCCCGCCTCTCCCCGGAGGCCGGGCGGGCGGAATGCTTTCAGCAGACAGTACGAGCGGTCGCGGGGCGCGGCGGGCCTGCCGCGCGATGTCCGGTACGCCCGAGATGCGGGGCCCCCGGCCCCCGCTTAGCGTGCTGTACATGATCGAGATCGAGGGGCTGACCAAGCGTTACGGCGACAAGCTCGCCGTGGACGGGCTGACCTTCACCGTGCGGCCCGGGATCGTCACCGGCTTCCTCGGCCCCAATGGCGCCGGCAAGTCCACGACCATGCGGATGATGCTCGACCTGGACCACCCGACGTCGGGACGGGTCCGTATCGACGGCCGGCACTACCGGCAGCTGTCCGATCCCCTGAAACACCTCGGCGCGCTGCTGGACGCCAAGGCCGTGCACGGTGGCCGGAGCGCCTTCAACCACCTGCTGTGCCTGGCGCAGAGCAACGGCATCCCGCGCGCCCGGGTCCACGAGGTGCTGGACACCGTCGGGCTCACCGCGGTGTCCAAGAAGCGCTCCAAGGGCTTCTCCCTGGGCATGGGCCAGCGCCTGGGCATCGCCGGGGCACTGCTCGGCGACCCCGAGATCCTGATGTTCGACGAACCGGTCAACGGGCTCGACCCCGAAGGCATCCACTGGATCCGCAACCTGATGAAGGGTCTGGCGGCGCAGGGCCGGACGGTCTTCGTCTCCTCGCACCTGATGAGCGAGATGGCCCTGACCGCCGAACACCTCATCGTCATCGGCCAGGGACGGCTGCTGGCGGACACCTCGATGGCGGAGTTCATCCGGGAGAACTCGCGCTCGTACGTACGGATGCGGTCGCCGGAGCGCGAGCGGCTGCTGGACACGCTCCGGGGCGACGGATACGCGGCGGCGGCGTCCGGTGACGCGCTGGAGGTGGACGGGGCGAGCGCCGCCGACCTCGGCGAGCTGGCCGCGCGGCACCGGATCGTCCTGCACGAACTCAGCCCGCAGCAGGCATCCCTGGAGGAGGCGTTCATGCAGCTGACCGCCGGGTCGGTGGAGTACCACGCGCACTCGGACGGGCCGCGGCCCGCGCCGCCGCCGGAGGACGGCCTGCCGGACGCTCCGCCGCCTCCCGGGACGCCGGGAGCGCCGCCCCAGGGCACGCCCCCGGGTACACCGCCGGGCGGCGGCTGGGGCGCCGGCTGGCGGAACAAGAAGCGGGGGTCCTGACGATGGCGGCGGTCTCCCAGGTCCTGAGATCGGAGTGGACCAAGATCCGGTCGGTGCGGTCCACGGTGTGGACGCTGGGCATCGCGCTGGTCGTCACCGTCACGCTGGGCGCGCTGATCTGCCTGCTCGCCTCGAACGACTTCGGCACCATGTCCCCGCGCGACCGGCTCGTCTTCGACCCCACGAACATCAGCTTCGCCGGGATGGGCCTCGGCCAGCTCGCGATGATCGTCTTCGGGGTGCTGGTGGTCTCCAACGAGTACAGCACCGGCATGATCCGCACCTCGCTCGCCGCCGTACCGCGGCGCGGCACCTTCCTCTTCAGCAAGATCGCCGTCGCCACCCTGCTCGCCCTCGTCATCTCCTTCGTGACGGCCTTCCTCTGCTTCTTCATCGGCCAGGCGATGCTCGGCACGCACGCGGCGTCCCTCGGCGACCCGGGCGTCCTGCGGGCCGTGGTGGGCGGCGGGCTGTACATGACGCTGATCTCGGTGTTCTCGATGGGCGTGGCGACCATGCTGCGCAGCCCCATGCTGGCGCTGGGCATCCTGATGCCGTTCTTCTTCCTGATCTCCAGCATCCTGGGGAACGTCTCGGCCACCAAGAAGATCGGCTGGTACCTCCCCGACCAGGCCGGTCAGAAGATCATGCAGGTGGTGCCGCCGACCGGGGACGAGGTGCCGTACGGGCCGTGGGGCGGCTTCGCCATCATGCTCGTGTGGACCGCGGCCGTACTGCTCGGCGGATACGTGATGTTGAAGCGGCGCGACGCCTGAGGAGCCACGCCGGCCCGGCGTGAACCCCCGGAGCCCCACGCGCCCCGCAGGCCCGCGTTTTGACGGGAACCGTCAGCCTGCGGATAACCTCCTAACCCTCACGGGGGTACGAGAGCACCTCTGCCCCGAACCATTTCTGAGGGGCGGAGAATGATCGAGGCATTCGGTCTGACGAAGCGCTACGGCGCCAAGACGGCCGTGCACCAGCTGTCGTTCCAGGTGCGGCCGGGCACCGTCACCGGCTTCCTGGGACCCAACGGCTCCGGCAAGTCCACGACGATGCGCATGATCCTGGGGCTGGACACCCCGACGTCCGGGCACGTCACGATCGGCGGCATCCCGTTCCGCAAGGTGCCCAACGCCCCGCGGCACGTCGGCGCGCTGCTCGACGCCAAGGCCGTGCACGGCGGCCGCAGCGCCCGCCAGCACCTGCTCTCCCTCGCCCAGCTCTCCGGCATCCCGGCGCGCCGGGTCGACGAAGTACTCGGCGTGGTCGGCCTCCAGGACGTCGCCCGCAAGCGCTCCAACGGCTTCTCGCTCGGCATGGGCCAGCGCCTGGGCATCGCGGCGGCCCTGCTCGGCGACCCGCAGGTGCTGCTCTTCGACGAGCCGGTCAACGGCCTGGACCCCGAGGGCATCCTGTGGGTCCGCAACCTGATGAAGCAGCTGGCCGCCGAGGGCCGTACGGTCTTCGTCTCCTCGCACCTGATGAGCGAGATGGCGCTGACCGCCGAGCACCTGATCGTCATCGGCCGCGGCCAGTTGCTCGCCGACATGTCGGTCAAGGACTTCATCTCGGCCAACTCCGCCGACTTCGCCCGGGTCCGCACGCCGGACACCGAGCCGGCGCTGCGCGAGAAGCTGGGCTCGCTGCTCGGCGAGGCGGGCGCCCAGGTCGTGCCGGAACAGGACGGCGCGCTGCGCGTCAGCGGACTGCCGCTGCCCCGCATCAGCGACCTCGCCCACGACGCGGACATCCGCCTGTGGGAGCTGTCGCCGCACCAGGCGTCCCTGGAAGAGGCGTACATGCAGCTCACGCAGGGCGTCGTGGACTACCGCTCGACGACCGACCAGCGGGCCGGCCTCCAGCAGCAGGCGCCCGGTCACGCGCCGCAGGGTCCCGGTGCACCGGGGCAGCCGCCGCAGGGGTACGCGCCCGGAGCGCCGCAGCCGGGCCCGTACGGGCAGCCCGGTCACCCGGGTCAGCCGCAGGGCCACCCCGGGGCCCAGGGACAGCCGAACCCGTACGCGCAGGGCCCCGGTGGCGCGCCGGGCCAGGGGTACCCGCCGCCGATGGCCGGCCAGGGCTCGCCGTACGGACAGCCGAACCCGTACGGGCAGCCGCAGCCGGGCCCGCAGGCCGGCGCCCCGGCGCCGATGCCGCCCGCCGCCGCCCCCGCCGACATGTCCAAGCCGCACACCGAGGACGCCCGATGACCAGCCCTCAGCAGCCGCAGCCGCAGCCTGAGCCGCACGACACCGACGCCCCCGGCGCCGGCGCGATGCCCCCGGCGGGGGCCCCGCAGCCGCCCGCCGAGCAGCCGGAGCCCCGGCCGCTGGCCGCACACCCGCAGCCGGAGCAGCAGTCCGCCGAGCAGCCCCCGGCGCAGCAGCCGGCCCAGGCGCCGCAGGCGGGTGCTCCGGCGCGCGAGGCCGGCACGATGATGCTTCAGGCCCAGCAGCCGCCGGCCGCCGCGCCCGGCAAGGAGGCCGGGACGATGATGCTCCAGGCCCAGCCCGCGCCGCAGGGTGCGCCCGGGCCGCAGGGTGCTCCGAGGGACGCGGGCACGATGACGCTCCAGGCCCAGCAGCCGCCCGCCGGTCCCCCGCAGCAGCCGCTCCACCAGCCGCACCAGCCCGCGCAGCAGCAGGCGCAGCTGCCGCCTCAGCAGCAGCAGATCCCGGCCGCCTGGCAGGCCGCCGGCCCCGGTGGCGCCGCCCCGGCCTATGTCTCGCCGATCCCGGTACGCCGTACGAACCTCGGCCACGCCCTCGCCTCCGAGTGGACGAAGATCCGCTCGGTGCGCTCCACGATGTGGACGCTGGGCGTGATGGTCCTGCTGAACGTCGGCATCGGACTGCTGATGTCGCTGGTGCTGGCAAGCCCGGACCGGGTGGTCGAGCCCAAACTCGGCTTCGCCTGGTTCGGCCTGCTGCTCGGCACGCTGTGCGTGATCCCCCTCGGCGTCCTGGTGATCGCCTCGGAGTACGGCACCGGCATGATCCGTACGACGTTCACGGCCTGCCCCAGCCGGGCCCGGGTGCTGACCGCCAAGGCGATCGTCCTGTTCGGGCTGACGTTCGTCATCACCACGGTCTCCAACGTGCTGGTCGCGGTGGCGCACTCCGGGATGCTCAACGGCCCGGCGCCGACCGGCGACCAGTGGCTGCGCGCCACGGTCGGCTCCGGCCTGTTCGTGGCCGTGCTGAGCCTGCTGGCCCTGGGGGCGGGCACGCTGCTGCGGCACTCGGCCGGCGCGATCAGCGCGATGATGGGCCTGGTCCTGCTGCCGATGCTGCTGGCCGTGTTCATGATCGGGTCGGACAGCCTGCGCCCGTTCGCGACCAAGCTGATCGAGTACTCGATCCCGAACAACCTCGCCGCGATCTACGACCAGCCCTTCATGCCCGAAGGCCCGTCCGGCTGGCAGCCGCTGCTCGTCCTCCTGGGCGTCACCGCCGTCGTCCTCGGCGGCGCCTACGCCGCGCTGGAGAAGCGCGACGTGTAAGAGCCTGTCAGTACCTCGGCGCGTTACGGGACCGCTGGAGCCGCGCGCTCCGGCGGTCCCGTGCGTTCCAGCACGCCTTGTGCCAGTGTCTGCGCTCGTCCACGTCGCCCTCCCGCGGCCAGGCGACGACGTGCGGCACCCCCGGCGGGATCTCCTGGTCGCACCCCGGGCACCGGTAGTGCTTGGCCGCCCCGCCGCCCCCCAGGTGCCGTACGACCCACTCCTCGCCGCGCCATTCCTCGGTACGTTCGAGACCGTAGCGGCCCCCGCCCGCGTGATCGGCTGGCTTCTCACCGCCGCGAGGGCGGTTTCGACGCGGAGACACTGGGCACCTCGGGAAATCTGCGGGGTCACGGGCCGTCACCACCCTACGCGGCTCCGTCATGGGGCGTAGTCGGCCACCACAATCCTGCGATCATCAGGAAACTTCGGTCCAGGCCGTGCCCTTGGCACGTGTCACCCGTTGTTGCCTGTTAGGGGGATGTCGCGTCGGCTGCGAGGAGGCAGAAGAGCGATGCGCGTTGGGGCTTTCATTCTGGCCGCTCAGTTTCCCGGTCAGGGGCAGGGGGAGGCACTGCACCGGGCGGTGCGGTCCGCGGAGGTCGCCGAGGAGGCCGGGCTCGATGCGGTCTGGCTGGCGGAGCACCACTTCATGCCGTACGGAGTGTGCCCGTCGGCGGCGACGCTGGCCGCCCTGCTGCTGGGCCGTACGCAGCGGATCGGTGTCGGCACGTCCGTCAGCGTGCTGCCGACACAGCACCCGGTCGCCCTCGGGGAGCAGGCGGCCATACTGCACCTGACCACCGGCGGGCGGTTCACGCTCGGTGTCGGCCGGGGCGGTCCCTGGGTGGACCTGGAGGTGTTCGGCACCGGACTGGCCGCCTTCGAACAGCACTTCCCCGAGTCGCTGGACCTGCTGCTGCGCTGGCTGCGCGAGCCGAGGGTCGGCGCCGCGGGAGAACGTCACTCCTTCCGGGAGGTGGCCGTCGTACCGCGGCCCGACGAGTCGCTGGAGATGCCGGCCGGGCCGCCCGTCGTCCTCGCGTGCACCTCGCCCGGGTCGGTACGGCTGGCCGCCGAGCGCGGGCTGCCCATGCTGCTCGGGATGCACAGCGGTGACGAGGACAAGGCCGGGATGGTCGCGCTGTGGCGCCGGCTCTCGCTGGCGGCCGGGCGGGACCCGGCCGAAGTCGCGGCGGCGGAGCACGTCTCGGCCGGTGTGGTGCAGGTCGGCGACACCCGCCAGGGCGCGGCCGAGGTCCTCACGAAGGCGATGCCGGGCTGGCTGCGGCGCGGGCTGGCGGCCCATGAGACGGTCGATGGCCGCCACCGCGCGACGCGTGACCCGCTGGCGTACACCGAACTGCTCTGCGATCTGCATCCGGTCGGGTCGCCGAAGCTGTGCGCCGACCGGCTCGCGGCCTCGGCGGAGCGGACGGGCATCCGGCGCTTCGCGCTGCTCGTGGAGGGCTCCGGCGATCTGGACGCCACCGAGGAGAATGTGCGGCGGCTGGGCGCCGAGGTGCTGCCGCGGCTCGGCTGAACCGCAGGCGCAGAGGAGGACGGGCGCGGGGATGGCGGGCCGGTGGGGTGGGCCGGCCCGCACGGGGCCACCACCGCCTGGCGTGAAAGTGCCGCTCCGCGGCCCCGTGAACGGAAGACCCCGTTCACGCGTCGCCGACTCTGCGTGATCGGCGCCGGGTTGGCCGATGCTGCCGCTGGCGCGTCCTTGCCGCACGGCCTCCGTCGCGCGTGCGCAGCGGCAGCATCTCCGGTCAGCAGTCGCGCAGCTCGGGCGACTGGTTCAGCAGCTGGCCCCGGATGGAGGTGAACTTGGCCAGCCTGTCGTCCGCCGACGGGCCGAGCGGGAAGACCGCGACCCGGTGGCAGTTCTGGAAGGCCAGCCGCACACCGAAGTGGCGCTCCAAGGACCCGCGTATCGCGTCACTCGCCAGCGCACGCAGCAGCTGACCGCGCGCCTGCTCGTCCGGCGGCGGCGTCTGGTTGTCGGCGAACTGACCGCCGTCCACCTTCAGCTGGGCCGCCAGGGAGCTGATCATTCCCCATGCGTAGGGCAAGGAGGTCCGGACGCAGTCGACAAATTCCGCTTCGTCGACCTCGCCTCGCTCGGCCTGTTCGAGGAGGGCCGGTGAGACGTCGAGCGACATGAGGTTCTCCTCTCGCGGCCCCGCCGGGACGGGGCCTCAGGGATGGGACGGGGTTTCGCGACGGAGCGTGTCCGTATCACGACGCCCCGCTTCAACGGTATGCCGCCCATCCGGCCCGCACCAGGAGATTGCAGAGACAACCGGTCACCGGCCGAGCGGGCGCTTCAGGGGCGAATCGCGTCGGTGGCCTCCGGTCGAGTAGCGTGGCGCACCATGCGTCTCGTCATTGCCCGTTGCTCCGTGGACTACGCGGGCCGGCTCAGTGCCCACCTCCCGTCGGCCCCTCGCCTGATCCTCGTGAAGGCGGACGGTTCGGTCTCCATCCACGCGGACGACCGGGCCTACAAGCCCCTCAACTGGATGTCCCCGCCGTGCACCCTCAAGGAGGGCGACGGCAGCGTGTGGACGGTGGAGAACAAGGGGGGCGAGAAGCTCATCATCACCCTGGAAGAGGTGATGCACGACTCCGCCCACGAGCTGGGGGTGGACCCGGGTCTGATCAAGGACGGGGTGGAGGCGCACCTCCAGGAGCTGCTCGCCGACCGGATCGAGACCCTCGGCGAGGGCTACTCCCTCATCCGGCGTGAATACCCCACCGCGATCGGCCCGGTGGACATCCTGTGCCGGGACGCGGACGGCGGGACGGTCGCCGTGGAGATCAAGCGGCGCGGCGAGATCGACGGTGTCGAGCAGCTCACCCGCTACCTCGAACTCCTCAACCGTGACCCGCACTTGGCGCCGGTCAAGGGTGTCTTCGCGGCCCAGGAGATCAAGCCGCAGGCGCGGGTGCTGGCCACCGACCGCGGTATCGGCTGCGTCGTGCTGGACTACAACGCGCTGCGCGGCATCGAGGACGACAAGCTGCGACTGTTCTGAACGGCTCCGCCCGCCGCGGGCGGGTCCGGGGCCGCTGAGCACACGGCCCGCATGGTCCGCCGGTACGGACGACGACGGCCCGGTACGGGAGCGCCCGCCCAGGGAGGCGGACGGTCACGTACCGGGCCGTCGTGCTGCGCTCAGGCGTTGTCCGTACCGCCGGTCGTACCACCGCCGGTGGTGGTCGCCGAGCCGCTGCCGTTGCCGCTGCTGGGAGCCGGGTTGCCGGTGGTCCCGGTCGGGGTCTGGCTGGTCGGCTTGTCCGTCGGTTTGTCGGTGGGCTTGTCGGTCGGTTTGTCCGTGGGCTTGTCGGTGGGCTTGTCCGTCGGTTTGTCGGTCGGCTTGTCCGTCGGCTTGCCGGTGCCCGTCCCCGTGTCGCTGGGCCGGGTGGTCGGGTCGGTCGGCCGCGTCGTCGGGTCGGTCGGGCGGGTGGTCCCGTCCGTGGGCCGGCCGGTCGTCGGGTCCGTCGCGCCGGTGCTCGGGGCGGGCGTGCCGGTGCCCGGCCGGCCGCTGCTGCCCGGCGTCGTGGAGCCGGGTCCGGTGGCCGTGCCGGGGCGGCTGCCCTGGCCGGTGCGGGTGCGGTCGGCGCCCGGCTGGTCGGCGGGCAGACCGTCGCCGTCGTGGCCCGTTTCGGCGGACTGCTCGGTCTTGACCTTCTCGCCCGTGCCGTTGTCGGACCCGGAGACCGCGCCCAGGGTGACGACCGTGCCCAGTACGGCGATGAGCAGCGCGCCCGCGCCCGCGGCGACCAGGTTGCGCCGGGCGCCGAGGGCCAGTGCCTTGCGGTTCCTGCCCTTGCCGCCCGGTGCGCCGGCCGAAGGGCTGCCCGCCGCGACGCCGCGGGTGACCACGGTGGGTGCGGTCGCGTCGACGGCCGGGGCCGCGGCGAGCCCGGCGGGCACCCCGCCGGGCGGCGAGGCCGACTCCTCCGACCGCGCGTCCGGGATCTCCTCGCCGGCCGGCGTGGCCGTGCCGGCGGGCGGGGTGAACGTGCCGGAGCGGTCGGCGACCAGGGCCAGCGCACGCCGTCCCGCGACGGTGCCGCGCCGGTCGGAGAGCACGCCGCGCAGTCCTATCGACGCCTCCAGCTCGGCCCGCGCCCGGTCCAGGTTGCCGGTGCACAGGGCGAGCACGCCCAGCTCGTGATGGAAGTACGCCTCCTCGGCCACTTCCCCGGCGATCCGGGCGGCCTCCGCGCCGTGCCGCAGGCTGCGTTCCCAGGCGCTCCAGCTCAGCGCGGCGGCGAAGGCCGGAGCCGCCGTACGGGCCAGCAGCACGGCGGCGCTGGGGTGGCCGCTCTCCCGGCTGCCGGTCAGGATGCCCATCGCGGCCAGGATCGCGTCGGCCTCGGCGGCGGCCCGTTCGGGGGTGACCGAGGGGTGGCCGGCCCACCAGGCGTAGTGCTGGGCGGCGGTCAGGGCCCGCTCGCCCGCGCCGTCGTCGTACCCGGCGTCCGCCAGCTGGTCCTCGACGGTCGCCGCGAGCCGGTAGTGGGACCCGGCCGGGGTGATCAGTCCGCAGTCCAGCAGTTCGCCGAGGGCGGCGTCCGCGTGGGTGTCCTGGACGAGGGCGGGCAGGTGCGCCTGGTGCGGCAGCTCGCCGCCCAGCGCGACCGCGAAGCGCAGCGTCTCGCGGGCCGCGTCGCTCAGCCCGGAGGCGATCAGCGGCGCGGGCGAGGCGGCCTCGGCGACGGTCGGCAGCGGTGCGCCGGGCCCGTCGCCGGCCGTGGAGGCGTCGTCGGAGTGCTCGCCGTATGTGTCGAAGGTGTCCTGCCCGGTGCGCAGCCGCTGCCGCAGCAGTGCGCCGGCCTGGACGAAGCGCAGCGGCAGCCCCTCGGACTCGAACCACAGGTCCGCGGCCCACGCGGTCTCGTCGTCGGTGAGCGGCCGGCCGACGACGCCCTCCAGCAGGTCCCGGCAGGCGCCGCGGCCGATGCCGCCGAGGAAGACCTCTTCGAGGTGGGAGCCGGGCGAGGGGGCGGCGACATCCGGGGTGGCGGCGAGCAGGAAGGCGCACTCGGGGGTGGCGCCCAGCAGCTCGTCCAGCGCGGCGCCGCCGAACTCCAGGTCGTCCAGGACGACGATCGCGCCGATCTCGCCGAGCAGGCGCAGCAGCTCGCCGCGGTCGGGGCGGTGCAGCGGGGCCCGGTGGACGGCGGCGAACAGCTCGTACATCACGTCGGTGGGCGTGCGGTGGTACCCGGAGAGCCGCACCACGCCGTCGGGGGCCAGGCCGTCGCAGGCGGTGGCGGCGGCGTCCAGCAGGCGGGTACGGCCCGATCCGGAGGGTCCGGTGACGCGTACGGATCTGCCGCGGGACAGCAGCCGCACCAGCCGGTCGGTCTCTTCGGCGCGTTCCAGGAGCGTGCCCTGGCGGCCCGCGGAGACCGGTACGGCGGGCGGGGCGGCGGCGCGTGCCAGCTCGGCGCGCTCCGCGGGGCCGTGCTTGCCGGGGACGGCGGGCTGCTCGCCGGGCGGGCAGGGTTCGATCTCGCTGCCGTCGACCGGGTTGACGGTGAGCAGGTAGGGGCCCGACACGAGCTGTACGGTGCGTGCGAGCCCGCCGGGGGCGGCCGCGGAGCCGCCGGGTACCGGCGTGGGCGTCGTGGCAGGGGCGTCCTGCTCGCCGTACTCCTCAGGTCCCCGGTTGGTGTTCGGGTCCATGGTGAAATGCCCCCCAGATGCGCTTGGCGTGCCGACCGACCGTTTGCGTCCCGGCCGTCCGCACTCCCCCAGCCTCCGGCCGGGGTGCTCCCCGGCCGCCGCTTCTGGTCCGGTGCCCGCCGTGCGGTGTACCGGACGGCGGAAAACCGAACCTTAGACCTTCGCCCAGTATCTATGATGCGCCGGGGTCCGTTCCTGCCCGGAACGTCACAGTGTTGTGAGAATCCTTCGGGTATGCGGCTTTGATCTTGCGGCCGGTGCCGTTCACGCCGGGGCCGGTGCCGTTCGCGCCGGTGGCGGGCGCCGTGCGCACCGGCGGCCGGTGGCGCACCCGCTCCGCCCGGCCGCCTTCAGACCCGCGGCAGGGTCTCGGCCGCGATGCCGCCCTCGATGGCGAGGATGCGGTGCAGTCGGGTGGCGACCAGCAGCCGCTGCATCTGCGGCGGTACGCCGCGCAGTACGAGGCGGCGGTTGGCCCGCCCGGCG
This sequence comes from Streptomyces sp. NPDC033221, assembly GCF_055577005.1. Classification (NCBI taxonomy): domain Bacteria; kingdom Bacillati; phylum Actinomycetota; class Actinomycetes; order Kitasatosporales; family Streptomycetaceae; genus Streptomyces; species Streptomyces sp. NPDC033221. The sequence goes on along the minus strand of NZ_JBVIQN010000007.1, from coordinate 145,082 downwards.
CGGCGGTGCGCGCCCATGATCACGCCGAGGCCGGTGGCGTCCCACGAGTCGAGGCCGGTCAGATCCAGCACGAGGTCGCCCTGGCCGGAGTCGACGGCGGCGTGCAGGGCGGTCCGGGCGTCCGCCGCGCTGCGGACGTCGAGGCGGCCCCCGACGACCAGCTCGGCGTGGTCGCCCCTGATGTGCATATGCGCTCCCCGGGTGATGAATGCTCGATCGTTACGTCTACAGAACTGACTGCCTCTCATGCGGCGAAGTTGCCGCCTGTAAGCGAACCGATACCGAATTCACCCTGGAGGGTGAAGGCGCCGTATCCGTGCGCCTGACGCGCCGGCCACCGGGAAGGTGTGCCGTCGGCGGCCGGCGCCCCGGCCGCCGCACCCGCGGCGGTGCCGGGGGCGGCGCCTGACGCTGCGTCAGCGCGGTGCGGGGTCCGGGCCCGCCCGACGCGGTATCAGTGCTCGTAGAAGCCTTGCCCACTCTTGCGGCCGATATCGCCGGCATCGACCATCCGCCGCATGATCTCCGGCGGGGCGAACTTCTCGTCCTGCGACTCGGTGTAGATGTTGTCGGTGGCGTGCAGCAGGATGTCCACGCCGGTCAGGTCGGCGGTGGCCAGCGGCCCCATGGCGTGGCCGAAGCCCAGCTTGCAGGCGGTGTCGATGTCCTCGGCGCTGGCCACCCCGGACTCGTACAGCTTCGCCGCCTCGACGACCAGCGCCGAGATCAGGCGGGTGGTCACGAACCCGGCCACGTCGCGGTTGACGACGATGCAGGTCTTGCCGACGGACTCGGCGAACGCGCGGGCGGTGGCGAGTGTTTCGTCGCTGGTCTTGTAGCCGCGCACCAGTTCGCACAGCTGCATCATCGGCACCGGCGAGAAGAAGTGCGTGCCCACCACCCGCTCGGGGCGCGCGGTGGCCGCCGCGATCTTGGTGATCGGGATGGCCGAGGTGTTGGAGGCGAGCACCGCCTCGTCCTTCACCAGCTTGTCCAGATTCTGGAAGATCTCGCGCTTGACGTCGATCCGCTCGAAGACGGCCTCGACGACGATGTCCGCGTCGGCCGCCGCGTCCAGGTCGGTCGTGGTGGTGATCCGGCCCAGCGCCCGCCCGGCGTCCTCGGCGGTCAGCTTGCCCTTGTTCACGAACTTCTCGTACGAGGCCTCGATGCCGCCCTTGCCGCGGGCCAGCGCGCCTTCCGTCACATCGCGGAGAACGACGTCCCAGCCCGCCTGGGCCGAGACCTGCGCGATGCCGGACCCCATGAGTCCGGCTCCGATGACGGCGAGCTTCTTTGCCACTTGCTGTCCCCTAACACGCTGTACACCTGACGGCTCTCGGCAGTGACGTTAGCGCTCGTCGGCGATCGATAGGAGGGTTAGAGATGCGCGTCACGTCTCAGATGACGGACATCACATCGCGCGCGCTCACCGGCCGCCGCGCACGGCGTAGTTGAGGACCTTTCCGCTGAGCGCGTCCTCCAGGTCGTCGAGCAGGACGAGCGCTTCGCGTGACACCTCGTCGGGTGCTCTTCCGGCCATCATGGCGCGGGCGATGTGCGCCGTGAGCGTGGCGTGCACCCAGTTGAGCTGACCCGCCACCAGGAGCGGCAGCCAGTCGTCCGCCGCGGCACCGGCCTCCTGACGGAGGGTCTCCTCCAGGCGGGTGAGCTGTTCCTGCTGGAGGTGCCAGAGGCGGGCCTTGAGGGTGGCGGCACCCTCGATGACCTGCAGGAAGCGGTCGTAGCCCGCGACCAGCCCGACGGCGGGCGAGACCGCCTCCACCTGCTCGCGCAGTTCGCGCAGCACGGCGGCGGCGGCCGACTCCCCCGCGTCCCGGCCGCGTACATGGCGCGCGAGGCGGTCCACCAGCCCGGCGCCGCGGTCCATGAAGAGGTCTTCCTTGGCCGGGAAGTAGTTGTAGACGGTGTTGACCGAGACCTCGCAGGCCTCGGCGATCTCCGCGATGGTCACCGCGTCGAATCCGCGCTCCAGGAACAGGCCGGTGGCCATGTCCGAGATGTGCTGGCGCGTCTGCCGCTTCTTGCGCTCCCTGAGTCCCTCAGCCATGCCCGCATCGTACGCCTTCTTGGTGCCTTTGAAATTTTGGAGTCGTTGCAAAATTTCAGTCCCTCTGTTTTTCTGTCCGGCATGGCAGTCATCACCGCGTCCGGGCTGGCCCGGACCTTCACCACCCCCCGCGGCACCGTCGACGCGGTACGCGGCATCGACCTCACCGTCGAGCGCGGCGAAATCCTCGGCCTGCTCGGCCCAAACGGCGCCGGAAAGACCACCACCCTGCGGATGCTCACCACGCTCCTCGCCCCCACCGGCGGCCGCGCGACCGTGGCCGGCTGCGATCTCGTCCGCGACCCGGCCGGCGTCCGGCGCGGCACCGGGTACGTCGCCCAGTCCGGCGGCGTCGATCCCCACCTCTCCGTACGGGAGGAACTGGTGACCCAGGACCGCCTGTACCGCCTGCCGAAGGCGCGCGCCGCGGCCCGCGCCGAGGAACTGGCACACGGCCTCGGCCTCGACGGACTGCTGGACCACACGTGCGCGGCGCTGTCCGGCGGGCAGCGGCGGCGGCTGGACATCGCGATGGGCCTGCTGCACCGGCCCGCGGTGCTCTTCCTGGACGAGCCGACGACCGGGCTCGACCCCGGCAGCCGGGCCGATCTGTGGGAGCTGGTCCGGCGGCTGCGTACGGACTTCGGCACCACTGTCGTCCTGACCACCCATTACCTCGACGAGGCGGACGCGCTCGCGGACCGTCTGGTGGTCGTGGACCAGGGCGTGGTGGCCGCCGAGGGCACCCCGCGCGCGCTCAAGGCCGAGTACGCCGGCTCGCCCGACGCGTCCCTCCAGGACGCCTTCCTCACGATCACCGGGCGCGGCCCCGCCCCGGCGGACACCGCCCCCGTAGCCGTCTGACCGCCCCACCTCAGGAGTCCCGTATGTCCTCCGTGCTGTCCGACACCGCCCTGATCTTCGGGCGTTACGCCCGGCAGACCCTGCGCTCCAAGGTGCAGATGCTCTTCGGCGTGCTGATGCCGCTGCTCTACCTGTTCTTCTTCGGCCCGCTGCTGACCCGGCTGCCGCTGGCCTCCGAGGGCAGCTCCTGGCAGGTCCTGGTGCCCGGCCTGCTGCTGCAACTCGCGCTCTTCGGCGCCTCGTTCTGCGGCTTCGCGATCATCCTCGAAAAGCAGTACGGCGTGGTGGAGCGGATGCGGGTGACGCCCGTCAGCCGGCTCGCGCTGCTGCTGGGGCGGGTGCTGCGGGACACCGCGCTGCTCACGTTCCAGGCAGTGCTGCTGGTGCTGGCGGCGCTGGTGATGGGGCTCCGGGCGCCGCTCGGCGGCATCCTCATCGGCTTCGCGTTCGTCGCCGTGACGGCCGTCGCCCTCTCCACCCTGTCGTACGCGCTGGCCATGAAGGTCGCCACGCCGCAGGAGTTCGGGCCGGTCGTCAACGCCGCCACCATGCCCGCGATGCTGCTGTCCGGCCTGATGCTGCCGATGGCCCTGGCACCCGGGTGGCTCGACGTGTTCTCGCGGTTCATGCCGCTGCGCCACCTCGTGGACGGCGTCCGCGCGGCCTACGTGGGCGACTACACCGGTACGCCCGTGCTGTACGGAGCGCTGGTCGCCGCCGGACTCGCCGTGGCGGCCACGGCGGTCTGCGCCCGTGCGTTCCGCAAGGCCGCGGCGTAGGCCCCGCCCACGCGGCCGAGGCGCGGCGTAGGCTCGCCCGTATGGTCAATCTGACGCGCATCTACACCCGTACCGGCGACAAGGGCACCACCGCCCTGGGCGACATGAGCCGTACCGCCAAGACCGACACGCGGATCGCCGCCTACGCGGACGCCAACGAGGCCAACGCGGCGATCGGCGTGGCCATCGCCCTCGGCTCGCTGCCCGAGGACGTCGCCGCGGTCCTCGTCCGGGTGCAGAACGACCTCTTCGACGTGGGCGCCGACCTGTCGACGCCGGTGGTGGAGAACCCCGAGTTCCCGCCGCTGCGCGTCGAGCAGTCCTACATCGACAAGCTGGAGGCGGACTGCGACCACTACCTGGAGAGCCTGGAGAAGCTGCGCAGCTTCATCCTGCCCGGCGGTACGGCGGGCGCCGCGCTGCTGCACCAGGCGTGCACGGTGGTACGCCGCGCCGAGCGCTCCACGTGGGCGGCGCTGGAGATGCACGGCGACACCATGAACCACCTCACCGCCACCTACCTCAACCGCCTCTCCGACCTCCTGTTCATCCTGGCCCGTACGGCCAACAAGGAACAGGGCGACGTGCTGTGGGTACCGGGCGGCGAGCGGTAGACAGCGTCACCAGGACGCGCGCGAGCCCTGGCCCGCCCCGGCCTTGTCCCGCTCGCGCTCGTCCGTTTCGCCCGGGGGCAGGTACCCCTCCGGGGCCTTCTTCGGCCAGACCGTGTAGCTCACCGCGATGATCAGGTTGATGCCGATGACGAAGAGCATCCTGACCTGCCAGCCGTGCAGCGAACCGGTTTGGGCCGGGTTCCCCACGTACCAGGCCGCAAGCTGCAGCAGCCCTATCGCGATCAGCGAGGCGAGGATCCAGAGGCCCGCCGACTGCCACTCGAAGACCGTGCGCTCCCTGCCGTACTTGGGCGCCGGTACCGGCGGCGGGCCGCCCGCGAAACGGTGGGCGAAGCGGGCGTCCACCCACTTGATCGTGCGGTGCCCCAGCACGACCGAGAATCCGACGTACACGGCGGCGAGCCCGTGCTTCCAGTCGGCCTCCGCGCCGTTCTTCAGGTCGATGGCCGTGGCGACCAGCAGGATGATCTCCAGCAGCGGTTCCAGCAGCAGGACGGCGGCACCGGTACGCGGCATCCTCGCCAGGTAGCGCAGCGCCAGCCCGGCGGCCAGCAGCACCCAGAAGCCGACCTCGCTGACGATGATCAGTGTGACGATCACGGGACTCCCCTTCTTTCCGGTCCCTTCCAGGCTCACCCCGGAATCCGGCCGTCACCTCGTCGTCCGCGATGATCCGGGGCTGCATCTTTCGATGTAGCGCGCGGCGGAACGGGTTCCGCCGGGACGTGGAGGCGACGGGCCGCGCCGCCGTGTTTGATGGAGGGGTGACCGCGAGACCCTTCGCCGCCCTGGGGCGCCCGCACCGCGACGACGTGCAGATCGCCGTCGGCGGGCTGCTCGGCGGGCTGCTGCTGTGGGGACTGGGACTGCACAGCAGCCCGCCGCTGCTGGACGTGCCCTCCTGGCTCGTCCTGGTGCCGCTGGCCGTCCTGTCCGGCACCGAACTGCTGCGCCGGACCGCACCGCGGACCGCACTGGGCGTGGCCACCGCCGCGCTCGCACTGGACGTGTGCTGCGGCGGGCTGATCGTCACGATCGTGATGTTCACCGACATCGTCTACGCCGCGGTGCTGTACGGGCCCCCGGGCACCGCCCGGCGCGTTCCGGTCATCAGCGTCCTGCTCACCGTCGTCGCCACCATCGTCCCGGTGGCGATCCTGCACGACCCGCAGGCGCTGCTGCTCGGCCTCGGCGTCGGCGTGATCACGATCAGCCCCGCCTGGACCGGCCTGATCATCCGCGAACACCGCAACGCCACCCGGGCCGCCCGGCTGGAGGCCGAACAGACCGCGCTGCTGGCCGAGATGGACCGTACGCAGGCCATCATCGCCGAACGCGCCCGGATGGCCCGCGAACTGCACGACATGGTCGCCAACCACCTGTCGGCCATCGCGATCCACTCCACGGCCGCGCAGGCCCTGGACGACCCCGGCGCCACCCGCGAGGCGCTCGGCGTCATCCGCGAGAACAGCGTCCAGGGCCTCGCCGAGATGCGGCGCCTGATCGGGCTGCTGCGGGACGCGAAGGGCGCCGGCGGGGCGGCGGAGGCCACCCCGACCCTGGAAGGCCTCGAAGCGCTGCTGGCGCAGGCCCGCGTCAACGGGGCGGGCAGCGGTCTGACGTTCACCTTGGAGGACGGCCGGGCGGACGGCGCCCCACGCCTGCCCGCGCCGGTCGAACTGGCCGCGTACCGCATCGTGCAGGAATCCCTGACCAACGCCCTCAAGCACGCCGCGCCCGGCGAGGTGGCCGTCCGCATCACCCACGGCCCCGGCGGCCCGCTCACCGTCTGCGTCACCAGCCCCTTCGGCGACCGGCCCGGCCCGCGTGCGCCCGGCTCCGGGGCGGGCCTGGTCGGCATGCGGGAGCGGATCGAACTGCTCGACGGCCGGTTCGAGGCCGGTCCCGAGGACGGCGGCGGGCACGCCGACGGCAAGGTATGGCGGGTACGGGCCACCCTTCCCGCCCGCGAGGAGGAAGAACAACGATGACAGCTGCCACCGGCCACCCGGTCCGGGTGCTGATCGCCGAGGACCAGTCCGCCGTACGGGCCGGGCTGGTGCTGATCCTGCGCTCCGCCCCCGACATCGAGGTGGCCGGGGAGGCCGCGGACGGCGAGGAGGCGGTGCGGCTGGCCCGCGAACTGCGGCCCGACCTGGTCCTGATGGACATACAGATGCCCAAGCTGGACGGCGTCTCGGCCACCCGGACCATCGTCGCCGAGGAACTGGCCGACGTCCTGGTGCTGACCACCTTCGACCTGGACGAGTACGTCTTCGGGGCGCTGCGGGCCGGCGCCGCCGGCTTCCTGCTCAAGGACAGCGAGGCGGCGGCGCTGCTGGACGCGGTGCGCACGGTGGCCGCCGGGGAAGGGCTGATCGCCCCGGCGGTGACCCGGCGGCTGATCGCGGAGTTCGCCAGTCCCCGTACCGTACGGCGGTCCGCCGGCGCGGCGCCGGACCCGGCCGTGCTGGACGTGCTGACCCGCCGCGAACGCGAGGTGCTGGGCTGCCTGGGGCAGGGCCTGTCGAACGCCGACATCGCGGACCGTCTGGAGATGGCGGAGGCCACCGTCAAGACGCATGTCAGCCGCCTGCTGGGGAAGCTGGAGCTGCGCAGCCGGGTGCAGGCGGCGGTGCTGGCGCAGGAGTTGGGTGTCAACGGCGGCTGATGGGGGTAACGGCCGCCGCTGCCGCGACCGGGCGCGGCGGAGGTTGCCACTCACTTTGGTCCAGACCTCTTGACCGTAGGTCTGGACCTTTTTACGCTCCCTTCACATCTTTGCGGTGAGCGCGCCCCACAGCGCTCACCGGGCGGCGCAGGTTCCCCCACCCTCCACCCCCTTACCTGGGAGCATCCGTGACACCCGGAACCCTGACACGCACCACCCACGCCCGACGAAGAGCCCTCGCGGCCCTCACCGCACTCCTCCTGCCCGTGGCCGCGCTGATCGGTCTGGCCGGCGCCACCCCCGCGCACGCCGCCGAGTCGGCGACCGCCACGTACACCAAGGTCTCCGACTGGGGCACCGGCTTCCAGGGGCAGTGGACGGTGAAGAACACCGGCACCACCACCATCGACGGCTGGACCGTCGAGTGGGACTTCCCCTCCGGCACCACCGTCGGCTCCGCCTGGGACGCCCAGGTCAGCGGCTCGAACGGCCACTACACCGCCAAGAACGTCAACTGGAACGGCACCATCACCCCCGGCGCCTCGGTCAGCTTCGGCTTCATCGGCGCCGGCTCCGGCGGCGGCGACGTGACCGGCTGCAAGCTCAACGGCGGCTCCTGCGACGGGGCACAGCCCGGCGACACCCCGCCGTCCGCGCCCGGCAAGCCGGCGGCAGGCGACATCACCGACACCTCCGTACGCCTGACCTGGACCGCCGCCACCGACGACAAGGGCATCAAGAACTACGACATCCTCCGCGACGGCACCAAGGTCGCCACCGTCGAGAAGCTCGCCTACACCGACACCGGCCTCACCAAGGGCACGGAATACACCTACACGGTCGTCGCCCGCGACACCGCCGATCAAACCGGCCCCGCCAGCGACGCCACCACCGTCCGCACCACCGGCGGCGGACAGCCCGGTGACAACCCGCCCTCCGCTCCCGGCAAGCCGGCGGCGGGCGACATCACCGACACCTCCGTACGCCTGACCTGGACCGCCGCCACCGACGACAAGGGCGTCAAAAACTACGACATCCTTCGCAACGGCACCAAGGTCGCCACCGTCGAGAAACTGGCCTACACCGACACCGGCCTCACCAAGGGCACGGAATACACCTACACGGTCGTCGCCCGCGACACCGCCGATCAAACCGGCCCCGCCAGCGACGCCACCACCGTCCGCACCACCGGCGGCGGCGGGCAGCCCGTCGACGCGGTCAAGCTGGGCTACTTCACCGAGTGGGGCGTCTACGACCGCAACTACCACGTGAAGAACCTGGTCAGCTCCGGCTCCGCGAGCAAGCTGACGCACATCAACTACGCGTTCGGCAACGTCCAGGGCGGCAAGTGCACCATCGGCGACGCCTACGCGGCCACCGACAAGGCGTACACCGCCGACCAGAGCGTCGACGGCGTCGCCGACACCTGGGACCAGCCGCTGCGCGGCAACTTCAACCAGCTCAAGAAGCTCAAGGCGAAGTACCCGAACATCAAGATCCTGTGGTCCTTCGGCGGCTGGACCTGGTCCGGCGGCTTCACCGACGCGGTCAAGAACCCCGCGGCCTTCGCCGACTCCTGCTACCAGCTGGTCAACGACGCACGCTGGGCCGGCCTCTTCGACGGCATCGACCTGGACTGGGAGTACCCCAACGCCTGCGGCCTGACCTGCGACACCAGCGGCCCCGCGGCCTTCAGCGACATGATGAAGGCGATGCGCGCCAAGTTCGGCAAGCAGCTGGTCACCGCCGCGATCACCGCGGACGGCTCGGACGGCGGCAAGATCGACGCGGCGGACTACGGCGGCGGCTCGCAGTACGCCGACTGGTACAACGTCATGACGTACGACTTCTTCGGCGCCTGGGACAAGACCGGCCCCACCGCCCCCCACTCGCCCCTGACGTCCTACCCCGGCATCCCGAAGCAGGGCTTCACCACCGACGCCGCCCTGCAGAAGCTCAAGGCCAAGGGGGTCCCCGCGAAGAAGCTGCTGATCGGCATCGGCTTCTACGGACGCGGCTGGACCGGCGTCACCCAGGACGCCCCCGGCGGCACCGCCACCGGCCCGGCGCCCGGCAAGTACGAAGCGGGCATCGAGGACTACAAGATCCTCAAGGCGAGCTGCCCCTCCACCGGCACCGTCGCCGGCACCGCCTACGCCCGCTGCGGCGGCAACTGGTGGAGCTACGACACCCCGGCGACGATCACCGGCAAGATGACGTACGCCAAGCAGCAGGGGCTGGGCGGCGCGTTCTTCTGGGAATTCAGCGGTGACACGGCCAACGGCGAACTGATGACCGCCATCGACAGCGGCCTGAAGTAGCCCGGCCACTCCCCCGGACCGGCCGGGGAGGCGGTGTCGCCCCCGCCTTCCCGGCCTCCGGCCGGTACGCCGGCACGAGCGCCGCGCCGGCGGTCTCAGCAGTTCGCGGCATAGCGGACGCAGCCGGGCGGCGTGTGGCTCCTCTCCCACTGCTGCTGCCCGATCATCAGCACCCCGCCGGCCAGGAGAGCCACCAGCAGCTGTGCGGTCACCGTCCAGCGGGCACGGAAGGCACCGGCGAGAGCCGCCACGACCAGCGCGGCGATCAGCAGAACCTGCACCCGCCCGGTGTGTGCCAGGGCAGCCGCGTCGATCCGCTCCTGTCTGCCTTGTGCCGCCCATACCTCAAGACCGAGGCCCAACATCCAGTCCAGCACGAGCCACGCGGTCTCCAGCAGGAACAGCGGGATCGCCAGGGCGAGGTCCACGCTTCGGCTTGCCGGCCGCGACCAAGGGCGCCGGCGCTTCGGTGGATGAGCGGTGTTCGCCATGACCGCATGGTGCCGAGCGGGACCGTGAGTATGCATGAGTACACGTACTCAGCTGCGCTTCCGCCGCCCCGCCTGTTTAAGCCACATTCACCCTCTGGCCAGGGGGCGCCGCCTCCAGCCACGCCAGGAAGCCCGTCAGGGCGTCTTCGCTCATCGCCAGCTCCAGCCTCGTACCGCGGTGGCGGCAGGCGAGCACGACGGAGTCGGAGAGCAGGGCCAGCTCTTCCTCACCCTGGGGGGTGCGGCGTTCCAGCACCTCGATGGCGAAGCGTTCAAGGACGCGGCGGGGGCGGGGCGCGTAGGAGAAGACGCGGAACCACTCGACCCGGTCGCCGTTGTAGCGGGCGACGCCGTAGATCCAGCCTTTGCCGCTGGGCTCGGCCTCCTCGTCGGGCACGTTCCAGCGCAGGCTGCAGTCGAACGTGCCGCCGGAGCGCTGGATGAGCCGTCGCCGTAGACCGAAGACGAAGAGCCCCAGCAGCACCAGTACGACGACCGCGCCGCTCACGAGCAGAGCGAGGACCATCCGAACCGACCTCCTCGCCTTGATGGGGGGACCCACGCGCCGGTTCGGGCGCGAGGGGGAAAACGCACCTGCATTGCCTCAGCCGCGGACCGCCCTGGAAGGTTCCAGCGCAGCCCGCGGCTGAGGGACGAACTCGTCGGTGGTGGGCTTCAGTGCACGCCCGCCACCGCGCGCAGCCGGACATCGGCGCGGCGCTCGGCGGCCGCGTCGGCCTCCGACTTCGCCCGCTCCAAGGCCCGCTCCGCGCGCTGGACATCGATCTCGTCGGACAGCTCGGCGATCTCCGCGAGCAGAGACAGCTTGTTGTCGGCGAACGAGATGAAGCCGCCGTGCACGGCGGCGACGACGGTGCCGTCCCCGTCCTCGCCGGTCGTACGAATCGTCACCGGTCCGGACTCCAGCACGCCGAGCAGCGGCTGGTGCCCCGGCATGACGCCGATGTCGCCCGACGAGGTGCGCGCGACGACCAGGCTGGCCTCGCCCGACCAGACCTGACGGTCGGCGGCGACCAACTCGACGTGCAGCTCAGCCACGATGGCTCCTCGGGTCTCCACCTGCCGGGTACGGCAGATGTTGGGTCAAATACTAGTGGTCGTTCGGACCGGGGGCGGCCAGGGCCGCCCCCGGAACGCGGCCGGGCTCAGGAGACGCCCAGCTCCTTGGCGTTCGCCTTCAGGTCCTCGAGGCCACCGCACATGAAGAACGCCTGCTCGGGGAAGTGGTCGTAGTCACCGTCGGCGATCGCGTTGAACGCCGCGATGGACTCGTCCAGCGACACGTCCGAGCCGTCGACACCGGTGAACTGCTTCGCCACGTGGGTGTTCTGTGACAGGAAGCGCTCGATGCGGCGGGCGCGGTGGACGGTGAGCTTGTCCTCCTCGCCCAGCTCGTCGATGCCGAGGATCGCGATGATGTCCTGCAGGTCCTTGTACTTCTGCAGGATCGTCTTGACCCGCGAGGCACAGCTGTAGTGGTCCTGCGAGATGTACCGCGGGTCCAGGATGCGGGACGTCGAGTCCAGCGGGTCCACCGCCGGGTAGATGCCCTTCTCCGAGATCGGACGCGACAGCACGGTCGTGGCGTCCAGGTGGGCGAAGGTGGTGGCCGGCGCCGGGTCGGTCAGGTCGTCCGCGGGGACGTAGATCGCCTGCATCGAGGTGATCGAGTGACCACGGGTCGAGGTGATGCGCTCCTGGAGGAGGCCCATCTCGTCCGCCAGGTTCGGCTGGTAACCCACCGCGGACGGCATACGGCCGAGCAGGGTGGACACCTCGGAACCCGCCTGGGTGTACCGGAAGATGTTGTCGATGAAGAAGAGGACGTCCTGCTTCTGGACGTCACGGAAGTACTCCGCCATCGTCAGACCGGCCAGCGCGACCCGCAGACGGGTGCCCGGGGGCTCGTCCATCTGGCCGAAGACCAGCGCGGTCTTGTCGATGACGCCGGAGTCCGACATCTCCTCGATGAGGTCGTTGCCCTCACGGGTGCGCTCGCCGACACCGGCGAACACCGACACACCGTCGTGGTTGTTGGCCACGCGGTAGATCATTTCCTGGATGAGGACGGTCTTGCCGACGCCCGCACCACCGAACAGACCGATCTTGCCGCCCTTGACGTACGGGGTCAGCAGGTCGATGACCTTGACGCCGGTCTCGAACATCTCGGTCTTGGACTCCAGCTGGTCGAAGCTGGGGGCCTTGCGGTGGATCGGCCAGCGCTCGTTGACCTCGACCGTGGACGGGTCCACGTTCAGGATCTCGCCGAGGGTGTTGAACACCTTGCCCTTGGTGACGTCGCCGACCGGGACGGTGATCCCGGCGCCGGTGTCGGTCACCGTGGCCTGGCGGACCAGACCGTCGGTGGGCTGCATGGAGATGGCGCGGACCACGCCGTCACCCAGGTGCTGCGCGACCTCCAGGGTCAGCGTCTTGAGCTTGCCCTCTTCGGCCGGGTCGGCGACCTCGACGTGCAGAGCGTTGTAGATGTCCGGCATCGCGTCGACGGGGAACTCCACGTCGACGACCGGGCCGATGACCCGCGCGACGCGGCCCGTCGCCGTGGCCGTCTCAACAGTGGTGGTCATAGTTGTCAGTCACTCCCCGCGGTCGCGTCGGCCAGTGCGCTCGCGCCACCGACGATCTCGCTGATTTCCTGGGTGATTTCGGCCTGGCGGGCCGCGTTGGCAAGCCGCGAGAGCGACTTGATGAGTTCTTCCGCGTTGTCGGTCGCCGACTTCATCGCGCGCCGCGTGGCGGCGTGCTTGGAGGCGGCGGCCTGCAGCAGCGCGTTGTAGATGCGCGACTCGACGTACCGCGGCAGCAGGGCGTCCAGGACGTCCTCCGCCGACGGCTCGAAGTCGAACAGCGGCAGGATCTCGCCCTTGGCCGACTCCTGCGCGTCCTCGGCCGTCTTCTCGAGGCTGAGCGGCAGCAGCCGGTTGTCCACCGGCGTCTGCGTCATCATCGAGACGAACTCGGTGTAGACGATGTGCAGCTCGTCCACGCCGCCCTCGGCCGTGTCCTGCTGGACGGCGGCGATCAGCGGCCCGGCGACGGCCTTGGCGTCCGCGTACGTCGGGCTGTCGGTGAAGCCGGTCCACGAGTCCGTGACCTTGCGCTCACGGAACCCGTAGTACGAGACACCCTTGCGGCCGACGATGTAGGTGTCGACCTCCTTGCCCTCGGCCTTGAGCCGCCCGGTGAGCTGCTCGGCGGCCTTGATGGCGTTGGAGGAGTAGCCGCCGGCCAGACCGCGGTCGCTCGTGATGAGCAGCACCGCGGCCCGGGTGGGCTTGTCCACCTCGGTCGTCAGGGCGTGCTTGGTGTTCGAACCGGTCGCAACCGCCGTCACCGCGCGGGTGAGCTCACTCGCGTACGGCGTCGATGCCGCCACCTGGCGCTGCGCCTTGACGATGCGCGAGGCGGCGATCATCTCCATCGCCTTGGTGATCTTCTTGGTCGCGGTGACGGAGCGGATGCGACGCTTGTAGACCCGGAGCTTGGCTCCCATGGATCAGGTCCCTTCCGTCGTCACTTGCTCGTGCTGACCGGAGCGTCCTCACCGAGAAGCTTGCCGTCCGAGGTCTCGAACTGCTGCTTGAAGGTGGCGACGGTGTCGGCGAGCGCCTGGATGGTGTCGTCGGACATCTTGGCGCCCTCGGCGATGCTGGTGAGCAGCTCCTTCTTCTCGCGGCCCATCCAATCCAGCAGCTCGCGCTCGAAGCGGCGGATGTCCTGGACCGGGACGTCGTCCATCTTGCCGGTGGTACCGGCCCAGATGGAGACGACCTGCTCCTCGACGGGCATCGGCTGGTACTGGCCCTGCTTGAGCAGCTCGGTCATGCGCTGACCACGGGCGAGCTGGGCCTTGGAAGCCGCGTCCAGGTCGGAACCGAAGGCGGCGAACGCCTCCAGCTCACGGAACTGGGCGAGGTCCACGCGGAGCCGGCCGGAGACCTGGCGCATGGCCTTGTGCTGGGCGGAGCCACCGACGCGGGAGACGGAGATACCGACGTTCAGCGCCGGGCGCTGGCCCGCGTTGAACAGGTCGGACTCCAGGAAGCACTGGCCGTCGGTGATGGAGATGACGTTGGTCGGGATGAACGCCGACACGTCGTTCGCCTTGGTCTCGACGATCGGCAGACCGGTCATCGAGCCGGCACCGAGCTCGTCGGAGAGCTTCGCGCAGCGCTCCAGCAGGCGGGAGTGCAGGTAGAAGACGTCACCCGGGTACGCCTCACGGCCCGGCGGGCGGCGCAGCAGCAGGGAGACGGCGCGGTAGGCGTCGGCCTGCTTCGAGAGGTCGTCGAAGATGATCAGGACGTGCTTGCCCTGGTACATCCAGTGCTGACCGATGGCCGAGCCGGTGTAGGGCGCCAGGTACTTGAAGCCCGCCGGGTCGGACGCCGGGGCGGCGACGATGGTCGTGTACTCCAGGGCACCGGCCTCCTCCAGCGCGCCGCGCACGGACGCGATGGTGGAGCCCTTCTGGCCGATGGCGACGTAGATGCAGCGGACCTGCTTCTTCGGGTCGCCGGAGCGCCAGTTGTCGCGCTGGTTGATGATCGTGTCGACGGCCAGGGCGGTCTTGCCCGTCTGGCGGTCGCCGATGATCAGCTGACGCTGGCCACGGCCGATCGGCACCATCGAGTCGACGGCCTTGTAGCCGGTCTGCATCGGCTCGTGGACCGACTTGCGGACCATGACGCCCGGAGCCTGGAGCTCCAGGGCGCGGCGGCCCTCGGACTCGATCTCGCCGAGGCCGTCGACCGGGTTGCCCAGCGGGTCGACGACGCGGCCGAGGTAGCCCTCGCCCACGGCGACCGAGAGCACCTCTCCGGTGCGGCGCACCGGCTGGCCCTCCTCGATACCGCTGAACTCACCGAGGACAACCGCACCGATCTCGCGCTCTTCCAGGTTCAGCGCAAGACCGAGCGTGCCGTCCTCGAACTTCAGCAGCTCGTTCGCCATCGCCGAGGGAAGACCCTCGACCTTCGCGATGCCGTCACCGGCCTCGCTGACCGTCCCGACCTCCTCGCGCGAGGCCGCGTCCGGCTTGTACGCCTGGACGAAGTTCTCCAGCGCGTCCCGGATCTCCTCCGGCCGGATCGTGAGCTCCGCCATCTGGGTTCCCTGCTCTCCTTGTTGGGCCCGTCGTCGTTTACGGGGGGCTGTACGTCCCCCGCCGCAGGCAGGGGCGGTTGCCCCCGTGATGTCACTGCGTCCACGGCCCAACTCGGGCCGCCGTACTACTTCTTGAGTTGGTGGGTGGGTCAGCCGGCCATCCGCCGGGACGCCTCTTCGAGGCGTGCCGCGATGCTGCCGTTGATGACCTCGTCGCCGATCCGGACCTGGACTCCGCCGAGGACCTCGGGGTCCACGTCGAGGTTCAGGTGGACCTGCCGTCCGTACACCGCCGCAAGGGCCGCGCCGAGGCGCTGCCGCTGGGTGTCGTCGAGCGGCACCGCGGAGGTGACCACCGCGACCATCCGGTCCCGGCGGGCCGCGGCCAGCTTGGACAGGGCGTCCAGCCCAGCTTCCAGGCTACGGCCCCGCGGCTGTGCGACAAGCCGGACCACGATGCGCTCGGTGACCGGGTTCACCCGGCCGCCCAGGAGCGAGCGCAGCAGCTCGGCCTTGGCCGGGCCCTGCGCGGTGCGGTCGGTCAGCGCCGCGCGCAGTTCGTGCGACGAGGCGACGATCCGGCTGAACCGGAACAGCTCGTCCTCGACGTCGTCGAGGGCGCCGGCCCGCTGGGCCGCGACGAGGTCGGCGCCGTACGCCAGCTCCTCCGTCGCGTCCGCCAGGTCGCGCGAACGCGACCAGCGGGAGCGGACCATGCCGGAGAGCAGGTCGACGGTCTCGCCGCCGACCTGGCCGCCGAACAGGCGCCCGGCCAGCTCGGCCTTGGCCTCGCCGGCCTGCGCCGGGTCGGTGAGGACCCGACGCAGCGACACCTCGCGGTCGAGCAGAGCGGTGACGGCAGCCAGCTCCTCGGCGAGCTTCGCCGCGTCGACGACCGTGTTGTCGGTCAGCGCGTCGAGCTGCTCGCGTGCGGAGGCGAGTGCCTCGCGGCTCGCTCCATTCATCGGCCGGCCTCTGCCTTCGTCGAATCCGACGCCGCCTTGGCCTCGAGGTCGTCGAGGAAGCGGTCGATGGTCCGGCTCTGGCGGGCGTGGTCCTCGAGGGACTCACCGACCAGCTTGCCCGCCAGTTCGGTGGCGAGCTTGCCCACGTCCTGGCGCAGCGACTGCGCAGCCTGCTTGCGGTCCGCCTCGATCTGCGCGTGGCCGGCCGCGATGATCTCCTCGCGCTGCCGCTGGCCCTCGGCACGCATCTCGGCGATCAGGGTCGCTCCCTGCTCCTGCGCCTCCTGGCGCATCCGGGCGGCCTCGTGGCGCGCGTCGGCGAGCTGGGACCGGTAGTCCTCCAGGACCTGCTGGGCTTCGGCCTGTAGGGCCTCCGCCTTCTCGATACCGCCTTCGATCTTCGCGTGGCGCTCGTCCAGAACCCTGTTGATGTTCGGGAGGAGCTTCTTCGCGAGGAAGCCGAAGACGATGAAGAAAGCGATCAGGCCGATGACCAGCTCTGGAATCGGCGGGACGAGGGGGTTCTCAGGAACCTCCGCCGCCATGTTCACCAGGGCGCTCACATCAATGCCTTCCGTCTAAGTGGCGTCGTCGGTGCGTTCCGTGATTAGGACGGGTACGCGTAGCCCATGACGATGCCGATGAGGGCGAGCGCCTCGCAGAAGGCGAAGCCCATGATCTGGTTGGTGCGGATCAGGCCGGCGGCCTCGGGCTGACGGGCCAGGGCCTGGGTGCCGTTGCCGAAGATGATGCCGACGCCGACGCCGGGGCCGATGGCGGCGAGGCCGTAGCCGATCGAAGCGACGTTGCCAGTGAGGCCGGCGGCGAGTTCGAGAGTCGCGGACATGCCGTGTCTTCCTTCTCTTTCATGGACCGGTGGGGGTTGGCCACCGGACGTCTGGTGGAACTGCTGGGGTGCCTGGGGGCTCAGTGGTGCTCGGCGAGCGCGCCCTGGATGTAGTTACAGGCCAGGAGCACGAAGATGTACGCCTGGATGGCCTGGATGAAGAGCTCGAAGGCCGTCATCACGATGGTCATGACGAACGAGACGCCCGCGTAGGCGATGCCGATGCCGTTCAGCAGGTACCAGCTGGCGACGGTGAACATCAGGATGAGCATGTGGCCCGCGAACATGTTCGCGAACAGCCGGACCGCGTGCGTGAAGGGCCGGATGATCAGGTGCTGCAGCAGTTCCAGGAACATGATCAGCGGGAGAACCCAGCCGAGCGACTTGTCGTAGCCGGTGAGGTTCTTCAGACCGCCGACGAAGCCCTGCCTCTTGAACGTCAGCACGAGCCAGGTGATGTAGACCACCAGGGCCAGACCCATGGGGAACGCGATGACCGACGTCACCGGGAACTGGGCGACCGGAATGATCGACCACAAGTTCATGATCCACACGAAGAAGAACAGCGCGACCATGAAGGGGACGAACTTCTCGCCCTCCTTCTTGCCGAGCGCGTCGTAGACGAGCCCGCGGCGCACGAAGTCGTAACCCGCCTCACCGATCATCTGCAGCTTGCCGGGCACCACCTTGGCGCGGCCGAAGGCGGCCCAGAAGAACGCCACGATGATCACCGTGCTGACCAGGGCCAGCATCATCGGCTTGTTGAACTCGTAGCCACCGATGGTGAAAAGGGGCTCGAAGACGAACGAATGAAGGCCCGGGGCCTCGAAGCCACACCCCGGGATGAAGAGGTGGCACTCCGTGTCGAGGGCGAGCATCGTTTCAGCACTCACCGCGAGCTCCTTCAGCGTGGCGCATGGGTACGGCAACCTCGTTGTGTCGGCGCGGCATTGAGCCACGGTGCGGCACTGGACTGGTCTTACGGATTGGGGGGCGGCTGACCGGCGCGGGGCCGGATCGGTTCACAGGCGTCGGCCGGACGTGCAACCGGTTCCCTGACTCGGGACCAGGAAGCTCAGCCGCCTGCGCCGACTGCGCCGCAGTTGGCACCGGACGATAGCAGGCTCTCGCGTGGGCTTTTATTCCGGCCCTACGGCTCACGTCCGCGACCCCGTGGTTTCCGCCTTCTTGGACTCGGCGGATTCGGGATTCACGTAGAGAACCTTTGCCTTCATATAGCTGCGGGCCTGGAAGGCGATCCATACCAGGACGGTCGCGAGCAGGGTGAAGGCGAACGCCCTGACGTTGAAGAGCGTGGTGTCCTTGAAAACGATCATGAAGACCGCGACGGCCAGGATCTGCACCGCGTACAGCAGCAGTCCCATCATCTGAAACAGATCCGGGAGGCGCTTCGCGGTCTGCTGGAGAACCACCAGACCCGACCCCATCAGCAGCAACACCAGCACTGTTCCGATGGCAGCACCGATCGCGCCCTGCCCGCCCGCGACCACAGCGCTGATCACGACGCCGACGGCGCCGGTGGCAAGCGAGGGTACGGAGACATTGGCAAGTAGGCGGGCGTCAGTGGACTGCATGGCGGCGCTCCGGCAAGAAAATGGGGGTGGTGTCGTCAGGGACGAGCGTAGACCCGGCCTGAGGGAGAACCTGAGGCCGAAAGACCGTCGCACTACGGCCCTTCGGCTCTGTCGCCGGGTTTCGTGAACGGTATCACAAACTATTTGATGAGGTCTTTACCTGCTCGGTGTGCTACCCGTCACACGTGAGCAGTAATCCGCGCGTTGGAGCGCGACACGGCGGCTCTCTGTCTGCTATGTGACCCTTACGGGCATTTTCGAACGGTGCTCGTACGAGCGAAAACCCGCCTCAGTGATGACTTCCGGCCTTGCGCCGGTCGGTGAAACGCGACCGGTCGCCGATCGCCGTGGCCCCGTTGATGCCCGCCGGCACCGGCTGCCGCTCCCCGTCCAGGTGCCCGGCCTCGTCGACCGCCGCGCTCTCCTCGGCCGCCGCGGCCACGGCCGCCGCCTGCACGCTGCGCCGGTACCGCGGCGGCACCATCCACTCCATCCAGCGCGGCGCCCGCGGCGTGAAGCGCGGCAGCAGCAGGAGGACCAGCCCGATCGCGCTCAGCAGCACGATGCCCATCACGACCCACACGCTCGCGTTGTTGACCGAGTACGCCACGGCACCGAAGGCGATCAGCGCGGACCAGAAGTACATGATCAGGACGGCTCGGCTGTGCGAGTGGCCGATTTCCAGCAGCCGGTGGTGCAGGTGGCCGCGGTCGGCGGCGAACGGCGACTGGCCGTTCCACGTACGGCGCACGATTGCCAGCACCAGGTCCGCGACCGGCACCGCGATGATCGTCAGCGGCAGCAGCAGCGGGATGTAGACCGGCACCATCGCGTGGGTGGCCTCGCGGACGCTGCCCGCCTTCAGGTTCAGCAGGTCGGGGTCGACCTGGCCGGTCACCGAGACCGCGCCGGCCGCCATGACCAGCCCGATCAGCATCGAGCCCGAGTCGCCCATGAAGATCCGCGCCGGGTGCATGTTGTGCGGCAGGAAGCCCAGGCACATGCCCATCAGGACGACCGAGAACAGCGTCGCGGGCGCGGCCGCCTCGATGCCGTACCCGAACCACATGCGGTACGCGTACATGAAGAAGGCCGCGGCGGCGATGCACACCATGCCCGAGGCCAGCCCGTCCAGGCCGTCCACGAAGTTGACGGCGTTGATGGTGATGACGACCAGAGCCACCGTCAGGAGCGTGCCCTGCCAGGGGCTCAGCGAGACGGTGCCGATGCCCGGCACCGGGATCCACAGGATCGTCAGGCCCTGAAGGACCATCACACCCGCGGCGATCATCTGGCCGCCGAGCTTGACGAGCGCGTCCACGCCCCACTTGTCGTCCAGCACGCCCAGCACCCAGATCAGCGCGGCACCCGACAGCAGCGCGCGCGGCTCGTTGGAGTGCTCGAAGACGGACTTGAGGTTGCTGAGATGGGCGGCTACCAGCAGACCCGCGCACAGCCCGCCGAACATGGCGATGCCGCCGAGACGCGGAGTCGGTTCGCGGTGCACGTCGCGCGCGCGGATCTCCGGCATCGCGCCGGCCGCGATGGCGAATTTCCGTACCGGCCCGGTCAGCAGGTAAGTGACCGCGGCCGTGACGCACAGCGTCAGCAGGTATTCACGCACGGGCTGCCCCATTGGTATCGCTGGCCATCACAGCCACACACCATATGCGTGTCCGCCCCCTGTCCGTGAACGTAAGGGAAGACAACCCCGTCCCGTGAATGGTTCCAGAGCTCAGCGCGGATCGGGATAAGGGGGAAAGCGCCGGACCAATGCCGCGGTCGCCGCGCGGGCCTGCGGGTCCTCCCGTACGGCCGCCGCGATCAGCGCGCCGACCCGCACCGCCTCGTCCTCGCCCATGCCCTGGGTGGTCAGGGCGGCGGCCCCCAGCCGCAGCCCGGGCCGGCGCCCGGACGGGTCCTCGGGGCACGGCAGGGCACAGGTGTCCAGCACGATGCCCGCCGCCGCGCAACGCCCCCTGGCGGTACGGGCGTCCACGCCCAGCGGCGCCGGGTCGGCGGTGATCAGGTGGGTGTCCGTACCGCCGGTGGTGACCGGCAGCCCTTCCTCGGCCAGCGAACCGGCCAGCGCCCGGGCATTGGCGACGACCTGCCGGGCGTACCGGGCGAAGTCCTCGGTGGCGGCCTCGCCGAACGCGACGGCCTTGGCGGCGACCGCGTTCATCTGGGCGCCGCCCTGGGTGAAGGGGAAGACGGCCCGGTCGATGCGCTCGGCCAGCTCGGCACCGCAGAGGATCATGCCGCCACGGGGGCCGCGCAGCACCTTGTGGGTGGTGGCGCACACGACGTCCGCGTACGGGACCGGGTTGGGCGCCAGCCCCGCGGCGACCAGCCCGATCGGGTGCGCGGCGTCCGCGATGAGATACGCGCCCACCTCGTCGGCGATCTCCCGGAAGGCGGCGTAGTCCAGATGCCGCGGGTAGCAGATCGAGCCGCAGACGATGGCCTTGGGCCGGTGCCGGCGGGCCAGCGCGCGCACCTCGGCGTAATCGATCAGCCCGGTGTGCGGATCGACGCCGTAACCGGCGAAGTCGAACCAGCGGCCGGAGAAGTTGGCCGGGGAACCGTGGGTCAGATGTCCGCCGTGCGGCAGTGCCATGGCCAGAACGGTGTCGCCGGGGCGCAGCAGGGCGGCGTAGGCGGCCAGCACGGCGGAGGACCCGGAGTGCGGCTGGACGTTCGCGTGCTCGGCACCGAACAGGACTTTGGCACGTTCCACCGCCAGCCGCTCGGCGAGATCCACGACCTCGCACCCGCCGTGGTGCCGGGCGCCCGGGTATCCCTCGGCGTACTTGTTGGCGAGCGGGGAGCCGAGGGCGGCCAGCACGGCCCGGGAGGAGAAGTTCTCGGCGGCGACGAGCTGCAGCCCGTCGCCCTGCCGGGCCGCCTCGGCGAGCAGCACCCCGGCGATCTCGGGATCCTGCTGCAGCAGCCCCGCGAAGTCCGGCGTCCAGGCCGGCGGCGTGTACCCGCCGTACGCCGGCCCTGCCCCGGCCGCCTCCCTCAGGACAGCCGTGGTCTCGCTCCGGGATGACGCGGTGGTGGCGGGCATGGCTTGCTCCGGGCCTCGTACGGGGACGTGGTCCCAATGTAGGCGCGGAGCGGCGTTCGGGCGCGGCGGATGTGCCGCCCGGGTTCGGGCTGGTCCGGGGCGGGGCGGTGGGCGGGCCGGGACGAATCTCGCGAGCCGACGGCCCGACGGGCCTCAGCGGCCCTTCAGGGCGGCGTTCGCGGGCCCGCCGCCCCCGGTGGTCAGGCGCGGGCCGGAACCCCCGTCAGCGCCGTCACCACGGGGTCCAGCGCCTGGTTGATCTCGTCGCCGATGGAGCGGAAGAACGTGATGGGCGCGCCGTACGGGTCGTAGACCTCGTCCGCCTCCGGGTTCGGCGCCAGCAGCCAGCCGCGCAGCGCGGCGGCGGCGCCGACCAGGGCGCGGGCGCGCTCGACCAGCCCGCCGCCAGGGAGCGCCGGGTCGGGCTCGGGCAGCGTGGCCGGGTCTATGGCCCGTACGAGGCGGTTGAACTCCTTCAGCGTGAAGGTGCGCAGCCCCGCCGAGTGGCCCATGGAGATGACCTGGGCGCGGTGGTCGCGGGTGGCGGTCAGCACGAGGTCGGCCCGGATGACGTGCTCGTCCAGCAGCTCACGGCCGGTGAAGTCGGCCGGGTCGGCTCCGTAGTCGGCCAGGACCGTGGCGGCGTGGGTCTCCATGGGCGCGCCTTCGTGGCCCCAGGTGCCGGCGCTCTCCACTACCAGGCCGCCGCGGTCCTCGCCCAGCCGCAGGTCGAGGGCGTGCCGGTGCAGCCGCTCGGTGATGGGCGAGCGGCAGACGTTGCCGGTGCTGACGTGGAGGATGCGGAACGTGCGGTAGCTGTCCTCGCCGGGTCCCGCTATGCCACGCCCGAGGGGCGCAATCAATTCGCCACCTCAAGCCCGGGAGCCACCTTGCGCAGCTCCTCCGCGCTGATCGCGCCCTCACGCAGCAGCACCGGCGTGGGGCCGGTGACGTCCACGATCGAGGACGGTACGGCCGCGGGGGTCGGGCCGCCGTCCAGGTAGACGGAGACGGAGTCGCCGAGCATCTCCTGGGCAGCGTCGCAGTCCTGCGGCGACGGGTGTCCGGTGAGGTTGGCGCTGGAGACGGCCATCGGGCCGAACTCGGTGAGCAGCTCGATGGCGACCGGGTGCAGCGGCATGCGGACCGCGACCGTGCCGCGGGTCTCCCCCAGGTCCCAGGTCAGCGACGGCTGGTGGGTGGCGACCAGGGTGAGCGCGCCGGGCCAGAAGGCGTCGACCAGTTCCCAGGCCTGCTCGGAGAAGTCCGTGACGAGCCCGTGGAGGGTGTTCGGGGAGCCGACGAGCACCGGGGAGGGCATGCCGCGCCCGCGGCCCTTGGCCTCCAGCAGGTCACCGACGGCCTCGGCACTGAACGCGTCCGCGCCGATGCCGTAGACGGTGTCGGTCGGCAGCACGACCAGCTCGCCGCGGCGGACGGCCGATGCGGCCTCGCGCAGACCGGTCGCGCGGTCGGTCGCGTCGCTGCAGTCGTAACGCCGTGCCATTTAACGGACCTCCTCGTGCGGAACGTACAGATGACTCGTGGGGGCCGGGCTCGTCATGGCATCGCCCTGCGCGCGGTGGCGAAGCGGGGCCGGTTGTTCAGGTCGGGGTGGTCGGCCGCGTCGGCCCAGCCCCGCTCCTCGGTGAAGATCCACGGAACCTGGCCGCCCTGGGTGTCGGCGTGTTCGATGACCACGACGCCGCCGGGCCGCAGCAGGCGGTGTGCGGTCCGCTCGATGCCGCGGATGGTGTCCAGGCCGTCCTGGCCCGAGAACAGCGCGAGCTCGGGGTCGTGGTCGCGTGCCTCGGGTGCGACGTACTCCCACTCGGTCAGCGGGATGTACGGCGGGTTGGAGATGACCAGGTCGACCTGGCCGTCCAGCTCGGGAAGCGCGGTCAGCGCGTCGCCCTGCTGGAGAACGACGCGGGACCCCTCGACGTTCTTGCGGGCCCACTGCATGGCCTCGTCGGACAGCTCCACGGCGTGCACGCGCGAGCGCGGCACTTCCTGTGCCAGGGCGAGCGCGATGGCTCCGGAGCCGGTGCACAGGTCGACGATGAGCGGTTCGACGACGTCCATGGCCCGTACCGCGTCTATCGCCCAGCCGACGACCGACTCGGTCTCCGGGCGGGGCACGAAGACGCCGGGGCCGACGTGCAGCTCCAGGTAGCGGAAGAAGGCGCGCCCGGTGATGTGCTGGAGCGGCTCGCGGGCCTCGCGACGGGCGACGGCCTCCCAGTAGCGGGCGTCGAAGTCCGCGTCGGGGACGCGGTGCAGTTCGCCGCGCTTGACGCCGTGCACGTGCGCGGCGAGCTCCTCCGCGTCGAAGCGCGGTGAGGGCACGCCGGCGTCGGCCAGCCGCTGGGTGGCCTGGGCCACCTCGGCGAGCAGCACGGTGCGGGGGTTGGGCCCGCGGCGGGGCCGCTGGGGGTCGTGGCCCCCGGAAGGCGACGGCACGCTGTTCCTCCGGCTCGTTCTACGGGCGTTCTACGGGCGTTCTGCGGGCTTACTGGGCGGCGGCCAGCTTGGCGGCCGAGTCGGCGTCCACGCAGGCCTGGATCACCGGGTCGAGCTCGCCGTCGAGCACCTGGTCCAGGTTGTACGCCTTGAAGCCGACGCGGTGGTCCGAAATGCGGTTCTCCGGGAAGTTGTACGTCCGGATGCGCTCGGAGCGGTCGACGGTGCGGACCTGGCTGCGCCGGGCGTCCGACGCCTCCTTCTCGGCTTCCTCCTGGGCGGCGGCCAGCAGCCGCGAGCGCAGGATGCGCAGGGCCTGCTCCTTGTTCTGGAGCTGGCTCTTCTCGTTCTGGCAGGAGACGACGATGCCGGTGGGCAGGTGGGTGATGCGTACGGCGGAGTCGGTGGTGTTGACCGACTGGCCGCCGGGGCCCGACGAGCGGTAGACGTCGATGCGCAGGTCGTTGGGGCCGATCTCGACCTCGACCTCCTCGGCCTCGGGCGTGACGAGCACACCGGCCGCGGAGGTGTGGATGCGGCCCTGGGACTCGGTGGCGGGCACCCGCTGGACGCGGTGCACGCCGCCCTCGTACTTCAGGCGGGCCCACACGCCCTGGCCGGGCTCGGTGGCGCCGTTGCCGCCCTTGGTCTTCACGGCGACCTGGACGTCCTTGTAGCCGCCGAGGTCGGACTCGTTGGCGTCGAGGATCTCGGTCTTCCAGCCGACCCGCTCGGCGTAGCGCAGGTACATGCGCAGCAGGTCGCCGGCGAACAGCGCGGACTCCTCGCCGCCCTCGCCGGCCTTGACCTCCAGGATGACGTCCTTGTCGTCGCTGGGGTCGCGCGGGACGAGCAGCAGCCGCAGCTTCTCGGTCAGTTCCTCGCGGCGCGCTTCGAGGTCCTTGACCTCGTCGGCGAAGTCCGGGTCGTCGGCGGCCAGTTCGCGGGCCGTGTCGATGTCGTCGCCGGTCTGCTTCCAGGAGCGGTAGGCCGTGATGATCGGGGTCAGTTCGAAATAGCGCTTGTTGAGCCGCTTGGCCTCGCGCTGGTCGGCGTGGACCGCGGGGTCGGCCAGTCGCTTCTCAAGGTCGGCGTGCTCGCCGATCAGTTCCTCGACCGCCTCGAACATCGTGGGGGTTCCTCACCTGGCTGAGTCTTCCGGGATCCGGGGGTTCCCGGTTGCCGGCACCTGTGCGGCGTGCGCCGCGGCCCGGGACCTCCGGCGGGGTCCGTGGCCTGGACGACAAAACGCCGGTCCGCCGCCCCTTCGCGGGGCGGGACGGAACCGGCGCCTTGCGGGTCGCTACTTCTGGGCGGAGCCGGCGGCCTTGCCGAAGCGGGCCTCGAAGCGGGCCACGCGGCCACCGGTGTCGAGGATCTTCTGCTTGCCCGTGTAGAACGGGTGGCACTCGGAGCAGATGTCGGCACGGATGGTGCCGCCGGCCACGGTGCTACGGGTGGTGAACGACGCGCCACAGGTGCAGCTGACCTGGGTCTCGACGTACTCCGGGTGGATGTCGCGCTTCAAGGGATTCTCCTAGGTTCGGGAGGGCTCCGGGTCGTCACGCGGATTGCGTCACGTGAACCGGGGCCGACGGTCCAGTCTGCCAGGACTGGCCTCATCTCCCAAAACCGGGGTGGGCCGGGAAGTATTCCCCGGCCCACCCCGGCGCCGGGAGACGCTCCGGCGAAACGATTCAGCTACTTGACGTAACGATCGGTTCCGCCCTTGTCACCTGCGGATCCCTTGATCGCTTCCTTCGGGATGTCCTGGTCCTGGCGCAGCGCGTCCCACACCTGCTTCGACTGCTTCTCCAGCGGCACCACCCGGGACGGATCCTTCGGGTCGTACGTCACCGGCAGTGTCACCATGTCGATGTTGTCCGACTCGATGCCGCCCAGCTCCTTGGCGAGGCCCATCAGCGCATTGACCGAGTTCAGGTCGCTGTCGGTGGTGATGGCCTTGGTGGCGGTGTCGGCGATGCCGTAGAGCTTCGTCGGGTTCGACAGCAGCCCGATGCTCTTGACCTGCTTCATCAGCGCCTTGATGAAGGTCTGCTGGAGCTGGATGCGGCCCAGGTCGCTGCCGTCGCCGCCGGGCACGCCGTGCCGGGTCCTGACGAGGCCGAGGGCGTTCTCACCGTTGAGGGTGTGCTTGCCCGGCTCCAGGTTCAGGTGGCTCTTGTTGTCGTGGATGGCCTTGCTGGTGGTGATCTCCACGCCGCCGAGGGCGTCGATGAGCTGCTTGAAACCGGTGAAGTCGACCTCGACGAAGTGGTCCATGCGGATGCCGCTCATCGACTCGACGGTCTTGACGGCGCAGGCCGGACCGCCGACCTCGTAGGCGGTGTTGAACATGGCCCTGCGCTGACCGGGGACGTTCTTGCCGTTCTTCGTCGTACAGTCGGGGCGCTGGACCATGGTGTCGCGCGGGACGCTGACCACACTGGCCTTCTTGTGGCCCTTGAAGATGTGGACGATCATCGCGGTGTCGGAACGGGCGGCCCCCTCGTCGGTGCCGTACGCGCCGTTCTTGCCCGCCCGGGAGTCGGACCCCATGACGAGGATGTCCATCGACCCGTCGTCGTGGTCCTTGGGCCGGTCCTTGCCCAGGGCGGCGTTGATGTCGACGCCCTTCAGGTTGCCGTTGAGTTTGAAGTAGACGTAGCCGAGTCCCGCGCCACCGAGCAGCACGCAGCTGACCAGCGCGCACACGGTTATCGTCAGGGCGCGGCGGCGCCGGGTCGGGCCCTTGCGCCGGCGGCCCGTGGCACGTATGCCGCGGGAACGGCCCTTGGCCGCGTCCGCGGCGCTGCTGTCGTCCGCCATCTGCTCCTCAGTCCTCGTTCTCTCGGCTGCCCCACGCCGTCGCCGTCCAGCACGGTTTGTTGCGCCTTGAAAGACGGGGGGCTGACCGGAAGGGTTGCACAACGGGGTTGAGAGCCATTCTTAGAAACCGGGCCGCTCCGGCTCCGGCCAAAAGTCGACTTTTACCCGGATGACCAGGGCTTTCGTCCGCGGCCGGAAAGCGGAGTGACGGCCTCCGCAGACGGTACGCGTGTGCGCAAGGCAACAATCCGCGGATTTCCGCGGACAGCACGAAGCCCTCCCGGCCACCGAAGTGACCAGGAGGGCTGCGCCGTGCGGCTACGGCCGGGTACCGCGCCGGTACGGGCGCGGACGGGCCGTCCGTGCGGGCCGGGCGTCAGTCGTTGCCGTTGCCGTTGCCCATGCCGGGGGTCGTCTTCTGGATCTGGAGCAGGAACTCCGCGTTGGACTTCGTCTGCTTCATCTTGTCCAGCAGCAGCTCGATGGCCTGCTGCTGGTCCAGGGCGTGCAGCACCCGGCGCAGCTTCCAGACGACGGCCAGCTCGTCGCTGCCCATCAGGATCTCTTCCTTACGGGTGCCGGACGCGTCCACGTCCACCGCCGGGAAGATGCGCTTGTCGGCGAGCTTCCGGTCGAGCTTGAGCTCCATGTTGCCGGTGCCCTTGAACTCCTCGAAGATCACCTCGTCCATCCGCGAGCCGGTCTCGACCAGTGCGGTGGCCAGGATGGTCAGCGAGCCGCCGTCCTCGATGTTGCGCGCGGCACCGAAGAACTTCTTCGGCGGGTACAGCGCGGTCGAGTCGACACCACCGGACAGGATGCGGCCCGACGCCGGGGCGGCGAGGTTGTACGCACGGCCCAGACGGGTGATGGAATCCAGCAGGACGACCACGTCGTGACCCAGCTCCACCAGGCGCTTGGCGCGCTCGATGGCCAGCTCCGCGACGGTGGTGTGGTCCTCGGCCGGGCGGTCGAAGGTCGAGGAGATGACCTCGCCCTTGACCGACCGCTGCATGTCGGTGACCTCTTCCGGACGCTCGTCGACCAGGACGACCATCAGGTGGCACTCGGGGTTGTTGCGGGTGATCGAGTTGGCGACCGCCTGCATGATCATGGTCTTACCGGTCTTCGGCGGGGCCACGATCAGACCGCGCTGGCCCTTGCCGATCGGCGCGACCAGGTCGATGATCCGCGGCGTCAGCGCGCCCGGCTCACCTTCCAGGCGCAGCCGCTCCTGCGGGTAAAGGGGCGTCAGCTTGCCGAACTCCGCACGCCCACGGCCCTGTTCGGGCGAGACGCTGTTGACGGTGTCCAGGCGCACCAGCGCGTTGAACTTCTCGCGCCGCTCGCCCTCGCGGGGCTGGCGGACCGCGCCGGTGACGTGGTCGCCCTTGCGCAGGCCGTTCTTGCGGACCTGGGCGAGCGAGACGTACACGTCGTTCGGACCGGGCAGGTAGCCGGAGGTCCGGATGAACGCGTAGTTGTCGAGGATGTCGAGGATGCCCGCGACCGGGATCAGCACGTCGTCGTCGGAGACCTGCGGCTCGTTGCCGAAGCCCTCGTCGCGGCCACGGCGGCCACGGCGGTCCCGGTAACGGCCGCGGCGCCCGCGGCGCCCGCCCTCGAAGTCGTCCCCGTCCTCGTCGGCCCGACGGTTGTCGCGGTTGTCGCGGCCGCCGTCGCGCTGCTGGCGGTTGCCGCCGCCCTGCTGGCTGCCGCCGTCGCCGCCGTCGTTGTTCTTGTTGCGGCGGTCGCGCTGGCCGCGCTCGCCACGCTCACCGCGCTCGCCGCGGCTCTGGCGGTCGCCCTTCTGGCCGCGGTCCTGACGGTCCCCGCGGTCCTGGCGGTCGCCCTTGCCCTGGCGGCCCTCGGCGTTGTCCGCCGCGGCCTCGGCCTTGGCGTCCTCGCGCGGTGCCGTACGGGTGTCGGCCTTCGCCTCGGACTTGCCCTCGGCCTTCGCCTCACCGGCGCCGTCGGGGCTGCCCGCGGCGGCGGTGGCGCGACGCCGGCGGCGCTCGCCGGCCGGCTGCTCGTCGCTCGGCTGGCCCGGGATGTCGATCTGCTGCTGGGCTGCGCCCTTGTCGGCGGCGGCCTTGCCGTCCGCCTTGCCCGCGGCCTTGGCGTCGCCGTCCTCGCCCGTACGGGCCTTGGAGGTCGCCCGGCGCTTGGGCTTGGTCTCGGTCTCTGCGGGCGCGTCGCCCTTGGCAGCGGCGCCGGAGCCGGCGGCCTGCTTCTCCTTGATGACCTCGATCAGCTGGCTCTTGCGCATCCGCGCGGTGCCCTTGATACCGAGGCTGGAGGCGACCTGCTGCAGCTCTGCCAGGACCATGCCGTCCAGGCCGGTGCCGGAACGGCGGCGCCGCGCAGGCGCGGCGGGAGCGTCCGTGGCGGGCGCGGTGGCACTGCCATCGGTGCGTACGCCCATCAGATCGGTGGTGTCGCTCACGAAGGGTCCTTCCCTGGAGCGGGCGTCGGCCTGTCTGGCTCGGCGACCGGTTGTGCTGTCCGGCTGCGGTCCCGTACTTGCGGACCTGGCCGGGGCGGTGGTCCCGCCGGAAATGGCGGAGAGATCAGTGCATGGTTCCGGCGCGAAGAGATGTCTGTGACTCATGTCCGTCACGCCGATTCCGGAGCGTGCTCGCTTCTGCTCAGGCAACTGCTCCAAGCAGTTTGGGAGGCTCCCGGAAGAAAGGTGGTCCCGATGGGGGACACGGAGTACCGCGCCGCTGAGGCGTCACGTACTCACTTGAGGTTAACACTACCGGATCCAACAAACATTCCCCCTCTCGAAGACCGGCAATCGTCGATCACCCGGCGAGCGGCAGCACCGAGGTGCCCGCCGCGTCGAGGGCCAGCCGGTTGGCCGCCCACCCCTCGCCCGCGAGGCCGGCGACCTTGTCGGCCGCGTCCTCCTGGACCAGCGCGAGGACCGTGGGGCCCGCGCCGGAGATGACTGCAGGGACGCCGTCCGCCCGCAGTCGGTTCACCAGGGCCACGCTCTCGGGCATCGCGGGAGCACGGTACTCCTGGTGAAGTCGGTCCTCGGTCGCGGCCAGCAGCAGCTCGGGGCGCCTGGTCAGGGCCTCGACGAGCAGTGCGGCGCGGCCGGCGTTGGCCGCGGCGTCCACGTGCGGGACGGTACGCGGCAGCAGGCCCCGCGCGGTCTCGGTGAGCACCGGCCGGTCCGGTACGAAGACCACCGGAACGATGGAATCGGCGGGATCCAGCCTGATCGCGCGCGCCGATCCGGTATCGGTCCAGGCCAGCGTGAAGCCGCCGAGCAGGCAGGCGGCGACGTTGTCCGGATGCCCCTCGATCTCGGTGGCCAGTTCCAGCAGCGCCGCGTCGTCCAGCTTCTGTTCGGCGCCTATGGTCACCGCGCGGGCGGCCATGATGCCCGCGCAGATCGCGGCGGAGGAGGAGCCCAGGCCACGGCCGTGCGGGATGCGGTTGGCGCACACGATCTCCAGGCCGCGCGGCTGTCCGCCGAGCAGGTCGAAGGCGGCACGCAGGGACCGTACGAGCAGGTGGCTCTCGTCGCGCGGCAGGGTTTCGGCGCCCTCGCCCGCGATGTCGACGTGCAGGCCGGAATCGGCCACCCGCACCACGACGTCGTCGTACAGGCCCAGGGACAGCCCGAGGGCGTCGAAGCCGGGACCGAGATTGGCGCTGGTCGCGGGGGTGCGCACCCGGACGGCGGCGGCGCGGAACGCTGGACCGGCCATCGCTCGATGACTCTCCTTGATGTGATGCTGCGGCACTGCCCCGGAGCGCCGCGGCACCTGGGTGCCCGGCCGGCTCGTGGGGACCGTTCTGACCTGCCCTGCACTCCACTGCGACATGCCGTGGGGAGGGGAGTTGGCTGCCAGCCTATCGAAGGAAGGTTCTGTGGCGACATAGGGCGCACAGGAGGCGCACGATGCGTGTCGCGCGCTGCCCGCGGCCCACGGCCGCCTTTGCAGCCTTTGCAGGGTTTGCTCCATCCGAGGTTACGGGGTTCCTGCGGGCTCCGTAACCCCTTTTCGCGCGAGGTCGCGCGTCCGGGGCGGGCACCCGGCCGCGGGGGGATGCGGCCGGGTGCGTCGCGCGCCGGGGCGGCGTACTACGCCAGGCCGAGGCGCTCGGCCGCGGCGTCCGCGTCGACCGGGACCGTGACCGGCTGCGGGGCGCCCGCGACGGCCCAGTCCGGGTCCTTGAGGCCGTTGCCGGTGACCGTGCAGACGATGCGCTGGCCCGGGTCGACCTTGCCCTCGTCGGCCGCCTTGAGCAGACCGGCCACCGAGGCGGCCGAGGCGGGCTCCACGAAGACACCCTCCTGGGAGGCCAGCAGCCGGTAGGCGGCCAGGATCTGACGGTCCGTCACCTCGTCGATGGCGCCACCGGACTCGTCCCGGGCACGCTCGGCGAACTGCCAGGAGGCGGGGTTGCCGATCCGGATGGCCGTCGCGATCGTGTGCGGATCCTTGACGACTTCGCCACGTACGATCGGCGCGCTGCCGGACGCCTGGAAACCCCACATGCGCGGGGTGCGCGAGGCGATGCCGTCGGCGGCGTACTCCTGGTACCCCTTCCAGTACGCGGTGATGTTGCCCGCGTTGCCGACCGGCAGCACATGGATGTCCGGCGCGTCGTCCAGCATGTCGACGATCTCGAAGGCGGCGGTCTTCTGGCCCTCGATCCGCACCGGGTTGACGGAGTTCACAAGTGCGACGGGGTACTTCTCGGAGAGACCCCGGGCCAGCGTCAGACAGTCGTCGAAATTCCCGTCGACCTGGAGGATCTTCGCGCCGTGCACCAGCGCCTGACCCATCTTGCCGAGCGCGATCTTGCCCTGCGGCACCAGTACGGCGCACACCATCCCGGCCCGTACCGCGTACGCGGCCGCCGACGCGGAGGTGTTGCCGGTGGAGGCACAGATGACCGCCTTGGCGCCCTCCTCCTTGGCCCGGGTGATGGCCATCGTCATGCCGCGGTCCTTGAAGGACCCGGTGGGGTTGGCGCCCTCTACCTTGAGATGCACCTCACAGCCCGTGCGCTCGGAGAGCACCTGGGCGGGCACCAGCGGCGTACCGCCCTCACGCAGCGTGACGACCTCGGTCGACGCCGCGACCGGCAGCCGGTCCCGGTACTCCTCGATGATTCCGCGCCACTGACGGCTCGCGGTGGAAATGGCAGACATGGGTTCCTCTACTCCCCTTCGACCCGCATGATGCTGGCGACGCCCCGGACCGTGTCCAGGTCGCGCAGCGCGCCGACGGTCGACGACAGGGCGGCGTCGGCCGCCCGGTGCGTGACGACGACGAGGGACGCCTCTCCCCCGTTCGCGGACTCACCGGAGCGGGCGGCACCCCCGTCCTTGCTCTGCTGGCGGACCGTGTCGATGGACACGCCGTGCTCGGCGAAGACCGTGGCGACCTGGGCGAGGACACCGGGCTTGTCGGCCACGTCCAGGCTGATGTGGTAGCGGGTGACGACGTCACCCATCGGGCCGACCGGCAGTTGCGTGTACGCCGACTCGCCGGGGCCGGTGGTTTCGGCCAGCTTGTTGCGGCAGACCGCCACCAGGTCGCCGAGGACCGCGGAGGCGGTCGGCGAGCCGCCCGCGCCGGGGCCGTAGAACATCAGCTGGCCGGCGGCCTCGGCCTCGACGAAGACCGCGTTGTACGCCTCGCGCACAGAGGCCAGCGGATGCGTCAGCGGGATCATCGCGGGGTGCACGCGCGCGGTGACCGAGGCACCGTCGGCGGCCCGCTCGCAGATCGCCAGCAGCTTGACCGTGCAGCCCATCCGCTTGGCGGAGGCGATGTCGGAGGCGGTGACCTCGGTCAGCCCCTCACGGTGCACGTCGTCGATGGTCACCCGGGTGTGAAAGGCGATTCCGGCCAGGATCGCGGCCTTGGCGGCAGCGTCGAAGCCCTCCACGTCCGCGGTCGGGTCGGCCTCCGCGTACCCCAGCGCCGTGGCCTCGTCCAGCGCCTCGGAGTAGCCCGCCCCCGTGCTGTCCATCTTGTCCAGGATGAAGTTCGTCGTCCCGTTGACGATGCCCAGCACCCGGTTGACCTTGTCGCCGGCCAGCGACTCGCGCAGCGGCCGGACCAGCGGGATCGCGCCGGCCACGGCGGCCTCGTAATACAGGTCGGCGCCGTTGGCCTCGGCGGCGGCGTGCAGCGCGGCACCGTCCGCCGCGACGAGCGCCTTGTTGGCCGAAACGACGCTCGCGCCGTGCTCGAACGCGGTGGTGATCAGGCTGCGGGCGGGCTCGATCCCGCCGATCACCTCGACGACGACGTCGATGTCGTCCCGTTTGACCAGCTCTTTCGCGTCAGTGGTGATCAGCTCCGCGGGAACCCCGGCACGCACCCGGTCCGGGCGGCGGACCGCGATCCCGGCCAGCTCGACCGGCGCGCCGATGCGGGCGGCGAGGTCGTCGGCGTGCGTCGTCATGATGCGCGCCACCTCTGAGCCGACCACTCCACAGCCCAGCAGCGCCACCTTCAGCGGACGCGTACGCATCATTCGACCTCTTTCACTTTCCTGCTCGGTCTGCACCAGTCTCACGCACCGGACCGGGAATTCCGGCCCCGGTCCGGATGCCGAGACATCTGTTCCACCATTGTCGGTCACCCGGCGGGCGCGCCCGTCACCGGCCGGACGGGCGGGTCCTGCGCCCGGCGAGTCCCGCCCCCGGCGGGGCCGGCCCCGCCCTCCGGTACCGCTCCCGTCGTCACCCCACGTCGAGGCGGAGCAGGTCCTCCTCCGTCTCACGCCGGACGATGACCCGTCCTTCGCCGTCCCGCACCGCGACCACCGGCGGGCGCAGCGCGTGGTTGTAGTTGCTCGCCATCGACCGGCAGTACGCGCCGGTCGCGGGCACGGCGAGCAGGTCGCCGGGGGCCACGTCGGCGGGCAGGAAGGCGTCCCGTACGACGATGTCGCCGCTCTCGCAGTGCTTTCCGACCACCCGCGAGAGCATCGGCGGGGCGTCCGAGGCCCGCGAGGCCAGCGCCACGCTGTACTCGGCGTCGTACAGCGCCGTACGGATGTTGTCCGACATGCCGCCGTCGACGGAGACGTACGTACGCAGCCCGTCCAGCTCCTTGACCGTGCCGACCTCGTAAAGGGTAAAGGCGGTCGGCCCGACGATGGCGCGGCCCGGCTCCACGGAGAGCCGCGGCACGGCGAGCCCGGCCGCCGCGCACTCCCGCGTCACGATGTCGCCCAGCGCCTTGGCGATCTCCTGCGGCTCGCGCGGATCGTCGTCGGGGGTGTACGCGATACCGAGGCCGCCCCCCAGGTCGATCTCCGGCAGCTCGACCCCGTGCTCGTCGCGCACCTCGGTCAGCAGCTGCACCACGCGGCGCGCCGACACCTCGAACCCGGCCATGTCGAAGATCTGCGAGCCGATGTGCGAGTGGATGCCGGTCAGCTCCAGGCCGTCCAGCTTCAGCACCCGGCGTACGGCCTCCGCGGCCTGCCCGCCGGCCAGCGCGATCCCGAACTTCTGGTCCTCGTGCGCGGTGGCGATGAACTCGTGCGTATGGGCCTCCACGCCCACCGTCACCCGGATCTGCACCCGCTGCCGCTTGCCCAGCCGGTCCGCGATGTGCGCCACCCGCACGATCTCCTGGAAGGAGTCGAGCACGATCCGCCCGACCCCGGCCTCCACGGCCCGGGTGATCTCGTCGACGCTCTTGTTGTTGCCGTGCAGCGCGATCCGCTCGGCCGGCATCCCCGCCGCCAGCGCGGTGGCCAGCTCCCCGCCGCTGCACACATCCAGATTCATCCCCTCCTCCGCGAGCCAGCGGACCACCGCCCGCGAGAGAAAGGCCTTCCCGGCGTAGAAGACGTCCGCCCCCTCCCCGAACGCGTCCTTCCACGCCCGGCACCGGGCCCGGAAGTCGTCCTCGTCCAGGAAGAAAGCGGGCGTCCCGAACTCCTCGGCGAGCGCGGCGACCGTCATCCCGCCGACGGAGACGACCCCGTCGGCGTCACGCTCGACCGTGCGGGACCACACCCGCGGGTCGAGGCTGTTCAGGTCGGCGGGCGGAGCGGTGTAGTGCCCCTCGGGCAGCACGTCTCCGTGCCGGGGTCCTGCGGGGTGGGCGGAGCGGCTCATGGCGTGGAAGTTCCCCTCGAGTACGGGTACGCAAGTACGGGTACGACGTCGCCGCGCGTACGGCGCCGCCGGATGGAGTCAGACGTCCGGGTGATCGCGGACGGACCGTCGCGGTCGATCGCCCGACCACTCGATCACAGACGTTCGGGCGTGGAGATGCCGAGCAGGGACAGGCCGTTGGCGAGCACCGTTCCGGCGGCTTCGGCGAGAGCCAGCCGGGCACGGTGCACGGCCGAGGGTTTCTCCTCCCCGACGGGCAGCGGCGGACACACGTCATGACATCGCAGCCAGGCGTCCGCGGTCACTTCCAGCTGCCGCGCCACGCGGTCGGGCGCCCGGTGGCGCGCGGCGGCCTCGACGACACCCGGATACTCGGCGATCGCAGCCCACACCTCGCGGACCTCCCGCGCGCTTCCCGCGTCCCCGGGCTCGGCCTCGAATCCCAGCTCCCGGGCGTTCCGCGTCATCGCACACGTACGCGCATAGGCGTACTGCACCCGGAACCGCCCATTGCTCTCCCGCTGCACCGGCCGCTCGGGAAGCCGCACAGCATCCTGCTGGGCAGCCCGAAGCAGAACCCAGCGCGCTTCATCAGAGCCCAGACGACCAGCCAGAGCGCGCCACTCTTCCGACGCACCCCCACCGGAAACCCCCACCACCGGCCGAGGACACACCTCCTCGACCCGCGCTTCCCCCGCCGCGACTCGCCCAAGATCCAGAACCCGCTCCAACACCTCGACAACCACCGCGGCCCGCACCCCGGACGCGGCCCGCAACACCACCGAAGCCCCTCCGGACCCCGGCCCCGGCCTCAGCCCTTCCCCCTGCCCCGCCCCTCCGGCGCGTCCGTACTCCCGCCCCTGCGCCAGCACACTCCGTACGAGCTCGGCGCGGGCCGGGCCCGTCAGCGTCACATTCAAAAATCCAGCCCCGGCGATCTCCACCCCGGCGACCCCGGACACCCCCGCCAGCCGCTGCCGCAGCATCTCCGCCACCTCACGCGGCGGCCGCGCGGCCTCCTTGGCGACCTGCAGCGCGACAGTGCACACAAGATCGGCGTCGCCGCCCCCGCCCTCCCCCGGCATGGGCGCGCGCACGACAACCCGCTCCGGAACGGTCACGGAGAGTTCCCCGCCCTCGACGGCACCACGCACGGAGCGCAGGACGGCGCGGGAGAGCTCAGCGGGAGTCACACCCCCAGCGTATGGGAGATGCAGCCCCCCACCGCCACCTGGTTTCACCCACCGGACACCCCGGCGACGGCGCACCCTCCGTCACCGCTCCCCCCTCACCCCGCAGGACGCACCGGTCGGCTCTCATCCCCTCATCACCGGCGGACGTCGGCATCGGCATCGGCGTCCGCATCGGCCGGCCCCTCGGCCCCCGGCTCCCCGCCGCGGCTCATCAGCCGCCGCACCGTACGCACGAGCTCCATGGGCTCGAACGGCTTCGCCAGGAACGCGTCCACCCCCACCGCCTGCCCGCTCTCCACCTCCACCTGCGTACAGGCGGAGACGACGGCGAGGGGTATCTCCCGCGTCCGCGGATCGGCCCGCAGCCGAGCCGCCGTCTGCAGCCCGTCGAGCCGGGGCATCACCACATCGAGCGTCACCACGTCCGGAGCGACCCGATGCACGATCTCCAGGCACTCGGCACCATCAGCCGCGGTCACGACCTCGAAGCCCTCAAGCTCAAGGTTGACCCTGATCAACTGCCGGATGACCTTGTTGTCGTCGACCACAAGGACCCGGCCGGACAAGCCAGGCACACCTTGAGACTAGGCGCGCGCCTCCGGCTGCGTCCGGGTTTTCCCCACTTCCGCCCCGTGCGAGGGACCTTTCCCCGACCACCCGAACCCCCACCCCCACATGCGCTACGGCCCCCTCCCCCAACCCGTTCATGAACACCCCGTCAGAGCTGGTAGTGTTCTACCCGTCGCCGCGAGAGCAGCAGACACGCCCCCGTAGCTCAGGGGATAGAGCAACGGCCTCCGGAGCCGTGTGCGCAGGTTCGAATCCTGCCGGGGGCACTCGCCAGGTACCAGCAGCAAACAAGCGCTGACCAGGGCGGATGTCGACAGAAGAGGGCGGGAGTCAGTCTCACTGACTCCCGCCCTCTCTCACTGTTTCTCAGTGTTCGCGACACACCTCCGACACAGCCCTCAAGAAACCTTCGGGCTCCCGCCCTCGGGCTTGCCCCCTGCAGCCACCACTACGGCCGCCACAGCGTTCAGCGCCACCTCCGCGCCGGTCCTCTCCTCTTCCGGCAGCCCATCGACGCGATGCCTAGCGCCACCGCCCTCACCGCCCCGGCCCCGTCACGGTCCTCACCTCTGACCCGGAGGACCTCACCGCCCTGTGCGGCGAGCGTGTCACCGTCATCGCGGTGTGAGCCAGCGGTCGACGGTGCGTGGACAGGCTGTTTCGAGCGCGGAGAAGCCTTTCCCGGTGCTTGATGTCATCCGAATCGGTCTGCATTTGGCAGGAGGAGCCCGACCTGGAGTTATATCCACCGGACGGCAGTGGCCAGGCGCCCCGAACAGCGTCTGAGCTCTGACTCACAGCCCGTGTTCGTCCATCAGGCGCATTAGATTGCGCTTGCGCTTCTGGGCAGTACGCAAAGCGGTGACGTACGCGGCGAACTCGTCCAACGTACCCAGGCGGCGGTGGCAGTCGCGGATGCTCAGCAGGAGGCTGACGAGCTGCTCGTAGGCCGCGTTGCCGGTCTGCCGGGTGAGCGGCTCGGCCAAGCGCAGATAGACGCCGAGCACGGCGGCGGGGCGGTCGGCACGGGCTTGGTCGGCGAGGGTGAGCCACTGCTGCGCGTGGGCGCCGGTTTCGGTGGCAGCTCGCCAGGCGGCGTCAACGTCCTCGTCGTCGAGCAAGGCATCGACCAGGACAGGGCCACCGTGCCAGCCGTCCTGCCACCGCCCGGCGTCGGTACGCAGCAGGGCCAGTGCCCTCTCGCGCTCGGCCTGCCAGCAGTCGGCGGCCCGCGCG
Source organism: Streptomyces sp. NPDC033221 (assembly GCF_055577005.1). NCBI lineage: Bacteria > Bacillati > Actinomycetota > Actinomycetes > Kitasatosporales > Streptomycetaceae > Streptomyces > Streptomyces sp. NPDC033221. The sequence continues at coordinate 107,215 of NZ_JBVIQN010000007.1, read as the reverse complement.
GCGGCGCGGAGCTGCCGGTAAGCGAGCAGGGAGCGGCGGGCGGCGAAATGGTCGCGTCGCAAGGCGACGGCTTCGGAAAGCCGGCCCGCCTGCGCGTAGCGGTCGGAGAGATGGTCGACGAGGGCGGTGTCGATGGAGGCGAGGTCCCGGGCTTCCCGGATACCACGCTCCGCCCAGTTCAGAGCCTCACCGGGCCGCCCAGCGGCGTCCAGTTCCTGGGCGATGACCAGGTGGGTGTGACCGTCCGGTGCGAGGTCAGCCGCGTGCACAGCGATCACCGCATCGACATCGCCGCCCGCCTTGGCCAGGCGCTCCATCAGATACTTCTCGCCCCAGCCGGTGCGGTTGCCTCGCCATGCCTCGACCGCCAGTTTCCGCAGGGCGGTCATCCCCTGTTCGCCGAGAAGGTCCTCGTAGTCGAGCGGATCGATACCGGTGAGGTCGTCTGCGTCCCCAAGCACGTGGCCGGCCAACCAGCGAGCCAGCTCCTCCGGGGCGGGGCGCGCCGCACGGCATGCCTCGTGGTGGGCGTCGGCGAGCTTCGCACCGACCTGGCCCAGCCATCCGTCCGAGTCGTCGACGCTCTCCACCGCGTCGCTCAGTAGTCGCATCGCCTCCCGTGCCAGGACGATCGCATCGGCGGCCCGGCCCGAGCCGGTCAGCGCCGTGATCGCGGACACTGCTAGCCCGGCCTGGTCGGAGTAGGCACGGGCATCGGCGTATTCGACGTACCCGTACTGTGCGAACGGGCCGATGTCGAGCAGCTCACGGACGCGGGCCCGGGCCCCGGCCAGGTCTCCGCGGGCGCTGGCGGCCCGCAGCTCCAGGGCGCGGCGCAACTGCCGGTCCTCGGCGATCTGGTCCTGTACGAGGGCGAGCAGCTCTTCCTTGGACAGGCCGAACAGCCAAGCGTCGAGGTCCTGTGCGCGTTCCCGAGCCGCCTTCTGCTGCTGCGGCAGGCTCTCCTGCTGGGCGAGCACGGCCATCCCGAGAGCGACCAGGTGCTTGCAGAAGTTTCCCTCCAGGCCGTACGGGCAGTCGCACTCGCCGGCCACACCCCCGGGCGCGTTCAGGGTCAGCTCCACCTCGTACCGCTGCGTACCTTGGACGGTCGCGGTGACCCATGCGTCACCGACCTCGATCCGCGACACCGCGTCGAGGTATCCGAGCCCGCGGTCGAAGGAACGGGCACCGGCCAGCGCTCTGAGGTTCGCCTTGGTAAGACCATCCACGGCTCTTCCCACCCCGGCTCGGGCCATACTCGTGACGACCGTCAGCCTACGCCCGCCGGTCAGCCCGGTCCGGCGATCCGCCGGAAGGCAGCCTCACTGGTGACCTGTGATCGGCCGCGCCAGCCATTCACCCCTGATATGCAACAAAGGGAGTATTTCATTCTTACGGGACATACGCGGGACCGCGCGGCTGACAGGCCGTCATACAGGGCGTTGACCTGCGGCAATTCCTGGGAACTGGCCGTCCTCCGGAGCCGTGTGCGCAGGTTCGAATCCTGCCGGGGGCACTTCGGCTGAAGTGCCAGAAGACCCCGCCATCAGCGAGAACGCTGAGTGCGGGATCTTCGCGTATGTGCGGGCCTGTGCGGCCCGGCGCAGTCCTATGACGCGACCTGTGGACCATTCGTGGAGGGGCCGGCCGGCGAGCCGGCCGACCATGGCCTCGTACGCTCCCGCGGCGGGCTGACCACGAAGATCCACCTCGCCGCGGACGGCCGCTGCCGACCCCTGCGGGGCATCACCTAGCTCAAGCACGGCCTCGCCACCCGTTACGGCCAGGGCGCCACCTTCCCCCTCACCGCCTCGCACATCGCGGGCATCTCCACCTGGACCACCATGCGTTCCGGAAGAAGCGCCCTAGGATGAACGGCGCACGATCAACGCGGGTTGACGGTGCCGGACGGACAGGACAACGGGGAGACAATGACCAGCCCGACCCAGGCCCCAGAACAGATCAGAGCCCATGAGCCCCACCCCTACATCGGGGGGCGCGATGCCGTGCTGCGCGCGCTCGCCTCGTGGCGGATGGAGTGGCCGGGTGCGCCTCGGGTCGTCGTCCTGACCGGTAGCCCGGGTACCGGGTGTTCGCGGCTGCTCACGGGGTTCCTGATGCTCTGCGATCCGGAGCATCGCAAGGAGATCGAGCTGGACGCGCTCGATCCGGCGACCGTGCCTCCGGACCTGCCCGCCCCCGCGGTGCCGAGCGTCGCCGGGCTGACGGCGGCGCAGACCCTGTGGCTGATCGCCGATCACTACGAGTTGTCCGCGAGCCGCACCGCCGACATCTTTCCCGAACTCGGCCGACTCCCGTTGGCCGGGCGGCCGGTGACGATCGTGGTGCCGGATGTGGACCGGGCCGGTCCGGTGCGGGGAGCGGGTGAGCCCGCGCGCGTGGTGCGGGACGTGCTGAACCCCCTCGCCGCCATCGATTCCGTACGCCTTCTCGCCGACGTGCCCCGGGAGCTCGCCGCCGAGCTCGCCGAGGGCCTGCCTCCCGGCGTGGTCCAGATCATCGACCTCGACGCACCGGAGTGGGCCGACCCCGAAGGGCTGGTGCGGCAGGCCGAGGCACTGCTCGATCCCCAGTCCGGCGTCCCGGAACTGCCGTTCACGACCGAGCCTGACGCGCGACGCGCGCTGGCCGAAGTGATCGCCCGGCACGCGGGAGACGGCGCCGGCAGCCGCCTGACCGTGCATCTCGCCGTACAGTCGATCTTGATGCACCCGGAGGGGTTCGGCCCGGCGGACGCCAGCCAACTGCCCGGCAGCGTCGGCGAAGTGCTCGACCTGCACGCCCAGCGACTCGGCGCCCACCCCCGCACCCTGCGGCAGATCCTCGCGCCCCTCGCCCTCGCCGAGGGCGACGGCCTGCCCGTACACCTGCTGACCCCGCTCGCCTCCGCAGTCGCCGAGCGGGACATGAGCGAGGACATGGCGCGGGGCATGCTGCTCGCCGCCCCCTTCATCCGGCCCGTCGAGAGGGACGGCGAAGGCATCCCCGAGGACGAGCGGACGCTCCTTGGCTTGCAGCACCCGGGCATCGGCGAGGCCGTTCGGGCAGGCATTCCGGATATTCCGGGCGCTCAGGCGCGTATCGCCGTGGAGTTGCTGGAGGCCGTACCCGATCAGGACTGGGCGAAGGCAGGGGCGTACGTTCGCGATCACATCGCGGGACACACCCTGGAGGCCGGTCTGCTCCCCCGGCTCCTCACCGACCCCGGCCTGTTCGCCCACGCCGATCCGGTGCGGCTGCGCGCCGCGGTGGAGGCTGTGCCCCCGGAGCAGTTGGACGCACCGGCGCGCACCTATCTGCGTACGGCTCCGCTGCTCACCCGCACCCAGGCACCCGCCGTCCTTCGAGCGGCGCTCCTGGAGACCGCGTTCGTCGAAGACGGACTGCCGGAGTACGCGGCGGTGCTGCGCCGCATCGTGCCGGACCTTCCCTGGCACACGCTGTGGAGCGTGCCGGTCGCCGGGGTCGACGCCGTGACCGTCGGCAAACTGCCCCCGTCCGAGGCCGCGTCGGGCAGCGCCGCTGAGGCGTCTGCGGAGCAGGAGCCTCCGGAGCCGGCCCCACTCGCGGTCGCCGTGAGCGCGGTGCCTCAAGGCACCCCGGGTTCACGCCCGTTGCAGGCCGACGATCCCGAGGCCCCCGCCATGCTGGTGCAGGACCTCGCCACCGGCTCCGTCATCGATGCCGACCCGACCCGGATCCTGCGCCCCTCGGACGACGAGCGCGCCACCGGACCGCTCGGGTTCAGCCGCGGCGCCGACTATGTACGCGTCTGGCGTCGCGGTGAGGAGGGTGAGGAGAAGGGCGGCGAGAAGATCGTCACGGCCTTCGTCTCCGCCATGCCTTTCACGGGAACCGACCTCTCCCCCGACGGCATCCTCCTTGTTGCCACGGAGAGCGGTGTGAAGGCGCTGCAGATCCGCCCGGCGCAGCACCATGACATGACCTCTTGATGTTCCGTACACGGCTCCCGTCCCAGGCAGCCGAGCCCGAGCCGGAAGCCGGAAGCCGCACAGGCTCCGCAAGCCCCCGGGCCCGACGCCCAGCCGACCGCCTGACACCCACCCACCGCGGACCGTTAGTCTCAAGGGCTCAAGGGCCCAAAGCCCAAGCTCACAGGCTCGCAGCACCGAAGCCTCTCGAAGGCCCGCATCAGACCGCCTGCACCACAGGCCCACTCGGACGAGGGCCGCGGAGCTCGCCCGGCACCGACCCGGGCTGCATCGCCCCCGTCCGCACCGGCCCCGTCCGACCGAAGACTCGTAGGGAGTTCCCGTGATCAGCCAGGAGCAGGCGCTCGCGACCGCCGAGGGGTGGCTCAACCCCGAGGGACAGCAACGCCGTGAGGTGCGGATACAGGAGTTCGATCTGGGCTGGGTGGTGTGGGCCGCGGCCCCGCCGGTCGAGCGTGACCCGGTCACGGGCAAGCGCCGGCCGCCGGCCACGATCGGCCACTCCTGCGGTGTGGTCGACCGCCGCACCGGCGAGCTGAGCACCTGGCCGTCCGTGCCGGTCGAGGAGGTCGTGCGGATGTACCAGCAGAAGCACGGCGGCGGTCAGGAGGCCGCGCCGCCCGGGCAGCCGCCGGTCACCGGCCCCGGCAACACCACGGTCATCACCTACGTCGACCCGCGCACCGGCGAGGAGACGAGCCTCTCCATGAATTCCGCCCCCGGTCTGCCGCACTCCGAGTTCCAGGCCCTGGCGGAGATCCAGGACCTCGACGTCCCCGCGGAGAACGTGGTCGCGATCCACACCGACCTCAGCTCCGCCCTGCTCCCCGGCGGGTACCCGGGCCGGCTGATCAGCCGTGCCTACCCCAACGTCCGGTTCTCCTGCGTGCAGGAGTACGGCCTGCGGGGCGAGGAGCGCGCCGAGGCGATCGCCGGGCTGCTCCAGCACGTCGAGATGATGCACCGGATCGCGGGACAGCAGCCGCCGCCGCGGCCTCATCGCGTGCCGGTACGGACCGATGTCGAGCCGGCCGAGCCGCTCCGCGATGTCGCCCTGGGCCGCGCGCTGACGGAGGCCTTCGGTGCTGACGAGGTACGTCGTTACGACGCCGACGACGTGGCGGGCACCCCGCTCCCCGAGGCCGCCAAGGCCACGCTGACCTGGGCCGGGCTTCCCGACGTCCCGTTCTTCTTCACGGCCGACGACCCGGCGGCGGGGCACCTGGCCGGCCTGTTCGGCAATGCCGCCGAGTATCTGCGCGAGGTCGGCACCCAGGCGAGCGACGACTCCCTCGCGTTCCTGGAGGGGCATGTCAAAATCGGCAGCGACGGGGGCGCTCTGATCACCGTCCAGTGCACGGGGTCGGAACGGGAGGGCGAGCCGGTCGGCCAGCTCTGGGCCGTCACTCCGGAAAACGGCGCGGGCCGCCGCGTCAACGCCTCGGTGTCCGCCTTCGTCCGCTCCCTCGCGCTCCTGGAGACCACCCGCGAGGGGATGATCGGGTCCGACCCGCTCATGGCGGGCCGGGCCGTCGCCGACTTCCAGGATCAGCTCGTCGCCATCGACACATCGGCCCTGGACGACCCGAGGAACTGGTGGTCGGTAATCGTCGAGCAGATGTGGCACGGACTGTTCTGATCTGCCCCGATCGCCGTGGAGGCGCGACGCGTTGCCGATAACGCGTCGCGCCTCATCGCGTACGTACGGATTCAGTACGCACGCCCGCCTCTCCGACCGCTCGGCGTCACGTGTTGTGGAGTACGTACGCCCAGGCGGGCTGCTCGCCGCCCGTCTCGTCGACTTCGGCCAGCGCCCCCAGGACCCAATTGGTGACCTGATTTCGTTCGGAACCGGCCGGGGGCACAATATTCCGTGTACGCAGCCCGGTGACCCACAGCGTGACCATGGTGAGGAAATCTTCGAGGCTGTGCGCGGCGGGGAGGGCGGCAAGGTGATCCTGGCCCGGCTTCGTGGGAACGCGCAGGACGTGTCCGGTGGGCCCGTCGATGACGAGCTTGCCGCCCATCCACTTGCCGATCTGGAAGAAGGGTCCCGTTTCTGGGACGGGCTCGATTCCCTCGGGCCAGGAGGGCAGTTCGTCGAGAATTCCGATCTCCCAGTTGCCGTACGGGAAAATCCCCATGGCTCCCTCGTTCATGTTCGGCAGCCCGAATTCCAGGAGGAGTTCGCGGGTCGCCGCGTGAGTGAGCCGGTCCGGGAAATCCTCGGCCTCGATGGGATAGATGGCGTCCTCGCCGAACAGGGCGCTGACGTCCTCGTGGCTCGGGGCCGGCGCACCGCTCGGGCTGCTCGGGCCCGCGTCCGCGTAATCCCAGCTCAGGGGCTGCTGCCGGGCGCCGAAGCCGGAGATGTCCCCGCCGTCCGCAGGCCGGATGGCGACCAGCCCCGAATCGCCGCCGAAAACGACGACGTCACCCACGGCCAATGGGGCGCACGGCAGGACAAAAGCCTGCTCGCTTCGCCGGGGGGAGGATGAGGCGAACAGTTCCCGGACGAGAGCGGGCGAAGCGAAACCGTTCGTGGATGACGTGGGCCAGGTGAGATCCGCACGGTGCTCCTGCGGAACCTCGTCAGTCTCCCAAGGACCTGCGACACGCTCTCCGGTCTCCGCGTCCCAGATCGAGACGTACGGCTGCTGCTCTTCGTCCACCGTCCGCTGCTGCAAACCGGCAATGGCGGGCCGCCCCTGCCAGCGCACCTCCGCCAGTGCGGCGAATTTCCCGGCCCGCAGATAGCGCGCATGGTAGCCACCCGGCGGCCGCCAGTGGGCCCACTTGGCCTGCCAGGGCAGTGCCACGCGAGAGGAGGCGACCGCCGACGCGAATTCGAGATCATCGCGCGAAAGCGCCATCAAGTGCAGCCACGAAGCCCACTCCGCCTGATGCCGCGGTGTGACCCCCCAGCCCCACAGATGCATCGCGTCGGCGGCGGCAGTGTTTCCGGGAATGAAGAACGTGATGCTTCGTGCCGCGTCCATGAGCGCCGTCTGCGGCAGATTGGCGATGACACGCCCGTCCCGGAGGAGTTCGTCGTACGTTCCCGCTTGTACGGCGTGCATGGCGAGCCCGGTGGCCGCGTACAGGCCGACGGCACTGCGTCTGGCCCACCCTTCGGGGTGGGCGAAATCCGGAGCCGAGCGCGTCAGCCAATCCGCCATATGCCCGTTGACACGGCACAGTTCGGCAGATTCGACCTCCCGGCGCAAGGTCTCGGCCAGCCCCTCGTCGACAAAGGAAACCCCGAGCGGTCCGAGCCGGAGAGTCCCGGCCCCTTCCCTCGCCGATTCAGCGAGTTCGTCCTCGGATGCCGGTTCACCGGTCAGCGCGGTGACCAGCTGGGCCCAGACAGGAACGGGTACGAAACGGGGCTCGGCCAGTGCCAACGCCCGCACGGCAACGGAATCCGTCACCGCCGGCGGAGCCTCGACGGCTGCCGCGGACAGCCGGAACACCGCCTTGGGATCAACACGCGCCGGCAGCAACTCGGGCACCACATGGACCATCACGGCCAACTTGCCACGCGCCAGCCACGGAAGGGTCCGGGTCACCAGCCGCTCGGGCTCGTACGACCGCCGTGTCGGCCCGGCACGATGGGCGTTGACGACCAGCAGCAACCGCTCCTCGGCCCACGAGCCGAGCGCGAAACGCCAGTCGTCCCGCTCGTCCGCGGACAAGTCGACTCCGAGCGCCGTGAGGGCCTGCTGCATGACCTGCTCGGCGGTGAGGCCGGTGGCGTCGACGACAACACTGCCCGGCACGCACTCGTGCGTATCCCGCATCACGGCCGAAACATCATGACCGCCCGCAGACACAAGAAAGGCCACGCGGCCACCGAGCCCACCCGCACGCCACCATGCGCCGACGCGACCGGCGGCCTGTTCCTCGGGGATTTCGGGAATTCCGGGGGTATTGGGGGTGTCGGTGGTCGGCTCGTGCATGGTCCTCCTCGGTTGCGCGATGGCTCGTCGACCCTATGTGTGGCTGGGTGCGAATGGTCAGGCCGGGGCAGTCGCAACGCGGCGCAGCACCACGGTCCAGTCGTCCTCGCTCGGCCACCCGGTCAAGTCGGCGAGCTGCCACGTCTCGTCGTTCACGGGGAAGGTTTCGCCGATGCGGAGGGTGTGATGCTGCTTTTCGGTGGCGACAGTCCTCAACAGGACCCTGACAGAGGCGTCGGACTCCCTGTAGATGTCCATCACCGCGAACCTCGCGGTCTCGGTACTCCGCTGGATTCCGTGCCAGAGCTGAATGGTGTCGGCACTCACTTCTCATCCTCCAAAGACGCGTACTGGCTGCTGCAGTATTTCATGAATTCCTTGATGGTAAGCGGCTGAGGATCGTCCTCGTTGTGCGGATTACGCAAGTGAATCAGACCCTTGTCATCGACCGAGACGATCTCGTAGGCATGGGAACTCAGGAGGCCCTTCTCCATCTTGTTCTCCACACCCGTACCCCTGGGGCGGGTGCCGATAACGACCGGCCTGCCGCTTTCCGTGAGTTCCCGTAGGTGGGCCAGGAGTTGCTTTTCCGGGGTGCGGCCGTGCATATCGTACTGCGTCGGGAAATCGTAGTTCTCCGACGTACGTCCCGTCAGCTGGGCGAGCAGCTCGGCACGGTCGCCCGATGTGGAGCCCTGACCGATACGGGAGTATCCCGTCAACAGGTTGCCGTCGAAATCCTTGTTGCCGGGGTACTGCGACTCGTTCTCGCGCTTCTTGTCGTCCCAGAACTGGTCCAGGCCCGCGATGGCCTTCTCCATGATCACCGGCCAGGCCACGCCCGTTTCGTTGGCGTTGGCGTAGGCGGTGGTGTTGGGGAAGTCGCTGTACACGGGCACTTCGGGAGTGACGCGCACGGTCAGAATGCGGCCGGTCGGAGCCTGATTACCGTAATTGTTGCGCCGTACCTCGTGGAAACGGACCTCGTAATTACCGTCCTCGGTCTCCCGGATCATGTCCTGAAGGAGATCCGGGTACCTGCTCGCGAGGGCACCCAAGGTGGCGATGATGCCGCAGTCCCCGATGGCGCCCTGTTGCGTCTGCTCACGCGACGGAGGCCCGTCGAACAGCGGCACACGCGTCCCGTCGGGACGGTCCAGCGGAGTGCCGTAACGGTCGGGCTGGTGCTCAGCCGGCTTCTTGTGGTTCCCAAAGCGCGGCTGGTCCACCTCAGTGGTGATCTCGGTGGGCTCGGCCTGGCCTGAATGAGTTATGGACTGCCAGATCTGCCTGATCCGGCCTGGCTTCTTCGGCTCGTTCTCCGAGGCGGAGGAGCCCTCGCGGGACTCGTCGGCGGATGGGGCTGGGGCTCCGGCCTGCTCGGCAACCCCAGTGGCAGTGGTGGGGCGCGGGGTCTCTCCGGCGCTCGCGGGGTCTGTCGAAGGCGTGCCGGCGGGGTCCGCCGGGGCGCGGCGGTCTGTGCCTGCCGGGTTCGACGGGGGTGTGCGGTTGGGGTCCGTGGTGGGATTCGACGGGCCTGACTGGGGCGCCTGGGTGGGCGGTGTGTTCTGGCCGGGTGTCGGGGCCGGCGGTGGGTTCTGGCCCGGATTCGCCAGCGCCTTTGCCAGTTCGTTGACGAATTTCAGGTGTTGCTGGATCTCCCTGTCCTGGACCTGTTGGCTTGGCGTGCGGAACTTGCCGAGCGCGGTCTTGATTTGCGACTCGGTTTTGCCTTCCGCCCGCAGCCTGTCCCGCTCGGCCGCCTTGAGGCCCTTGAGGTCCGGGTCCGCTCGATAGGTCGTGCTGTAGTAGACGGGAACACCGTCCATCGCCCGGGAATCGTTGATGGTCTTGGAGCAGTTGGCGTGGCCGGTGGGGTGGCCGGATGCGGTGTTGGGCAGGCCACAAGGCTCACGTTCGGTGTAGAGGCCCTTGACCTCGACTTTGGTCTGCTTCCGGGCCTCGCGGTTCTCGTTGAGCTGGTCGATCCAATTGAGGATGTGGGATTCGGAGTGCATCGGGTCGGCGCCGTCCACGGCAGGCGGAACCGACGAGTCGACGATGTAGTGGCTTTCCCCGGTGTTCGGATCGAAAACTTCCACGACCGCGTAGTTCTTGCCGGAGAAGTCGGGCGAATTGCTCTCTGTCTCCTCAAGCAGCCGCTTGAGGTCTTCCACATCCCGAAGGTTCGTTCCGTCCGGGTGCGAAGCGAGTTCACGTCGCCAGGGAGCCGCTGATTCGTGGAACTTTCCGTTGTTGTACGCGTCGTTGCGCGCGGCCGGGTCAGGGTTCACGCCGACGGCGTTGTTGGCGTGGAAGGACTGGCTGATACGGGCCAGCGCGGCGATCGCGGCGTACCGCTGGCCGTCATTCATCTGCGACCACGCCGGATCCAGATGCTGCCGGAGATCACTGTCGGTGAAGTTCGTCGCCGGCATCGGAACATTCCGATGCACAGCCATCGCGGCCTTGTGGGCGGCGTCAGCCTGGGGAAGAGCCTGCTGGGCATGGGCGAGCCGCTGCTCCGCCGCCGCCCGCTTGGCCTGAGCCGCCTGCTTCGCGTCGGCGGTCTTGGCTTTCCGCTCCGCGGTCGCCGCCCTGGTCCGCTCTGCCTTGGCGTCGGCGACTTCCTTCAGCGCCCGGTCATAGTCGTGCCGGGCTTCACGTACCAGCTGCGCCGACTCCGCGTGCGCCTGGCGGCGACCGATGGATTCCCGCAGTACGTCGGCCAAGGGCACCCGGGGCGGGTCGCCTTGCGGCTGGGCCCACTGCCGCATCTGCGCCTGGACCGGATCCAGGCCGATCCGATGGACGTCGTGCGCGTCTCGGAGGTCGCCCTGTGCGTTGTCCGGAGGAAGGTTCGCATGCTCATCGGTCCGTGCTTCCGGGTCGGGAAGGCTCTGGTTGCGATGCTCGCGAGTGGCTTCAGCGCTGGGGCCGGACTCAGGAGGCGTACCGGCCGGGCGCTCGGGGGCTGCGTGGGCGGTATCGGTAGGTGTGGTCCCGTTCTGGTGCTGTGTGGTGGGCCGGTTGGTGGTGTCGATGGGGCGGCGGTTGGCGTCCAGCGGAATCGCGAAGACGCCGTTGTCGCCGCTGTGGAGCGGGGTGGTGCTGTTCCGGCCCGTCTGCGGGTCGGCGTAGACGATCTGGCCGTTGTGGTTGACCACGTTCCAGGCGTGGGCTCGGCCGTCGGCGTTCTGGGTGATGATCACGGCCTGTGAGCCGTGGCCCTCGTTGAGGAGGGTGGTCTCCAGGTTGTGGTACGCGTCACGGCCGTCGCCGAAGTCGTCGAACTCGGCGCCCAGGGCATTCTCGATACGGTCGCGGCCGTTGGGTTCAGGCGTGTGGGCGGGGGTGCCGTCCTCGTTCGGGCTGCGGCGGGCGGCGACCGTGGGGTTGCCCGCGTACGAGTCGACGAACGCCAGTGACGCGTCGGGGCAGTTGACGTCGCGGCCGGACTCGTCCGGGTTCTGGCCGCGCAGATCGTCGACCCAGGTGCCCTCGCGCGGGTCGGGAGCCTGCTGGAACGAGCCGTCCGCATTGCGCGGGAATCGTTCCTGCTGCGCGCGGTTGTCGGCGTCGGTGGGGTCGTCGTAGCCATCCGGCGGACCGGAGGGGCGCGTGGCGGTGGCCGGGAAGACCGGATCTCTCGACTCCGTTCGCTGGTCGGTGTCGGGAGGGGTCTGGGTGTCCTGGGTGTCCTGCGTGTCCTGCGCGTTGTCGGGCTGCGGATTGTCTTGGTCCGGGGTGGACCCCTGGGGGGTGTTCGTGTCCGGAGAGGTCTCCTCGTTCTGCGGGGACGTCGTCTCCGGGGGCGGCGTCACGTCGGGGGTCGGCGTCGTGTCCGGTGTTGTGGAGGATTCCGGGGCCGTCGACGGGGGTGCCGTGTCGGTGCTGCCGTCGTTCGCGTTCCGTTCGGCGGCCGAGTCGTCGTTGTCGGAGGGTGCCTCGTCAGTGGGCGGCGAGGTGCTGAAAGATCCGTCCGACTGAGCGTCGGGAGTTGACTGAGCCGTCAACGCATCGGGGCCGGAGTTGTTGTTGGCGTCCGGAGTGTTCGAAGTGTGCTGAGTGGATGGTTGAGGCGTCGCTGGGGTCAGGAAGTACGGAGTGATCGGATTCCGATTGGCGTCCAGCGGGGTGTAGAAGACCTCTTGGGCGCCCAGGTGAATCGGATTCTCGCTGACGACGCCTGTCTGCGCGTCGACGAACAGGACCTGGCCGTTGTGGTTGACCGCGGCGAAGGCATGGCCTCCACCGCCGGGCCAGTTGACGCCGATCACGGCTGCCGAGCCGTGCCCGGCCTGCGACAGCTCGTAGGCGATACGCGCGTACGGGTTGGGATGGTCCTTGCCCGCGTACGTGCTGGGTGCGCCGGCCCAACGCGTCTGGTTGTCGACCGAGTCGCGCTCCGCGGAGAAGGTGTTGAGGCTGCCGTCCGCATTGACGTCCAAGGTGCGCGGGGCGGACACCGTCGGGCGGCCGAACCATGTCTCCAGGAACGAGCGGGTGCAGTCGGCGCAGTTGTTGGATCGGCCTGGCACCCCCACGCCGCCGTCGTTCTGCAGGCCGGCCCAGTTTCCCTGCCGCGGGTCCGCGTACACCTGCGGGGTGCCGTCGGGGTTCCTCGGGTGGGCGTTCTCAAGGTCCTGCTGATGGACGGGGTCGGGTGTGGTCAGGCCTTCGAACGGGATGCTCAGGTCGTTACGGATGTCCGAAAGGCTGTCTGCCTGGGGCGGGGGCGCCGTGGGGTGCTTGGGCGCGCCGGCGTCGGTGGGGGGCTGGTTCTGGTCGGGCGTCTGGTTGGTGGCGTCCGGCTGTTGATTGGTCGGTGCCGGCATCCCCTGGTCGTTCGGGGTGGACGTGGGGGACTCGGCCGGTGGCTGCTGGTCCGTCGGACGGTTCGTCGGGCGGCCCGTCGGCTGCTCGCCGCGGGGCGGCGTGGCCGGGCGCCCCGGCGTCTCGGTGCGCGGCGTCGCGGTGTGCAGCGGCGACGCGGGGCGGGTCTGCCGGGTGCCCCGCGACGGCGTCGTGGGCCTGGTGCTCGGCTGTTCCGTGCGCGACGTCGTGGCGCTGGGCCTGGTGGCCCGCGGTGTCCTCGTGGGGGTGCCTGCCGCCGGCGCCTGCGTCGGGGCGGGGCCGGCCGTCGGTGGCGGCATGGCTCCCGGGGTCGCCGTTGAGGGCGTCGCGGACGACGGGGCCGCCTGCTGCGGAATGCCCGCCTCGCTGGGCTGCGTACCGGAGGCCGGGGGCGCCGCCATGGCGACGTTGCCCATGAGGCCGAGGCTTTCGTCGTCCGGATTGTGCGGGGTCGGTGTTGACGATGTCGGCGCATGGCCCTGACCAGGGCTGGGGTGTGCGGAGGGCGTGTTGCCGGGCATGGCGCCGCCCGGCATGGAGACGCGGCCGCTGCCCTGGTTCTGGTTGTCGTTGTTGTTGCCGTCGTGGGATTCGCCCGGCATGGGGCCCTGGGCCTGTGCGGGCATGGTGGTGACCGAGTCGCGGTCGACCTGGTGCACGCCCGGTTCGGGGCGGGAGTTGTCGGGAGCCGGGGCCGGGGTGGCCTCGGGACGGTCCGTCTCCGGCGGCGGGGACGGCATGGGCGCGGGCTCGCTGTTGCGCGGGTCCGGGATCGACGCGCCATGGCCCGGGGTGTGGCCATCGGCATTCGGCGTGGCGCCTGGGCTCTCGATGGGCGAGGAGTTGGAGGGCGTGGACGGATCGATGCCCGGTGCCGTGCTCGGCGGGGCGTCCGGTGTGCTGTCCGGACGGCTGGAGGCAGGGGTGGCGTCGGAGGCCGGACCACTCTCGACGTCGGGCCTCGTCGTGGTGGACGGCGTGGACGAGTCCGGAGACGAGTCGGGGGCGGGCGAGCCATCGCCCGGAGGCCTACCGATGCTGTCGTTGTAGGCCTGGGTGCCCACGTCGAAGGGGCTGGGCGAGTCGGATCCACGGCTCGGCGAGGGCGAGAGCGAGGACGACGAGGGGCTCGACGAGTCCGGGCTGCCGGAGTTGGCCGGGCCGCTGTTGGACGGCGTACTCGATGAGGAGGGGGGCGAACTCGAAGCCGAGGGGTTATCGGATGACGAGGACGAGCTGGACGAAGAGGACGGGCTCGACGAAGAGGACGGGCTCGACGAAGAGGACGGGCTCGACGAAGAGGACGGGCTCGACGAAGAGGACGGACTGGACGAAGAGCTGTCCGAAGCATTCGACGGAGAAGAGGACGACGGGCCGCCGATATCCGGTGCCCTGCGCCCCGAGTCGCCGCTGCTCGAACCCGGCGAACTATTGGAACTCGGCGAGTTGCTCGACGAACTGCTGTCGTTCGATGAGGAGTCACTGTTCGACGCCGAAGAATTGCTCGACGACGAATTGTTGGAGTTCGACGAGCTGTCATTGCCGGAGTTCGACGAGCCGTCGTTACCGGAGCCCGACGAGCCGTCGCCGCCGTCGTGTCCGCTGTTGGTCAGTCCGTGGCGGGCGCCATGCCCCGCGCGGGAGCCGCCGCCGTCGCGCAGGGACTCGCCGAAGGTGGAGCCGGAGTTCTTCAGGGCCTCCTTGCCCTCTTCGTAACCCTTCTTGGCGGTGCGGCCCAGGTCGTAGCCCGACTGCTTGCCGAAGTTCTGCTCGACGGTCTGGGCGACCAGGTCGGAGACCATGGCTTCCAGAGCGGAGACAAAGGGTTCCTTGGCGGTCTCCAACACCGCCTGCAGGATCTGTTGGGCCACTTCCTTGAGGAGTTTGCGCAGGATCAGCCGCGTGGCGGCGGCCGCGCCGATCGCGCCGAGTTCGGACAGCCCCAGGGTGAAGGGAGCGGCGGCCTGCGCCGCGATGATCTCGACCGCCAGGATGACCAGCTGGGCGATCACCGCGACCTTCAGCCCGATGATGAGCATCGCCGCGGCGTCCAGGCAAATGGCGATCAGCTCGGCGCCCTGGCGGGCGTCGTCGAAGTAGCCCGAGCCGCCGGCGAACTTGTCCCAGGTCTTGTTGAAGCCCTCGATGGAGTCGCCGGCGTTCTCGGCGAGGACGTTTCCGGCGGCGCTGGTGCCACGGGCCTGGAGGGCCTCCACGTCAGCGGCGAACCGGCGCCAGGTGTTGGCGCACTCCATCATCTTGTCTTCGTTGCCTGTGGGCCAGTCGAAGCCACACATCTCGAGAACCCACTCAAGTGCGTTCGGCAGCATCAAAGCCATGACGAAGACCCCCGTTGTCGCCCATGTAATTCGTGTCGTTCCGGCCCTGTGGGCCGACCGACTCCATCCGCCTCACCCCGGCGGAAGGGTTCTGCTTCTCTGCTGGTGCCGGAGGCGCCATTCGGTGCCCCGTGAGTGTGTGACCGGTTTACCTAGCCATGGGGCCGGCGCATGCTGCGGTACAGCTCGATCGCGGAGTCCGGCGGGAAGTTGGGGACATAGGTGACGGCTCCGTCGGATTTGGAGATCACCATATGGCTGCCACCCAACGGCGCCTGAGTGCCGGGCGGCGGCGGGGGCATGACGGCGTGGACGAGGAATCCGGTGTCGAACTCCGCCACGTGCAAGGGCGCCGGGTTTCCTTCCAGGTCCAGTACTTCGAATCGGGCGCGAGCGGCAGCCAATGCCTCGTCGGCAGTGGCGGGGACGGGCAATACCGGTTCGGGCGCGTCAGGATGTGACACGGACTTTCTCCTGTCAGTGAAGGGGCGACTGTGGGGCAGGCGCGGACAAGCGGTGGTACTCGGGTTCGGCGCGGGACGGTGGCCGTCGACATGTCGAGGTGAGGCCCGAGGCGACGCCGTAACCGATACGGCGCAGATGCGACGTGAACATTCGGCCCTCGCTGCCGCGGCCACGCTGCGGTGGCGACCCTGCAACCCCGCTGTGCGGTCGCCACACGCCCCCGTGGTGCGGGCCGTGTCACTTGCTCGTGGACGACTTCAGAATCCGTATGTCGCCGCCGAACTGGTTCTCCGGCTTGTGCTCCTTGATCAGAGCGTCGGTGAAGTCCTCGTTCTCGTCGTGGTTCTTCGCCATCCGCTCCAACGCCTTGCCTATTTCGTTGAGCTTGGTGGCAAGGTGCTCCATCGAGTCCGTCATGCCGTCGCGCAGGCCTTCGTAGACCACGCCGAACTTCTCGCCGAGCTCGTCGTCACCCCACGGCGGGGTGCCTTCCTTGTCGCTGAAGGTGGTCAGGCCCTTCCAGGCGTCCTGGGCGACGCTCGAAACCGTCGTCTCCTTCGGCGCTTCGCCTCCGCCGCCGCCACCGTCACCCTGCGCGGCCAGGCCATTCTTCAGCTTGGCGGTCGCCTGGTAGAAATCCCTGCCGATCTCGGAGAAATTCTTCCCCTCGGTCTTCAGCGTGCCCGAATTGCTCTTGAACCCGTCACCCATGCCTGTTCCCCCGTTCACCATCCGGCGCCGTCAAGTTGCCGGTCACATCCGTCTCATGGCTGTGCCAGCGTACCCAGTGGCACGGCCAGGCCCTCAACCCCTGGGTGTCACAGTGCTGTCCCGGGAGTGTTTGGCCGATACATCTTCCGGGGCACGGCGATCGCCGTGCCCGGGGTGGCCGATGACGAACTCGCGCAGCAGCGAGAGCGGCTGGGGGCCGTCAGGTGGGCACGAGCCCTTGGCCCGTATCCGGCTCCGGGCTCAGTCCCGGTGTCCACCCCGTCCCCGCTTCTTCGGCCCCGTGACCAGGTGGGCCGAGGGACCGTCGTGCTCGGCGCGCTCCTTCTGCTCTTCCTCGTCCCGCTTGCGCTCCCACTGCTCGCGCTTCTCACGCTCGGCCTCGCGGTCCTCCACGGTCTGCGACTCGGCGGCGCGGCGGATCTCGGTCATACGGTCGCCCAGCGCGTCCATGTAGCGCTCGCTCTTGATGGCGTCGGTCATTCCCATCCGTCCCGACAGGATGTCCTGGGCCATCTCCTGGAGCGGTCCGCCCACCTTGGGATTGCCGGCCAGAGTGCGCAGCGCCTTGTGGAGGCTGTGCGCCTGCTCGGGGTCCTGCGCGACGTCCATGAGCTCGGAGTCGTCGATCTCCCGCTTGCCCGGTTCCGGTCCGCTGCTGGTCATGAGAACCCCCATCGAGCCCAGAGGGCCTTTCGCGCGCACCGAACGCGGCTTTCGCCTCGCTACAGCCGGCTACAAATGACGACGAGATTATTCAGCCGGCCCTTTGGGCCGTCAAACGAAGCGCAGAGACGCTTCGTTCGTCGCGCTCGCGCATCCCTCCCGACTCAGACCTGCCCCCCACCCGGTTTCGACCTCATATCCGTCCACATTCCGCACTCCACACAATTTTGACCAATGGGGCATAACCAGGAACGGGACCCGGCTCCATGCGGCAGAATGGTTACCCGTGACCATTCGCTTGCTGATTGCCGACGACCAGGAGATGGTCCGCCGCGGAATGCGACGCATCGTGGAGAGCCAGCCGGACATGGAGGTGGTCGGCGAGGCGGCGAACGGGGTCGACGCCGTGGAGTTGGCGCGGGCTCTGGAACCGGATGTGGCGTTGGTGGACATCCGTATGCCGCGGATGGACGGGCTGGAGGTGACCCGCCTGCTCGCGGACTCCGCGGCGGAGCGTCCGACGAAGGTGGTCGTGGTGACGACGTTCGACCTGGACGAGTATGTCTATCCCGCGCTGCGGTACGGAGCTTCGGGTTTTCTGCTCAAGCGATCGGGGCCGGCGCTGCTGGTCGAGGCGGTTCGGGCGGCGGTGTCGGGGGACAGCCTGATCAGCCCGGAGATCACCGTGCGGCTGCTTCGGCATGTGAGGGGTGCCGACACACGGCGCAAGAAGGGGAGTTCGCCGCTGACCGGGCGGGAGGTCGAGGTAGCCGCGCTGGTGGGTGAGGGGAAGACCAATGCCGACATCGCGGCTGAGCTGTTCATCTCGGCCGGGACGGTCAAGACGCATGTGGCCAGCATTCAGCGGAAGTTCGGGGTGCGCAATCGCGTCGGAGTGGCCGTGCGTGCGTGGGAGTTGGGGTACGTGGAGGGCCGAGGCGCGCGCTGAATCGCGAGACCGCGCGTTCGCGCCGGTGCTCTCGCGGCCGTGTGCGTAGCCTCGGCTCGTGGACGACGACGTGAGAGCCTCGGGACGTAAGCGCCGTATCTGGTGTGCGGTGCTCGTGGTGATGGTTCTGTTTCCTGCCCTGGGCACCTCGGTCGGTGCCCTTCCCTTGGCGCTCTGTGCGGCTGTGGCCGTGACGGCCGCGATGCTGGGGCGGCCCACGGGACGTGTTTCCCTCGCCCAGGCGTCGGGCTTCACCGCGGTTCTGTCGCTGGTGCTGGACTTCGCGTATGTCGGCGATCCGAAGCCGATCGGGTTCTGGCTGCCCTTCGAGGGGGCCGCGTTGCTGGTTCTGCTGTACCGGGTGACGCGGCGGGAGCCCGCGTCCCGGGTCGGCTGGGTCGGTGGGCTGGTGGGGGCGGCGATCGTTTGCTTGCTGTTGCGGGTTACGTTGCATGCGCCGGAGCAGGAGTGGCGGGCGTCGGTCTTCGGGGTGTTCCTGGGGTTCTTCCCTGCCGCGTGCGTGGCCGGGGTCGGGCTCTATCTGAGGGCGCTGGACGGGCGGCGGACCCGGGCAGTCGCTCAGGCGTTGCGTGACCAGCGCCTGGACGTTGCGCGTGACCTGCATGACTTTGTCGCGCATGAGGTGACGGGCATCGTGCTGGAGGTTCAGGGGGCACAACTGGAACAGGGGGTTCCGGAGCAGGCCCGGGAGCTGCTGGAACGCATCGAGGCGGCGGGGCTGCGGGCGCTGGACTCCATGGACCGGACGGTGCGGGCGCTGCGCCGGGTGGACGGCAAGAAGCGGGAGGAGGTGCCTCCCACCCGTGTGTACGGATTGGCCGACCTGGGTGAGCTGGTGGATCGTTTCTCCGCTATGACGAGCGCGGAAACGCAGCTGTCGCAAGGGGACGGGCTGGCGGGGGTGCTGCCGCGAGAGGGCGGGGACACCGCGTACCGCGTGGTGCTGGAGTCGCTGACCAATGTACGGCGGCATGCGCCGCGCGCCGCCCGGGTCGTGGTGGAGGTCCGGCGTACTGCCGAGGGTTCGGTCGAGGTGACGGTCACCAATGACGGGGGCGGGGCGCCCGGGAGCACCCGGACCGGTGGTGGCACGGGGCTGGCCGGGCTGGCGGAGCGGGTCGATGCGCTGGGTGGGGCGTTTGGGGCGGGCCCGCACGGTGGGGGGTGGCGGGTGAGCTGCGTACTCCCGGGCGTAACGGTGCCAGGTGCGTGGGAAGTCGCGGATTAGGGCCGCTGGTCCAGGCTCCGAACGAGTTCGCGGATATCTGCCATTCGGGAGATGTGCCCCCTGTCCCCCGTTGGAAAGCTCGGTGCCGGTCAAGGAACGCGAGCCTGGAGGGGCAGATGCTCAACGGTGGGAAGTCGAAACGGAGCGGTACCCGTGCGGTGGCCGTGCCGGCCGCTGTCACGGCGCTGGCACTGGTGCTGGGATTGGGGCTGACCGGCTGTTCGGTCGAGGCTTCGGAGGCGACGCCTGAGTCGAAGACCTTTCCCCTCCAGGGCAGGACCCTCAACGTCAAGGCTCACGAGATCGCCACCGACCTGGTCGCGGTGGACCGCAAGGACGTCAAGGTCACCCGCTGGTTCGACGCGGCGGCCGGCAGTGAGCACCTGTCGTGGGAGCTGAAGGGGGACGTGCTGGACATCGACGCGGGGTGCAGCGGCTTCGCGATCTGTGACGCGAAGTTCAGAGTGGAGGTCCCCAAGGGCGTCACCGTGCTGCGGGACGGCCGGAAGACCGGGCTGCGGGGCGAAGGCTGATCATGCTCCGGCTTTCCGGGATCACCAAGGTCTACAAGGGCGGCAAACGGGCCGTCGACGACCTGACCCTGCACATGGGGCCGGGCATGCTGGGGCTGCTGGGGCCCAACGGGGCGGGGAAGTCCTCGCTGATGCGGATCGCCGCCACGGTCACCCGTCCCACCGGTGGCGAGGTGCATTTCCACGGCGAGGACGTGGTGGCCAGGCCGGATGTCCTGCGCAAGGCCCTCGGGTATCTGCCCCAGGACTTCGGCGTCTATCCGAACCTCACCTCGCGCGAGTTCCTGACGTACCTGGCCGCCGCCAAGGGTGTGTCGGCCCGGTCCGCGAAGGCCCGCATCGACGAGTTGCTGGAGCTGGTCAATCTCACCGGGGCCGTCAAGCGGCCCCTGGGCACGTACTCCGGCGGGATGCTGCGCCGGGTGGGCATCGCCCAGGTGCTGCTCGGCGACCCGCAGGTCATCATCGTGGACGAACCGACGGCCGGGCTCGATCCGGAGGAGCGGGTGCGGTTCCGCAATCTGCTCAGTGACCTGGCCTCGGACCGGGTCGTGATGCTCTCCACCCACATCGTCTCCGACGTGGAGTCGGTGGCCTCCGACATCGCGGTCGTGGCGAACGGCCGGCTGGAGCGCCGCGGCACGCCGGAGGCGCTGCTGGACGAGGTGGCCGGGCAGGTGTGGGAGGCCCTGGTCGAGCCTGGCGCCGTCCCGCAGGTGCAGGCGCGGTACGTCGTGAGCCGGGTGGTGCGCACCGTCCAGGGCGTGAAGGTCCGGCTGCTGTCCCCGTCACAGCCGTATGAGGGCGCAGTCCAGCTCACCCCCGATCTGGAGGACGCCTATCTGCACGTCATCAACGGGGCTCCCGGGAAGGGTGATTACGGTGCCGCCGCGTCGCAGCGGCTGCGCTCGGGCGGTGTGGTCCGATGACGCGGGTGCTCTCCGGCCTGGCGGTGGCCGACTTCAAGGACCGGGTACGGCGGCCCGCCTACCTGGTGACGCTGGCCGCGGCCGTGGCCCTCGGTTACGTGGCGGTGCCGGATTCGGGTGCCAAGTGGGTCATCATGCAGCTCGGTGACCACCGCGGCGTCTACAACAGCGCGTATGTCGGCACGGCGACCGCGCTGGCCTGCGGCCTGTGGGTGTCGCTCGGCGGCTTCTACGTCGTACGCGACTCCATCGGGCGCGACCGCCGCTCCGGAGTGGGGCAGTTGCTCGCCGCGACTCCCGTGCGGACCTCGTCGTACATGGCGGGGAAGTTTCTGAGCAATCTCCTGGTGCTCGCCTCGATGGTGGGAGTGCTCGCCCTGACCGCGCTGGTGATGCAGCTCGTGCGCGGTGAGGACATGAGTGTGGACCCGGTCGCGCTCTGGCAGCCGTTCTTGCTGCTCGCGGTGCCGCTGGTGGCGTTGACCGCGGCTTTCGCCCTGTTCTTCGAGGCGGTGCCGCTGCTGCGCGGCGGGCTGGGCAATGTCGTGTGGTTCTGCCTCTGGGCGGTGTTGGCCGTGGGGGGCCAGGGGCCCGGCCTGCCGTTGGGCGGCATCGGTGTGAACAGTGTCGCCATGTCGATGTACGCGGACATGGCGGCGCAGAAGGTCACGGTGGACGGCGCGTTCAGCTTGGGCCTGACGTTCCTCGACAAGCCGTTGCAGGTGTTCGACTGGCACGGCTTCACGCCGTCCGGCGGCTATGTACTGGCCCGGACGGTGTTCGTCGGCATCGCGGTGGTCGTCGCGCTGCTGCCCGCCCTGTGGTTCCGCCGCTTCGATCCGGCGCGGGACAAGCCGTCGGCCGAGCTACCGCAGCAGGACCAGGCGGCTGGCTCGGGCCCGGCCGTATATGTGGACGAGATGCCGCGGTCGGCGGGCGACCGGCGGGCCTCCGCCTCGGCCCTGCTGGGGACGCCGCCGGAGCCTGGCCGCGTCATGCTGCGTCTGTGGGTCGGTGAGCTGCGCATCCTGCTGCAGGGCGTGCCGAAAGGGTGGTGGTGGGGTGCCGGGTTCTGGATGATCCTCGGCGTCTGCTCGACGATGCCCGGTGCGACCCGGCTGATGCTGCCGGTGTCCTGGCTCTGGCCGGTGCTGATCTGGTCGCGGCTCGGGACCCAGCGCCACGAGCACGGCGTGGAGGGCATCCTCGGCGCCTACCCTTCGGCGCGCCGCCGGGTGGTCGCGGAATGGGCGGCGGGCGCCGCGCTCACCGCGGTGGTAGGGCTCGGGCCGCTGGTCCGGCTGGTCATCGCCGGGGACGGCACAGGGGTCGCGTGCTGGGCCGCCGGTGCGCTGTTCGTTCCGTCGCTGGCGCTGGCCCTGGGCACCCTCAGCCGTACCCACCGCCTCTTCCAGGCCGTCTATCTGCCCTTCTGGTACACGGTCGCCGACGGTCTGCCGCTCTTCGACTTCATGGGCGCCATCCGGATCGAGGGCCGGCCGGCGGGGCTGCCCCCGGCGGTGGTGCTCGCGATGTCGGCGGTGCTGGTCGCGGTGGTCTTCATGGCCGGGTCGATGCGGCGGCTCGCCCGGGACTGATGTCCGGCCGGGGCGCCCTCCCCGCGTCACTCCTCCCGGCCCCTCCTCCGGTCGGACGACGGCCACACGTACGGCAGCCCTTCCGGGACGTCGGGGAACAGCGGGCGGTAGTGCTCCGGGGCCTTGGTCACCAGGGCGGACTGGTGGCTGCGGTGGAAGGCCGGGTCGCCCAGCCAGTTCGGGAGGTCCCCGGTTTCGCCGAGTTCGGCGTAGGGGCGTACGGGGGTGCGGGGGCGGTGGGCGGTGAAGTCCTGGGCGAGGGTGGTGGCGCAGGTGTCCTGGCGGCCGGCGTCGGTCCATTCGCGGCACATTTCGAGGCCGTAGCGGACCAGGGCCTCCTCGTAGCCCGTCCACATGCGTACGGCCGGGTGCTGCCGCCAGCCGTAGCCGGGGACGGTGAGGCCGCGCAGGACCTGGAGGGTCTCCACCCGCTGCTTGCCGAGCCGGCGTGCGTCGAGGACGGCGGCGGAGGCCGCGAAGTCGGGGTACGGGAGGAAGGTCTGCATGGGAACAGGTGTAGCCCCTGTGCCGGGGTGGCGCAGGGGCGGTTGCTTCGTATGGCCCAGTGGCCGGGGCATACGGGCCGGCGGCCGGGGGCGGGCCCTGAACGGGGGTCAGGGCCCGCCCCGCGGTCTCCGGCGGGCTACGGCAGCAGTCCGGACAGCGGGGTGTCCGGTGCGGTGATGGCCGCGGTCAGCAGCGTGACCAGCGACGCCGCCACCCCCTCCACCGTCTCCCGCTCGAAGAGGTCCGTGTTGTATTCCACGAAGCCGTCGAGGCCCTCGGGGGCGCCCTGGGCGGTGCGGTGTTCGGTGAGGCCGATGGAGAGGTCGAAGTGGGCGACGTGGAGGTCCACGGGTTCGGGGCGGGCGTGGTTGCCGCCGAGGGTGAAGTGGCGTTCGGGGGCGTTGTCGAGGGTGAGGAGGGTCTGGAAGAGGGGGTGCCGGGAGGTGGAGCGGGCCGGGTTGAGGGCCTCCACGAGCTGTTCGAAGGGGATGTCCTGGTGGGCCCAGGCCGCGAGGTCGGTGTCGCGGACGCGGGCGAGGAGGTCGCGGAAGGTGGGGTCGCCCGAGGTGTCGGTCCGCAGGACGAGGGTGTTGACGAAGAAGCCGACGAGGTCGTCCAGGGCCTGGTCGGTGCGGCCGGCGATGGGGCTGCCGATCGGGATGTCGGTGCCGGCGCCGAGGTGGGTCAGGAGGGCCGACAAACCGGCCTGGACGACCATGTAGAGGCTGGTGCCGGTGTCGCCGGCCAGGGCCTGCAGGCCCTGGTGGAGGTCGGCGGGGAGGCGGAGGGGGAACATGTCGCCGCGGTAGGTGGTGACCTCTGGGCGGGGGTGGTCGAGGGGGAGGGGAATTTCGGCGGGGAGGCCGGCGAGTTGGTCGCGCCAGAACGCCAGTTGCCGGTTGTAGGCGCTGTCGGGGTCGTCCGGGTCGCCGAGGAAGTCCTGCTGCCACAGGGTGTGGTCGGCGTACTGGACGGGGAGCGGCGACCACTGCGGGTCCTCGCCCGCGGCGCGCGCGTCGTAGGCGGCGGCGAGGTCGCGGGAGAGCGGGGCCATGGACCAGCCGTCGCCCGCGATGTGGTGCAGGAGCAGGAGGAGGACGTGGTCGGTGGGGCCGGTCGAGAAGAGGGTGGCGCGCAGGGGGTGTTCGGTGGTGATGTCGAAGCAGTGGCGGGCGGCTTCGTGCAGGGCGGGGGCCAGGTCACCGGGCTCCACCTCGATGGCGGTCAGCAGGTCGCGGCCGGAGTCCGGCGGCAGGATGATCTGCTGGGCGGCCCGGGCCTTGCGGGGGAAGACGGTGCGCAGGCTCTCGTGCCGGGCGACGAGGTCGCCGATGGCGGCCCGTAGCGCTTCGGGGTCGAGTTTGCCGGAGAAGCGCAGGGCGAGCGGGATGTTGTAGGTGGGGCTGGGGCCTTCGAGGCGGTGCAGGAACCAGAGCCGTCGCTGGGCGTAGGAGAGGGGGACGGTGTCGGGGCGTACGGCGGGTTTCACCGGCGGGCGGGCCTGGGCGGTGGTGGAGTCCAGGCGCTGGACGAGGGCCGCGACGGTGGGGGCTTCGAAGAGGGCGCCGATGGGCAGTTCGACGTTCAGGGCGGTGCGGATGCGGCTGATCAGGCGGGTCGCCATGAGGGAGTGTCCGCCGAGGACGAAGAAGCTGTCGTCGATGCCGACGCGGGGCACGCGCAGCACGTCGGCGTACAGCCCGCAGAGGATCTCTTCCTTCGGGGAGCGGGGGCCGCGGCCGCCGAGTTCGGAGCGCGGGTCGGGGGCGGGCAGGGCCTTGCGGTCCACCTTGCCGTTCGGGGTGAGCGGCATGGTGTCGAGCGCCACGATGGCGGACGGCACCATGTAGGCGGGCAGGCGGTCGCGCAGGTGGCGGCGGAGAGCGGTGGAGTCGAAGGCTTCCCTGGAGACGGGGACGAGGTGGGCGACCAGGCGTGCGTCGCCCGGGGTGATCTCGCGCAGGTTGACGGTGGCCTGGGCGACGGCGGGGTGGGCGTCCAGGACCGTTTCGATCTCGCCGAGTTCGATGCGGAAGCCGCGCATCTTGACCTGGGAGTCGGCGCGGCCGATGTAGTCGAGTTGGCCGTCCGGGGTCCAGCGGACCAGGTCGCCGGTGCGGTACATGCGGGCGCCGGGTGCGCCGAAGGGGTCGGCGACGAAGCGTTCGGCGGTGAGGCCGGGGCGGTTCAGGTAGCCACGGGCCGGGCCGGTGCCGCCGACGTACAGTTCGCCGGTCACCGAGGGGGCGACGGGGCGCAGGGCACTGTCGAGGACGTAGACGCGCATGTTGTCCATGGGGCGGCCGATGGGGACCGTTCCGGCGACCCGCCGCGGTGCCCGCATCGCGTGGTACGTCGCCGACATGGTGACCTCGGTGGGCCCGTAGACATTGCAGACGCGGGTGTCCGGGCAGGCGTTGAGGATCTTCTGTACGGCGGACGGGGAGGCCGCTTCGCCGCCCGTCCAGACCTGCCGTACGCCCGCGAGCGCGCCGGGGCACTCCTCGGCGAGCAGGTTGAACAGGGCGGTGGTGAGGAGGACCGCGGTGATGTGGTGGGTGGTGAGCAGGTCGCGGTAATCGTCCGGGGTGAGGTCGCCGGGCGGGGCCATGACCAGGTGGCCGCCGTTCAGGAGCGGTACCCACAGGTCGAAGGTGGAGGCGTCGAAGGCGGTGGAGGCGTGGCCGAGCACGGTGTGCCGGGCGCCGTCCGGGGCGTCCTCGGCCCAGCAGTGGTCGGCGGCCAGGGCCACCACGTCGCCCTGGGTGACGGCGATGCCCTTGGGCGCGCCGGTCGAGCCGGAGGTGTACATGACGTACGCGACGGAGTCGGCGTACGCGGCGGGAGCGGCGAAGTCGGTGCCGGGGAGGTCTGCCACCGTCTCCGCGCAGGCGTCGACGGCGAGGGCGGGGACGCCGGGGAGGTAGGCGGCGGCCGGCAGGTCCCGCTGGGTGAGGACCACGACCGCTTCGGTCTCGGCCGCGATCAGCCGCATCCGGGCGGCCGGGTAGCGCTTGTCGAGCGGTACGTACACGCCGCCCGCCTTGAGGACGGCGAGGATCGCGACGACCAGGTCGGCGGAGCGGTCCAGCAGGACGGCGACGCGGCTCTCGGCGCCGACTGCGTACGCGCTGGTCAGGTGCCGGGCGAGGCGATTGGCGCGGGCGTTCAGCTGGGCGTAGGTGAGGGTCGCGCCGTCGAAGGTGAGGGCGGGCGCGTCCGGGGTCTCGGCCGCCCTGGCCTGGAACGCCTCGGCGAGGGAGGTGCGCCGGACCGGCCGGTCGGTGGCGTTGACCTCGCCGAGCAGCAGGGCCCGTTCGTCGGCGGTCAGCACGTCGAGGTGGGCCAGTGACCGGTCGGGGTCGGCGGTCACCGCGTCGAGCAGGGCGACGAACCGGGCGGCCAGCGCCTCGACCGTACGCCGGTCGAAGAGGTCGGTGCTGTATTCGATCGCGCCGTCCATGCCGGGGCGTTCGCCGTGCGCGCCGCGCCGTTCGGTCAGGAAGACGGACATGTCGAAGCGGGCGGCGTCGACGTGGACGGGTTCGGTGTGGGCGGCGTGGCCGCCGAGGGTGAACTCACCTTCGGGCGCGTTGTCGAGGGTGAGCATGGTCTGGAAGAGGGAGTTGCGGGCCGCCGAGCGGACCGGGTTGAGGGCTTCGACGAGTTGCTCGAAGGGCAGGTCCTGGTGGGCCCAGCCGGCGAGGGCGGTGCTGCGTACGCGTTGGAGCAGTTCGCGGAAGGTCGGGTCGCCGGAGGTGTCCGTCCGCAGCACGAGGGTGTTGACGAAGAAGCCGATGTGATCGTCGAGGGCCTGGTCGGTACGGCCCGCGACGGGGCTGCCGAGCGGGATGTCGGTGCCGGCGCCGAGCCGGGTGAACAGGGTGGCCAGGCCCGCCTGGAGCACCATGTAGAGGCTGGTGCCGGTCTCGCCCGCGAGGGTGTGCAGGCGTTGGTGCAGCTTGGCGGGGATCTCCCAGGTGATCGAGTCGCCGCGGAAGGAGGCGCGCTGCGGGCGGGGGCGGTCGAAGGGCAGCGCGATCTCTTCGGGGAGGCCCTTCAACTGGTCGCGCCAGTAGGCGATCTGGCGTCCGTAGACGCTGTCGGTGTCCTCGGGGTCGCCGAGGTGGTCCCGCTGCCAGAGGGTGTAATCGGCGTACTGGACGGGCAGCGGGGTCCACTGCGGGGCCCGTCCGGCGCGGCGCGCGTCGTACGCCGTGGCCACGTCGCGGGAGAGCGGCGCCATCGACCAGCCGTCACCGGCGACGTGGTGGAGCAGCAGGAGCAGCACGGTCTCGTCCGGTCCCGCACGGAAGAGCTTCACGTGCAGCGGCAGGTCGGCGGTCAGGTCGAAGCGGTGCCGGGCGCCTTCCTTCAGGAGGGCGCGGAACGCCTCCGGGTCGCCGGGGACGTCCTCGGTGACGGTGAGGATGTCGAAGGCGCCGGGGTCGGTGGCCGGATCGAGGATCACCTGCTGTGGGGTGCCGCCGGTCTCGCGGAAGACCGTGCGCAGGCTTTCGTGCCGGGCGAGCAGGTCGGCCAGCGCGGCGCGCAGGGCGTCCTCGTCCACCGGGCCCGCGATGCGCAGCATGAGGGGGATGTTGTAGGTGGGGCTGGGGCCTTCGAGGCGGTACTGGAACCACAGGCGGCGCTGGGCGTACGACAGCGGCAGCACCTCGGGGCGCGGCATGGGCCGCAGGGCGCTGCGGGTGCGCGCGGTGGACAGGCCGAGGCGTTCGACCAGGGCCTCGACGGTGGGGGCCTCGAAGAGGGCGGCGATGGGCAGTTCCACGCCGAGGACCGCGCGGACACGGCTGACCAGGCGGGTGGCGAGCAGCGAGTGGCCGCCGAGGGCGAAGAAGCTGTCGTCGATGCCGACGCTCGGGACGCCGAGGAGGTCGGCGTACAGCTCGCACAGGATCTCCTCCTGCGGCGAGCGCGGCGCCCGGCCGCCCGTGTCGGCTCCGGTACGGGCCGGGTCGGGGGCGGGCAGCGCCTTGCGGTCCACCTTGCCGTTCGGGGTCAGTGGCAGCGCGTCGAGCACCGTGATCACGGACGGCACCAGGTGTTCGGGGAGCCGGGCGAGCAGGTCGCGGCGGAGGCCGGCGGCGAGGGTCTGCCGGGCGGCGTCCTCGGCGGGCACGACGTAGCCGGTCAGGCGGAGGTCGCCGGTGCGGTCGGCGCGCGCCGCCACGGCGGCCTGCCGTACCGCCGGGTGGGCGGCGAGCGCCTGCTCGACCTCGCCCGGCTCGATGCGGTGGCCGCGTACCTTGACCTGGTCGTCGGCGCGGCCGACGAACTCCAGGTCGCCGTCACCGCGGCGTCGTACCAGGTCGCCGGTGCGGTACATCCGCGCGCCCGTGGGCCCGAACGGGCAGGCCACGAACCGCTCCGCGGTCAGCGCGGAACGTCCGAGGTAGCCGCGGGCCAGGCCGGAACCCGCGAGGTACAGCTCCCCCGCGGCGCCGTCCGGCACCGGCCGTAGCAGTGCGTCGAGCACGAACAGCCGTACGTCGCCGATCGGCGCGCCGAGCGAGGGCACCACGCGGCCGGACAGCGGCTCGCCCACCGTCGCGCACACCGTGGCCTCGGTCGGGCCGTACGCGTTGACCATGCGGCGCCCGGACGACCACCGTTCCACGAGGTCGGCGGGGCAGGCCTCGCCCGCCACCACCAGCGAGACGACGCCGGGCAGGGTCGCCTGCGGCGGCAGGGCGGCGAGGACCGACGGCGGCAGGGTGGCGTGCGTGACGCGCTGCTCCGCGAGCAGTTCCTCCAGCCCGGCGCCCGGCAGCAGCCGCTCCCCCGGCGCCATGACCAGGGCGGCGCCCGCCAGCCAGGTCACGCACATCTCGGAGACCGAAGCGTCGAAGCTCGGGGAGGCGAATTGGAGCACCCGGCTCTCCCCCGTCACCGCGAAGCGTTCGGCCTGCGAGGTTGCCAGCGCGGCGAGGCCGGTGTGGGAGACGACGACGCCCTTGGGCGTGCCCGTCGAACCGGAGGTGTGGATCACGTACGCCGGGTGGGACGGGCGGAGCCCGGTCGCGGGGTCGGTGTCCGGATACGCCGACAGGTCCGCCAGAGCCCGGCGCATCGCCTCGGCGTCCAGGACGAGGGCGGGCGCGGCGTCGGCCAGGACGAAGGCACGCCGCTCGGCGGGGTAGTCCGGGTCGACGGGCACGTATGCGCCGCCCGCCTTCAGGACGGCGAGCAGCGCCACCGCCAGCTCGGCCGAGCGCGGCAGCGCCACGGCCACCAGCGCCTCCGGGCCGACGCCCTGGCCGGTCAGCCAGTGGGCCAGGCGGTTGGCGCGGGCGTTCAGTTCCGTGTACGAGAGCGAGACGTCCTCGAAGACCAGCGCCGTGGCCTCGGGGGTGCGCGCCACCTGCTCCGCGAACAGTCCGGGCAGCGTGCTGTGCCGCACCGCCGGACGGGCGGCCGAGGCATCGCGCCGCAGCCGCTCGTGCTCCTCGGTGGTCAGTACGTCGAGGTGCGCGAGGGGCACGTCCGGCGTGGCGGCGGCCGTCTCCAGGACGCGGACGAGCTGGGCGGCGAGGGTGGCGACCGTGGAGCGGTCGAAGAGGTCGGTGCTGAACTCCACGAAGCCGTCCAGGCCGCATGGTTCGCCCTGCGGGCTCTGGCGCTCCCAGAGGCTGAAGAAGAGGTCGTACTTGGCGGTGCCGGTGCTGATCAGCTCGGTGCGGGTCCGGACGCCGAGCCGGTCGAAGCCGCCCTCGGGGGCGTTCTGCACGGCGGCGACCACCTGGAACAGGGGCTGCCGGCCCGCCGACCGTACCGGGTTGAGGGCTTCCACCAGCTGCTCGAACGGCAGGTCCTGGTGGGACCAGGCGGCCAGGTCGGTGTCGCGGACGCGGCGCAGCAGGTCGCGGAAGGTCGGGTTGCCGGAGGTGTCCGTACGCAGTACGAGGGTGTTGACGAAGAAGCCCACCAGGTCGTCCAGGGCCTGGTCGGTGCGGCCCGCGACGGGGCTGCCGACCGGGATGTCGGTGCCAGCGCCGAGGCGGGTGAGCAGGGCAGCCAGGCCCGCCTGCACGATCATGAACAGGCTGGTGCCGGTGTCGCGTGCCAGGGCGTGCAGGTTCTGGTGCAGTGCGGCGGGCAGTTCCAGGTCGAGCGCGTCGCCCCGGTACGTCGCGCGCCGGGGGCGCGGGCGGTCGTAAGGGAGCGCGATCTCTTCGGGGATGCCATTCAGCTGCCGTGTCCAATAAGCGAGTTCCCGCGCTTGGACACTGGCCGGGTCCTCGGGGCCGCCGAGAAAGTCGCGCTGCCAGAGGGTGTAATCGGCGTACTGGACCGGCAGCGGCGACCACTGCGGCGCACGGCCCTGGCGGCGCGCGTCGTACGCCTCCGCCAGGTCGCGCGAGAGCGGCGCCGACGACCAGCCGTCACCGGCGATGTGGTGCAGCAACAGCAGCAGCACGTGTTCGTCGGGCGCGACCTGGAACAGCGTGGCGCGCAGCGGCAGTTCGGCGGCGATGTCGAAGGCGTGGCGGGTGGCCTCGTGAAGCAGGTGCCGTACGTCGTCGGGGCCGGTCCGCACCACGGAGAACACGGACGGCAGGCCGTCCGGCTCGGCGGTGCCGAGGACGACCTGGCGCGGGGTGCCGGTGGCCGTCTCGTGGAAGACCGTGCGCAGGCTCTCGTGCCGGGCGAGCAGGTCGCCCAGCGCGGCGCGCAGCGCGTCGTGGTCCAGCTCGCCGGACAGGTGCAGCGCCGTCGGGACGTTGTACGTGGCGCTCGGGCCCTCCAGCCGGTGCAGGAACCACAGGCGGCGCTGGGCGTACGACAGCGGCAGCACCTCGGGGCGCGGCATGGGCCGCAGGGCCGGGCGGCTCCCGGAGGCGGCGGCGTCGACGTGCTCGGCGAGCGCGGCGACCGTGGGCGCCTCGAACACGGCGGTGATCGGCAGGTCCACGTCCAGGGCGGTGCGGATGCGGCCGATCAGGCGGGTGGCGAGCAGTGAGTGGCCGCCCAGGGTGAAGAAGTTGTCGTCGATGCCGACCTGCGGCACGCCGAGGATGTCGGCGTACAGCTCGCACAGCACGCCCTCGCGCGGGGTGCGCGGCGCCCGGCCGCCGGTCCCGTCGCCGAGGTGGGCCGGGCCGGGCGCGGGCAGCGCGGCGCGGTCGACCTTGCCGTTGGGCGTCAGGGGCAGGGTGTCCAGTGCGACGAGGGCGGACGGGACGAGGTGGGCGGGCAGCCGGTCGCGCAGGTACCGGTGGAGGTCGGTGACCAGGGCTGCGGTGTTCAGGGCCGCGCCGGGGTCGGTGGTGTGGTCCGCGAGGGGGCCGGCGAGGTCTCCGGCGGGGCGGCAGAGGCCGACGGGGACCGCCGTGGCCAGGTCCTCCGGCGGTGCGAAGAGCACGTCGTACCGGCCTGCCGGGCTGTCCGGTGCCCAGGTGACGGCCGTCCACAGGCCGAGGCGGGCGCCCAGTCCGGTGAGCTGCTCCGGCTCGGCTCCGGCGGAGGCGTCGGTAGCGGCGTCGGCGGCTTCGGTGACGGCTCCGGTGGCGGCCAGCCGGGCGCGGGCCTCGGTCACCGGCAGGCCCGCCGTGACGGCGGCCTCGGCCGCCGCCTCGCCCGCCAGGCGCGGGTTGGGCACCCCGGTCAGGCGCAGCCGCTGTCCGGGCCGGTCGCGCAGGGCCTGTTCGAGGCCGGCTTCGCCGGTGACGTCCCGGCCCCAGACGAGAGCCGGGACGTCGGCGAAGGAGACCGTACGGGCGGGCCGCTTGTGCAGCACGGCGTCGTAGCGGTGGCGGGTCAGCTCGTTGTGGTGGCGGGTGCCCTTGAGCTGGAGGCCGGTGCCCGTCACGTCCGGCAGTTCGGCGGGCAGCGCGGCGAAGAAGTCCGGGTCGACCAGGAGTTCCTTCTCCAGCCGGACGCTCTGGTCGATGACCGCGCCGAGGGCGCCCGGCTCGGTGTCCGCGCCGGCGCGGTGCAGCTCGACGGCCGTACGGAAGAGGCGGAGCAGCCGCCGGTTGCGGAGGTCGCCGACGAAGACCCGGCCGCCGGGGGCCAGCAGGTCGACGGCGTTGCGCAGGACGCGCAGGAAGTAGGCGGCGTTGGGGAAGTACTGGGTGACCGAGTTGATCACGATGGTGTCGAAGTACCCGGTGGGCAGGCCCTCGGTGACGTCGGCGGGCCGGCAGCTCAGCTCGACCTTGCCGGCCAGCTCCGGTACGGCGGCGACCTGGCGGCGCAGCCGCTCGACGGCCGGGGCGGAGAAGTCCGCTCCCCAGTACGCCTCGCAGGCGGGCGCCACCCGCGACAGCAGCAGGCCGCTGCCGACGCCCATCTCCAGCACCCGGCGCGGCTTGAGGTCGAGGATGCGCCGTACGGTCTCGGCGCGCCAGTCGCGCATCTCCTCCACGGGGATCGCCGTGCCGTCGTAGCTGCTGTTCCAGCCGCTGAAGTCCTCGCCGAACGGCGGCTCGTCGTCCTGCGCCTTGGCCTCGTCGGCGTAGACCAGGTCGTGCATCTCCTGCCACTCGCCGACCTGGTGGTCGTCGGCCCCGGTGTCCGGCGCGGGGCCGTCGGCCGGTACGACGTAGCCGACCAGGCGTACGTCGCCGGGCCGGTCCTCGCGGGCGGCGACCACGGCCTGCCCGACCGCCGGGTGGGCGCCGAGCACCTGCTCGACCTCGCCCGGCTCGACGCGGTGGCCGCGTACCTTGACCTGGTCGTCGGCGCGGCCGACGAACTCCAGTCCGCCGTCGTCCCGGCGGCGCGCCAGGTCGCCGGTGCGGTACATCCGCGCGCCCGCCGGACCGAACGGGCAGGCCACGAACCGCTCCGCCGTCAGCCCGGAACGCCCGAGGTAGCCGCGGGCCAGGCCGCTGCCGGTGACGTACAGCTCGCCGGTGGCGCCGTCCGGCACCGGGCGCAGCGACGCGTCGAGGACGTACAGGCGTACGTCGGCGATCGGCGTGCCGAGCGCGGGCACCACGCGGCCGGACAGCGGCTCGCCCACCGTCGCGCACACTGTGGTCTCCGTCGGGCCGTACGCGTTGACCAGGCGCCGGCCCGCCGACCAGCGTTCGACCACGTCGGGCGGGCAGGCCTCGCCCGCGACCGCCAGCGTGGTGATCTCCGGGAGGGTGGTGTGCGGCGGGAGCGCCGCCAGCACGGACGGCGGCAGCGTGGCGTGGGTGACGCGCTGCTCGGCGACCAGTTCCGCGAGGCCCGCGCCGGGCAGCAGGCGGGCGGCGGGGGCCATGACGAGGGCGGCGCCGGTCAGCCAGGCGACGCAGATCTCCGCGACGGACGCGTCGAAGCTGGGCGAGGCGAACTGCAGGACGCGGCTCCCGGCCGTCACCGCGAACCGCTCGGCGTGCGCGGCGGCCAGCCCGGCGAGGCCCGCGTGGGAGACGACGACGCCCTTCGGGACGCCCGTCGAGCCGGACGTGTAGATGACGTACGCGGCGTGGCGCGGGGTGAGCCGCGTGCCGGGGCCGGTCGCGGGGCGGCCGGACAGGTCGCGGGGCAGGGTCGTCTCGTCGAGGACGAGGACGGGGGCCGCGTCGTCGAGGATGAAGGCGCGGCGCGCCCGCGGGTACTCCGGGTCGACGGGTACGTACGCGCCGCCCGCCTTCAGGACGCCGAGCAGCGCCACCGCCAGCTCCACCGAGCGCGGCAGGACCAGCGCCACCCGGGTCTCCGGGCCGACGCCCCGTTCGGCGAGCCAGTGCGCCAGGCGGTTGGCCCGCGCGTCCAGTTCCCGGTACGACAGCGCCGCGTCCTCGAAGACCAGCGCCGTGGCGTCCGGGGTGCGCGCCGCCTGACGGGCGAAGAGTTCCGGGAAGGGCGCGGTGGAAACCGCCGCCTGCGTCATGTCGTTCACTGGTCCTCCACTCGTCGGCCGACGCCTGGAGCGGGCCGTTCAAAAGGTGCGAAAGCGGGTGCGGGAGCGGTTACGGATGCGGCGACTCGGGCGCCTTGCCCGGTGCGTGGCCGCTCTGGAAAGGTGATCTCCGTGGAGAGCGGACAGCCGTTGGCGGTGGTGGCGGGTACGGACGAGGTGCTCGGGGCGGTCCCGGCGTACGAGCGGCTGCTCACCGGCGTGGAGCGGCGGCGCGCCGGCGCGTTCCTGACTCCGGCCCTGCGGGCCGACTTCATCGCCGCGCACGTCCTGGTGCGGCTCTGCGCCGCCCGGCTGCTGGACCGGTCGGCAGGCTCCCTCGTACTGGAACAGCGCTGCCCCGGCTGCGGCTCCGACGAGCACGGCAGGCCGGGCCTCGCCGGACTGCCGCAGGTGTACGTGAGCCTGTCGCACACGACGGGTGTGGTGGCCGCCGCGGCGGGCCACGCGCCGGTCGGCGTGGACGTGGAGCGGCGGACGCTGCCGGACAGCGTGCGGGGCGCGGCGGGCCGGGTGCTGAGTACGGCCGAGCGGGCGGCGATGCGCGAACACGCCGATCCGGACGCGTACTTCCTGCGCCAGTGGGTCCGCAAGGAGTGCTTCGTCAAGCTGGGCCGGACCACGCTGGGCGGGCTGGCCGCCGTGGACCTCTCGGGCCTGCCCGACGCGGAAGCCACGGTCGGTCCCCAGCGGAACCCGTCCCGCCACGGCGACCTGTACGTGCTCGACCACACCGACGCGCGCCGGGACGCCGTCGCCGCCGTGGTGAGCACGGCGCGGCCCCGGATCGGCGCGGCGGTCCCGCACACCGATCCGGAAACCCCCGCTGACCTGGGCCGGAGCACCTGACCGCAACCCCTCACGCCAGCAGCTCGGCGAGCCGCCGGCGGTTCAGCTTGCCGTTGTCGTTGTGCGGCAGTTCCTCCAGGCGGCAGATGCGGCGCGGCACCATGTGCAGCGGGACGTGCTGCCGCAGCCAGTGGCTGAACTCGTGGGCCCGCATCTCCTTGCCCAGGTAGGCGCCGAGCAGGCGCACCTCGTCCTTGACCGTCACGACCACCACGGCCGCCTCGGTCACCTCGGGGTGGCGCCGCATCGCGGCCTCCACCTCGCCCAGTTCCACCCGGTGCCCCATGATCTTGACCTGGTTGTCCAGCCGGCCGCGGTGCACCAGCCGGCCGTCCTCCCGGCGGACCCGGTCGCCGGTGCGGTACCAGTGGGCGCGGGTGAGCGGTCCGGTGCCGTCGTACGAGACGGCGGGCGCGCCCGGCTCGTGGCGGACGAACCGTCCGGCGTTGTCGGCCGGGTCCAGGTAGCCGTCGAAGCGCTGGGCGCCGCGTACGCACAGTTCGCCGTCGTCGCAGGGCTGCCCGTCCTCGTCCAGCAGGACCGCTTCCATGTGCGGGTACGGCCCGCCGATGGGCACCGTGCCGTTGGCGCTGCCCGCCGCGGCGGCCCCCGCGTCGGCGAGTTCGTGGTCGGTGCAGGTGATGGTCAGTTCGGTCGGCCCGTACAGGTTGTGGATACGGCTGCCGGGCGCGACCTCGTGCCAGCGCGCGGTCAGCTGCGCGGTGACCGGCTCCGCGCTGAAGCAGCTGTGGCGCAGCGTGGTGACCCGGCCGAGCGGCAGGTTGCCGTACCGCTCGGCGGTGGTGACCAGGGACGGTACGGAGAACCAGTGGGTGAGGCGGCGGCGCACCACGTAGTCCACGGGCCGGTACAGCTCGTCCTGGTCCGGTACCACGACGGTGGCGCCGGAGCCCCACGCGACGAACAGGTCGTACACGGACGGGTCGAAGGTCAGGCCGAACGTCTGCGACATCCGGCAGCCGGGGCCGGCCTCGTAGCGGTCGATGTTGTACGCCACGTACGGGGAGACGTTGCGGTGGCGGATCGGCACGCCCTTGGGGCGGCCGGTCGAGCCGGAGGTGAACAGCAGATACGCCTCGTCCTCCGGGTCGCCGGGGTGCGCGGGCAGGGCGTCCGCGGGCGGCTCGGGGAGGCCGTCGCCGTCCGCCGGTACGACGGTCACCACCGGCCGGAAGTCCCCGGGCAGGTCGGCGAACGTGTCGCGGTGCTCCTCGCCGACGAGCACGGCGCCGACCCCGGCGCGGGCCGCGATGTCGAGGTTGCGGGGCAGCGGGTGGTCGGCGTTGAGGGGGACGGCGGAGGAGCCGAGGCGCTGTACGGCCAGGTACGCGACGTACGCGGCGACCGTGCGGGAGGCGACCAGCGCGATCCGGGCCGGCGGGCGCGCGGGCCCGCCGGTGGCGGGCTGCCCGTCGAGGATGCGGGCCGCCAGGGCCAGCGCCCTGCGGTGCAGTTCACCGTAGGACAGGGTCCGCTCGCCCAGTTCGAGGGCCGGGGCGTCCGGCCACCGGCGGGCGGAGTCGGCGAACC
Source organism: Streptomyces sp. NPDC033221 (assembly GCF_055577005.1). NCBI lineage: Bacteria > Bacillati > Actinomycetota > Actinomycetes > Kitasatosporales > Streptomycetaceae > Streptomyces > Streptomyces sp. NPDC033221. The sequence goes on along the minus strand of NZ_JBVIQN010000007.1, from coordinate 71,179 downwards.
ACTGGTAGAGGGTGCGGTCTTCCAAGGCAGGCTCCACAGGGTCGGGCTGAGCGGTGGGCGGTGGGGCGGGCGGAGCGGCGGCACGGCTCCCGGCGGGCGGGTGGCTCACGGAGCGGCCCCCGCGGGTGTCTCCGGGGCCCCGGCTCGCTGCTCCTGCACCGATCCCATGCGTACGACCGGGCGCGCGACCGCCGCGAACAGCAGCAGCACACCGGCTCCGGCGGCCATGTACGGGACGTTGACCTGGACCAGCTTGGCCACCGCGCCGCCCGCCAGCGCGCCCAGCGGGATGGTGCCGGTGCCCACCAGCCGGTAGACGCCGTTGAGCCGGCCCAGCTGGTCGGGTGGGGTGGTGGCCTGGCGGAAGGAGACGGTCAGCGCCTGGTAGACGGCGGCGCCGAGCGCCATCAGGGCGAAGCCGGCGGCCGCCACGAGCGGGTGCCGCACCAGGCCGGTCAGCAGCATCGCGACGCCCATCAGGACCATGCCGCCGAGCGCGGCCGGGAAGGTGCCGAACCGGTCGGCCAGCCGCGCGTTGAGCAGCCCGCCGGCGATGCCGCCGAGCGCGCCGACGGCCAGGAACACGCCGAAGGCGGCTTCCGGCAGGCCCAGCCAGCGCACGACGTAGAGGACTTCGAGCGTTCCGGTGACGCCCATGAAGAAGTTCAGCGCGCCGAGCATGCCCGCGAGGGTGGCCAGCAGCCGGTCGGCGCGGAGCAGCCGTACGCCGTCCAGGATCATGGTGCGCCAGCGCGGCGCGGCACCTGGCTCCTTACGGCCCGCGGACGGCCCGGGAAACCGCGGGAGGGTGACCAGCAGGGCCACACCGAACAGGAACGACACCCCGTCGATCAGGAACGGCAGGCCCGCTCCGGCGGCGAAGGCGAGGCTGCCGAGCGGCTGCCCGGCGGAGTCGCGGAAGATCAGCTGGGCCACGTGGAGGCGCCCGTTGGCGGCGGCGAGCCGGCCGGTGTCCACCACCATCGGCAGGTACGACTGGGACGCGACGATGTGCACCGTCTCGCCCAGCCCGAGCACCGCCGCCACCGCGCAGACCACCGGCAGGCTCACCACGCCGGTGACCACCGTCAGCGTGAGGACCAGGACCGCGGCCGCGCGCATCAGGTCGACGCCGATCAGCAGCGCGCGCCGGTCGGCCAGGTCCGCCCAGACTCCGGCCAGCGGCGACAGCAGCAGCGGCAGCCAGTTGGCGACCGTCACCAGGGAGATCAGCAGCGGGTCGGTGGTGAGCGAGAGGGCGAGCAGCGGCAGGGCGGTCAGCCGTACGCCGTCGCCCAGCGCGGAGACCGCGGTGGACGCCCACAGCCGGCCGAAGGCGCCCCGGCCGGGGCCCGTCGCGGCCCCGTCCGTCATGCCCACGGTTGCTCGGTGCCGTCGCCGGACCACAGGGCGGGGCCGGCCACGGTCAGCGTCGTCGGGGCGGTCTGCCGCTGCGGGACCAGGTGCAGGCGCTGGACGTCCGCCGGGGCGTCCGCGGCCGTGTCCCGGCCGTCCTGGCACGCACAGGGCTTGGAGTCGAAGCCCGCGAACCGGTACGCGACCTCCATGATCCGGTTGCGTTCGGTGCGCCGGAAGTCGGCCTCCAGGTGCACCCCGGCCCGGTGGGCCTGGTCGGCGGTCCAGCGCAGCAGCTGGGTGCCGATGCCGAAGTTGACCACCCGGCAGGAGGTGGCGAGCAGCTTCAGGCGCCAGCTGCCCGGCTGCCGCGCCAGCAGGGCCACGCCGACCGCGCCGTGCGAGCCGAAGCGGTCCTCGACGGTGGTGATCAGCACCTCGTGGTCCGGGTCGGTGAGCAGGGCGCGCAGGTCGGCGTCCGAGTAGTGGACGCCGGTGGCGTTCATCTGGCTGGTGCGCAGGGTCAGTTCCTCGACGCGCGCGAGGTCGTCCTCGTGGGCGCGGGCGATGCGCATCCGCATGTCCAGGGTGCGCAGGAAGTCTTCGTCCGGGCCGTTGAACCCGCTCTGGGCGGCCTCCCGCCGGAACTTCTCCTGGTACATGGCCCGGCGGCGGCGTGCGTCGCTGGTGACGGTGGGCGCGAAGTCCGGCAGGTCCGGCAGGCCGGCCGCTTCCGGGGCGTCGTAGCAGCGTACGTCCGGCAGGTGGTACGTCACCTCGGCGCGCTCGGTGTGCTGGTCGTCGATGAACGCGATGGTGTTCTGCGCGAAGTTCAGCTGCTCGGCGACGGCGCGTACGGCGTCGGACTTGCGGCCCCAGCCGATGTGCGGCAGGACGAAGTACTCGGCGACGCCGAGGCTTTCCAGCCGGGCCCAGGCGTCGCCGTACTCGTTGCGGCTGGCCACCGACTGGAGGATGCCGCGCTCGTCGAGGGCTTGCAGCGTCGCCAGGACGCCGGGCCGCAGGACCGGTTCGTCGTTCTCCAGCAGGGTTCCCTGCCACAGGGTGTTGTCCAGGTCCCAGACCAGGCACTTCACCGCCGGCAGCGCGGCCGTCTCCGCCGCGTCGTCCGGGGTGTCCATCATCTCCGCCGTCGTGGTGCCCGCCATGCCGGTCATACCTCCCAGAGGGTCGCGGCCCAGGCCGCGACGGGGCTGTTGTTCAGGACGAGGACGAGGTCGCCGGGCGCCAGTTCCCCGCGGGTCAGCAGCCGGTCGAGGTTGAGCACCACGTCCATGGCGCCGGTGTGGCCGTACGCCTGGAGGTGTGCGGTGCAGACCGGGTGGACGGGCAGGCCGAGCAGGGTCTCGTAGAACTGGAAGGCGGGTGCGGTGACGTTCTGCATGAGGGTGGCGGCGACCTGTTGCCGCGCCACGCCCGCGTCCTCCAGCACCTCCCCGACCAGGCGCTTGAGGTGCTGCTGGCTGTGCAGGGCCAGTTCGAAGCGGTAGCGGTCGGCGGAGCTGACCTCCTCGCGCCACTCGTACCAGGGGGCGTTCTTGTAGTCGACCTGGAGCAGGTCGTGGAACCGGCCGTCGGTGTGCTGGCGGTGGGCGCGCAGCACCGGCCGGCCGCCGCGTACCAGGGTCATGGCGAAGGCGCCGTCGCCGACGACGGTGACCGGGTGACGCACCCGGTCCAGGGCGACCGGGCGGCTGGCGTGCGTGATCATGACGGACTGCCGGGCCGGGTCGGCGGCGAGCAGGTCCCTGGCGAGGGCCCAGGCCGCGCTGGAGCCCGTACAACCCAGGCCGTCCAGGACGAAGGAGAAGGCCGAGGTGAGCCCGGCCTCCTTCGCGATGCGGCCGGACTCGGAGCCGAGCAGCACCTCGGGGGCGCGGGCGCCGACCACCACCAGGACGTCGGGGTCCGGGGCCGCGGCGTCCCGCTCGCGCAGTTCGCGTACGGCCTGTGCCGCGAGGGCGGCGGCCGACGGTTCGCCGGCGAACCGGCCGACCGTACGGATGCCGCAGTCGCGCGCGAACTCCGCCTCTTCGCGTGGCAGTCCGGCGAACTCGTCGAGCTTCTCGACGGGCACCAGCTCGTCGGGCAGGAGGCAGTGCACCGCCCCCACCCCGACGGCCGTGTCCGTGCTGCTGCCCGTGTCCGTCGTCGTCATCCCCGGCCCGTCCGTACGTGGTCCGCGAGGAGCAGCTGGCTGATCTCCGTGCTGCCCTCGATGATCTCCATGAGTTTGGCGTCGCGGTAGGCCCGCGCCACCGGGTGGCCGTCGCGCGCCCCGCGGGAGGCCAGTACCTGGACGGCCGTGGCGGCGCCCTGGGTGGCTTCCCGGGAGGCGACGTACTTGGCGACGACGGCCTGGGTGCCCAGTTCCGGCCGGTTCTCGTCCCAGCAGAGGCTGGCGTGCTCGCAGCAGCGCAGCGCGATCTGCTCGGCGACGGCCAGTTCGGCCAGGTGCCGGGCGATGAGCTGGTGGTCGGCGAGCGGCTTGCCGAACTGTTCCCGGGTCCGCGTGTGCGCCGCCGCGCTGTCCAGGCAGGCGCGCAGGATGCCCGCGCAGCCCCAGGCGACCGAGAGCCGCCCGTAGGTGAGCGCGGCGGTGGCGAGCAGGGTGACCGGCAGGCCCGCGCCGGACAGCAGGTGGTCCGCCGGTACACGGACGTCGTCGAGGTGTACGTCGGCGTGGCCGGCGGCCCGGCAGCCCATCGGGTCCGGCACCCGCTCGATCCGTACGCCCGGCGCGTCTGCCGGTACGACCACCACGGCCGCGCCGGAGCCGTACGTCCCGAAGACCACCAGCAGGCTCGCGTAGGCGGCGCCGGTCACCCAGACCTTCGCGCCGGTGACGTGCACGGTGTCACCGTCGCGGCGGATCTCGGTGCGCATCGCCGACAGGTCGCTGCCCGCGCCGCTCTCGGAGAACGCGACGCCGGCCGTCTCGCCCCCGGTGAGCCGGGGCAGGAACGTGCCGCGCTGCGCGGCGGTGCCGAAGCGCTGCACGGTCCAGGCGGCCATGCCCTGCGAGGTCATCAGCGACCGCAGGGAGCTGCACAGGGACCCGGCGTGCGCGGTCAGCTCGCCGTTGGCGCGGCTGTCCAGGCCCAGGCCGCCGTGTTCCGTGGCGACCTGCGCGCACAGCAGTCCGCGCCGGGACGCCTCCCGTACCGTCTCCGCGGGGATCCGGCCGGTCAGGTCCCACTCCTCGGCGCGGTCGCCGACGAGGTCGCCGAGCGCGGCCCGGTCGTCCGCGGTCGCCTGTGCCGTCACTGCCCCGCCGCTCCTTCGCCGCGCAGCCGCTGGACCAGTGCGGTGATGGCCGGCACGGTACGGAAGTTGTCCAGGGTGAGGTCGTCGCCCTCGACGGTGACCTGGAACTCCTGCTCGACGTGCTGGAGCAGTTCCAGGGAGAACAGCGAGGAGAACGCCCCGGAGGCGAACAGGTCCTGGTCCAGGTCCCAGTCGCCGCCGGTGCGGGAGCCGAGGAACGCCACCAGGCGCTGCTGTACGTCCTCGGGCCCGGTCGCCGTGGCGGTCTGATGGTCGACGGTGGTCATGCGCGCGTTCCTCCGTAGGAATAGAAGCCGTTGCCGGTCTTGTGGCCGAAGTCGCCGGCCCGCACCTTGTCCAGGAGCAGGTCGCAGGCGAGGTATCCGTCGTCGCCGGTGCGGTCGTGCAGCACCTTGAGGGTGTCGACGATGTTGTCCAGGCCGATCAGGTCCGCGGTGGCCAGCGGGCCCGTACGGTGCCCGAAGCAGCCGGTGAAGACGCGGTCCACGTTCTCGGCGGAGGCGCGGCCCTCGGCGACCAGCCGGGCCGCGTCGTTGATCACCCGCATCAGGATGCGGTTGGAGACGAAGCCGGGGCCGTCGCCGACGACGATGGCCTCCCGGTCCAGCGCGGTCAGCAGCCGGTCCAGCGCCGCCATCGCCGCGTCGCCGGTGCGCGGGCCGCGGATCACCTCGACCGCCCTGATCAGGTAGGGCGGGTTCATGAAATGGGTGCCGACGACGTCCGCCGGGTGCTGGGTGTAGCCCGCCAGCTCGTCGACCGGTACGGCCGAGGTGTTGGAGGCGATCAGTGTGCCGGGGCGGACCGCCGCCGAGACGGCGCCGAGCGCCTTGACCTTGGCGTCGGTGGTCTCGGTGACCGCCTCGATGACGGCCGCCGCGGTGTCCAGCTGGTCGTACGAGGTGCTCAGGGTCAGTTCACCGTCCGGGCCCTTGGGCAGCTTGCCCAGCATCCGGGCGTGCCGCAGCTGCTGGCGTACCGCGCCGAAGGCGCGCTCCAGCCGGTCCTCGGACACGTCGATCAGCAGCACCGGGAGGCCGCGGCCCACGGCGAGCGTGGCCAGCGCGGTGCCCATGACCCCGGCGCCGACGACGGCCAGCCGGCCGTCGCCCCATCCGTCGTCCATCGTCGTCCCGTCCGTCGTTCCGTCGGTGGTCACTGGGTCAGGCGCCTTCCGTCACATCGGTCAACAAGGCCGCGAAGGTGGGGTGTCCGGCGAGGTGGCGCAGGGCCCGCAGGGCCCGTTCGCCGTCCAGGCGGGGGTTCAGGCCGCGCTCGCGCAGCCACTCCCCCCACAGCCGGCCTTCCACGTCCACCCGTGGCGTGTCCAGGTCGTGGGTCTCGTACAGGGCCATGGTGGACAGCACCGGGTCGCCGGTCTCCAGCGCCCGCCGGCCCGCCAGCCGCGCCCACTCCGCGACCGGTACGCCGCGGGTCGGTGTGCCGAGCGCGGCCAGTTCGGCGAAGAGCGCGGAGAAGGTGGTGGCTTCCTCGCCGACCAGGTGGTAGGCGCGGCCCGCCGAGCCGGGCTCCCGGCCGAGCTGGACGACGGCGCGGGCCACCAGGTCGATGGGGGCCACCGGCAGCGGCATGTCGTCGGCCGGGTGGGCGCCGACGGCCAGGCACGCGGCGACCAGCCGCCAGAGCATGTCCAGGTCGTTGCAGGCGCCGGTGGTGGTGTCGCCGCCGATCAGGCCGGGGCGGAAGACCCGGACCCGCATCCCGTCCCGTTCGGCCTTGTCGAGGAGGCGTTCGCTGACCCACTTGGAGATGCCGTAGCCGCCGGCCTCGGGGTCCAGCGGCTGTTCGCGGCGTTCCAGCAGCCGGCCTTCGGAGCCGAGGGCCTGGCCGCAGGCGGCGAGGGTGGAGATGTAGCTGATGTCGGTGATGCCGTGGCGGCGCATCCAGCCGAGGAGGTGGTACGTGGCCAGGGTGTTGGCCGGGCGCAGCACCTCGTACGGCTCGGTGAAGACGACGTGGGCGCCGCAGTGCACGACGTGGCCGGTGCGGCGGGCGAGTTCGCCGTCGCGGTAGGTCTCGCACACCTCGGCGATGTCCCGCAGGTCGCCGGGGACGACGTGGACGCGTGCCGGGTCGGGCTCGGGGAGCCGGAAGCGGGCGGCGGCCTCGCGCAGGCGCCGGCGGCCGTGGTCCTCGTCGTCGGCGCGGACCAGGCAGTAGACGCGGCTGTCGCGGTAGCCGGGGTCCGTCAGGAGTTCGTGCAGCAGGAAGGCGCCGACGAAGCCGGTGGCGCCGGTGAGCAGTACGTCCGTGCCGGGCGGGGTGTCGCGCGGCGTCAGGGGCGGGAGTTCGAGGGCCAGGTCGGCATCGATGAGGGCGGCGTCGGAGGGGTGCGCCGCGGGGGCCTCGCCGGTGGTGCCGGTGTCCGTACGGCCGGTGTCTCCAGCCTCCGTACGGGCTCCGCGGACCGCCTCGGCGACGCGGGCGACGGTGGCCCGGCTGCCGCCGGTGCGGTGGAGGTTGAGCAGGGTGCCGTACCGCTCCTGCACTTCGAGCGTCATCCGCAGGCCGAGCAGGGACGTGCCGCCGAGGGCGCCGAACTCGTCGTGCAGGCCGATGCCGCCGATGCCGAACAGTTCCTCCCAGAGGGCGGTCAGTTCGCCTTCGAGGCCGGTGGGCGCACTCGCCGCGGTCCGGCCCGCCGGTACCGGTTCGGCGGTGCCCGGCACGGTGAACACCGAGTCGTCCAGGGCCGAACAGCGGCGCCGGGTGAACGGGTACGTGGGCAGCGGGACGCGGCGGCCGGTGCCGTCGTCGAGTGCGCGGGCGTCCACCGGGACGCCGTGCAGCCAGGCGTCCGCGAGCGCCGCGGCGATCCGCCCGTCCCGGGCGGCACGGTCCTCGGCCGGGTCGACGGGCAGCACGTACCGGCCGGGTCCGTTCTCGCCGTCGCCGACGACCAGGAGGTAGGCGTCGGCGGGCAGCGCGGCGGGCACGGTGGCGTGCTGCTCGGTGCGGCGGCCCAGGGCCGCCAGCAGCGCGGTGCGCAGCTCCTCGGCGTGCTCACCGGCCGCCGTGACGGCCAGCACCGGGCGGCGCGTCTCGCTGCGGACCGTACGGGCGGCCGGCGGCCGGGGCAGGCGCAGGGCGGCGGCCAGCCGGTCGGGGGCCGCGGTGACCACCCGGCGCTCGGTGAAGTCCTGCCGTCCGACGCGCAGGGTGTGGGCGATGTCCCCGGCCGGGGCCCGGTCCTGGTCGATCTCGTCGGCCAGGTTGCGGGAGAGCGCGTCCAGTTCGGTACGGGTCCGGGCGGAGAGCTGGAGCCGTACGACGGGCCGGGCGGGCGCGGAGGGGCGCACCGGCTCCGGCGGCGGGGCGAGGACGACGGAGGCGTTGGCGCCGCCCAGGCCCATCGAGTTCACCAGCACCCGGCGGCCGGCGTCGGTGCACCGCTCCAGCTCGGTGGGGACGCGGAACGGGCTGTCGGCGAGGACACCGGGGTCCCGGGCGTGCTCGAACATCGGGTGCGGCACCAGATGGCCGGTACGGGCGATGTGGACCGCCTTGATCAGGCCGGCGATGCCGGCGGCCGATCCGGCGTGCCCGATGTTCGCCTTGACCGTGCCGAGCGCGCAGTGACCGCGGTCGGCGGCGCGGCCGCCCGCGGCGCGCAGGCCGTCGATGAGGCCGCGCAGTTCGACCTGGTCGCCCAGGGGCGTGCCGGAGCCGTGCGCCTCCACGTACCGCAGGTCCGCCGGGTCGGTCCCGGCCACCGTCAGCGCGGCGGAGACGACCGAGGCCAGGCCGTCGGGGCTGGGCGCGGTGAAGCCGGGCCGGTGGGCGCCGTCGTTGCCGACCGCGCTGCCGCCGATCACCGCGAGGACCGGGTCGCCGTCGGCGAGCGCGTCGGCGAGGCGGCGCAGCACGACGACGCCGATGCCGGAGCCCGCGCCCGTGCCGGTGGAGCGGATGTCGAAGGCGCGGCAGAAGCCGTCCTCGGAGAGCACGCCGCCGGGCTGATACCGGTACCCGACGGACGGGTACGACAGTCCGCTGCCGCCCGCCAGGGCGATGTCGCACTCCTCCGACAGCAGGCTCAGGACCGCGTAGTGCACGGCGGTCAGCGAGGAGGAGCAGGCGGTCTGCACGGCCAGCGACGGGCCGCGCAGACCGAGCTTGTAGGAGACCCGGGGCGCCATGAAGTCGATGCCGCCGCCCAGCTGGGTGGCCAGGTCGTCGAAGGCGGCGGGGCCTTCCGTACGGGCGCGGGCGTACTGGAGCAGGGTGTTGTACGAGCTGTTGCTCGCCCCGGCGAACACACCGACCTGCGGTCCGTGCGCACCGTTCGGCAGGTGCCCGGCCCGCTCCAGGCCCTCCCGGCACGCCTCCAGGAAGAGGCGCTGCTGCGGGTCGATCAGCTCGGCCTCGACGGGGGTGTACCCGAAGAACTCGGCGGCGAACAGCTCCGGGTCCCCGATCCAGCCGGACCGGGTCACGAAGCCCGGGGCGGCGGCCGTCTGTGCGGACACACCGCAGCGGCGCAGGTCCTCGGCGGGGATGTCCCGGAGCGAGACCACGCCCTTGTCGAGGTTGCTCCAGAACTCCTCCGGTGTCGCGGCCTCCGGGAACCGGCAGCCGACGCCCACCACCGCTACGGCGGTCTCACTGTTCATCGCGCGGCGGACCCTTCCGGCTGCTGCGGGCCGGTGGCGTCCGCGGTGTCCGTACGGCCGCGCCGGGCACTGCCGAGCAGCCGGCCGCGGCCGGCCGGGGCCGCCGCGGGCGCCGGGGCCTCGGGCTCGTACGACGGGTCCAGCAGCCGGGCCTGGGCGCGCACCGTGTCGTGCCGGAACAGCTCGGCGACCTCCAGCTCGCGCCCGGTCTGGTCGGACAGCTCGTCGCTGAGCATCACCAGCAGCATCGAGTTGCCGCCCGCTTCGAAGAAGCCGGTGTCCAGGGGCGCGTCGTCGACGCCCAGCACGTCCTGCCACGCCCGGCGGACGAGCTGGAGCGGGTCAGCGGGTATGGACGCGCTGTCTTCGGGGTTCGCCACGGGGGCCTCCGGGAGGGTGGTGGATTCAGACACGCCGCGCCGCCGCGGTGTCGAAGAACTCGCGGGACCGGGCCATCGCCCGGCCGACCTTGTCGTAGGCGTTCTCCGGGTCGGAGAACGGGCCGACCTCGACGCCGATCCAGCCGGCGCCGACGGCGAGCAGCTGTTCGGTGAAGGCGGCCATGTCGGCGACGCCCTCACCCGGCACCAGGTGTTCGTGGTACGTGCCGTTGGAGTCGGAGTAGTCCACGCTGTTGACCCGGCCGGGCAGCCGACCCACCTCGGACGCGGCCACGCCGGCGACGACGAGGTGGGACACGTCGACGTTCGCCCGGAGGGCCGGGGAGCCGACGTCGTCCAGCAGCCGTACGAGGTCGTCGACGTCGGTGACCAGGGAGGTCTCCATCGGCTCGGGTTTGACGCTGAGCGCGATGCCGCGCGCCTCGGCGTAGTCCGCGAGCCGCCGGACCGAGGCGGCCAGCAGCTGCCACTGCGCCTCCTCGGGCCACATGGCGCGCCAGAACCAGTCGCCGAGGAGCAGTTTCATGACCTCGCCGCCGAGTTCCCTGGTGAGGTCGACATGCGCCTCGGCCCGCTTGAGGTGGAACTCGCGTACGACGTCGCGGAAATCACTGAGGCCGAAGGCGTGACAGGCCGTCAGGCTGATCGGCAGGCCCACCGCGTCGGCGTCGTTGCGGAATTGCAGCAGCCGTTCCTGCTCCAGTTCCATCGCCTCTTCGACGATGCAGATCCATTCGGCGCCGAGTTCCGCGGCGGCCCGCCACGCGTCCTTGCCCTGGTACGGGGAACCGTAGAACGCCTGGTCCACCAGCAGCCCGAGGCTTACTTGACTGGTCATGGATTGTTCCGCTCCTAGTCGGTGCGCGTCCCGGCGGTCGGCCGGAAGAGCTTCGGTCTTCTCCCGCGGAAAAGACCCGGCGCGAAATTCCGTGGTCCGAAGTGGTGGTGGTGCCGTGACGGGCGCGCCGTGCGGGTACGGGGCGGCGTATTCCTGCCGCACCGCACACCGGTGCGCGTGCCGGGCCCCGGCCGTTCTGGGCAGGCCGCGGACCGCTCACGGAGATCGACGAGTGTGGGTGATTTCGTGCCGTACGCCGGGGCCCGCTACGAGGCGGTGGCCACCCGGCGGCGTGGTGGTGCGGTGCGGCGGCCGGCAGCACACCGGATCGCGCCGTCGAAGCGGTCGCCGGTGCTGGTCACCGCGTCCGCTCTCACGTCGATTGCCATCATTCGCGCCCCCGTCGGCCAATGATTCTGATGACCTGTTCCGGCCCTGTCGAACACCGGGATGCTAGCACGCGTCCCTGAGAGCACCCTATGGCGAAATGTCACTCGATGCCGAAGTGTCCAACCACGTAAGCCCAGCTCAGAGGGGGTGGTTGGACGAAGCAACCGAAAGCGGGAGCCGACGGTCCGAACGGGTCCGGCCAGGCTGGGCCGGCGGCGTGGACACCGCGGCGGCGCACGCCCCGCGCGCCTTTCGAGCGCCCCAGTGAAGTTCCGGTTCCGCTTGTCCCGGGAGGCCGGAAAAGGTTGCGCGGTGGATCACGGCTGGAGTTAACTGGTCGCGTTGAACGGGGGCCGGAAAAAGGGCTGGCCGTCACGCCCGGCCCGCCGTCCCGCCGGTGCGGGCGCATTACGCGGCCCGGCACCGCCGTTCCTCTCTTCGCGGCCCGTCCGCCGCATTCCACGCCGCTGTCCCGGAGCCCACCGGCCTTTTCGGGAGCGGCACCTCACAGAGGAGACGTCATACATGTCACGGGGAACCGCTGTGCCGCCGAATGCACGCGAGGAATACGAACGCAGCGGATGGCTGTCCGTGCCCGGCCGGCTCCCGGCGGACGCCTTGGAAAAGGTTCGGGAAAGCATCGCGGCGATTTCCCGCACCGAACGGCCGGAAGTGGTGCAGGAAGCGGGCAGTGACACGGTACGGGCGCTGCACGGCTGCCACGGTTACGACGAGGTGTGCGCGCAGCTCGTACGGCATCCCCTGCTGCTCGACCTGGCCGAGGAACTGGTCGGCGACCGGGTGTACGTGTACCAGTTCAAGGTGAACATCAAGAGCCCGCGCGAGGGCCAGGAGTGGCCCTGGCACCAGGACTTCGCGTTCTGGGCGCACGAGGACGGCATGCCGGCGGCGGACGCGGTGAACATCGCCGTCAACCTGGACGAGGTGCACGAGCACAACGGTCCGCTGACGGTGCTCACCGGTTCGCACCGGCTCGGCCTGATCGAGGCGCCGGAGGCGGCGCGGGCCGTCACCGGCCGCGACTGGCACGAGCATGTGTCGGCGCGGCTGACGCACACCGTGCCGGACGCGCGGGTGCGGGAACTCGCCGCGGAGTTCCCGGCGGTGAAGATGACCGGCCCGGCGGGCGCGATCACCGCCTTCCACCCGAGCATCGTGCACTCGTCCACCGACAACCTCTCGGACGACCGGCGCGCGGTGCTGCTGATCACGTACAACTCGGTGCGCAACGCGCCGACGCGGCCGACCCGCCCGGACTTCCTGGTCGGGCGGGACACCACTCCGGTGGAGCGCCTCGCCGGCGCCCTGGCGTAGCCGCGGCGGAGGCCCGCACCGTACGCGGTGCGGGCCTCCGTCCGTTCAGCGCGTGGCGCCCCGGCCCAGCGGCCGCCCGTCCAGCAGGCCGGGAACGGAGCGCAGCAGGCCCAGGAAGCCGTCCAGGTGCCCGGCCAGTTCCGTACGGCCGTACAGCCCGTCGTTGCCGTCGAAGGAGACCTGGAGGCCCTGGCCGTCCAGCCGGTCGTACACATTGACGGTCAGGTCCTCGACCGGGCCCGCGGCCAGGTTGTGGACCGTGGCGGGGTGGCCCGCGTAGCCGGAGCCGAAGCCGAAGGACATGATGTTGACGTCGGGGCCGAACTGCTTGCGGCCCTCGGGCAGTCCGGGCAGCTCCCGCACCAGGCGCTCCTGCGGGTAGCGCTGGTGGGTGACGGCCTCGTCGAGCCGCACCGAGAGGTCGGCGACGACCTCGGCGAACGTGCGCTCCGGCGCCACCGTGACGCGCAGGGGCACCGTGTTCGTCAGCATGGCCGGTACGCGGCGCAGCATCGGGTCGGTGCGTCCGGTGACCGGCAGGCCCAGGACCACCTCGCGGACGCCCGTCGCACGGTGCAGCTGCACGGCGACGGCGGCCAGCACGACCTCGGGCCAGGTCACCTCCAGGCGGCGGGCCGCGGCGCGCAGGGCGTCCACGTCACCGGGGCCGAGGTGGCCGCTGTGCCGTACGTAGGAGCGGGTGCGCGGCGGCTGCCGTTCCGTGAGGCTCGCGACCTCGGTCTGGTCCGCCATCCGCGCGAGCCAGTACCGGCGGTCCGCCTCGAACTCCGGCGACTCCTGGTAGGCGCTGTCCGCCGCGACGGCCTCGGCGAGCGTGCCGGGCGGGCGGGGGCGGCGCGGGCGGCCGGTGGCCAGGGCCGTGTAGACGTCGGCGACATGCGCGGCGACGAGTGACAGGCCGAAGCCGTCCACGACGACGTGGTGGGCTGCGCGGTACCAGAAGTACCGTTCGGGGCCCGCCTTGAACAGCGCCCAGCTGAACAGCGGTCCGGTGGCGAGGTCGTACGGCCCGGCCAGGTCCTGGCGCATCCGGTGTTCGGCGGCGGCGCGCGGGTCCGGCTCGGCGCTGACGTCCTCGTACCGCAGCGGTACGTCCACCGTGTCGTCGATGTCCTGGCAGAGCCCTTCCTCGCCGAGGCCGAAGCGGGCGCGCAGGGCCGGGGTCGCGGCCACCACCTCGCGCAGCGCGGCCTCGAAGAGCGCGGGGTCTACGGGGCCTTCGATGTCGCAGTACTCGGCGATGTTGAAGGACCGGTCGTCCGGGTCGAGTTGCTGGGCGACCCAGACGCCGGTCTGGGCCGCGGACAGGGCCAGCCGTGCGGTCATGCGGCGACCCGCAGTTCGCCGACGAACGCCACGACGCTGTCCAGGCTGTGGAACTTCTCGGCGAGCGGGGTGTCGCCGGGCATGACGACGCCGTAGCGCTTCTCGATAAAGGCACCGAGCCGGGCGACGGAGAGCGAGTCGAGAATCCCCCATTCCAGCAGCGGGGTGTCGGCTTCGACCGTACCCTGGCCTTTGAGGACGTTCTCCTCGATGAATCCCTTGACAGCGTCAAAGGTCTCGCTATCCTTCATTTATCTCCCCCACGTTGATGTCAGGTTTCCGTCGGCATTCTCGCCGCATTCTCCCACCGAGCGACTCCGCGCGCCGCGCCTGACGGTAAATCACGCTACTGTTCTGCCGGGTTGACTGTCAAGGAACTTGATGCATTCCGGGCGGGCCGGCCAAGAGAGACATGGAGACCCGACTGTGAAACTGCACCACCTCGCCCGGGCGGCGGCCCGGCGCACTCCGGACGCCCTCGCCGTCAGCGGTCCGGACGGGTCGGCGAATTACGCACAACTGGACGCCTGGGCGGACGGACTCGCCCGTGAACTCGCCGCCCGGGGCGTGCGCGCGGGCGACCGGGTCGGCATCTGGCTCGACAAGTCGGTGGCGGCCGTCGCCCTCATGGAGGCCACCCTGCGGCTGGGCGCCGCATATGTGCCGCTCGACCCGCAGGCACCGCCGGCACGGGTGGCCAAGCTGGTCGGGAATTTCGCTCCGGCTCTGGTGGCGGCCCCTGCGCAGCGGGCCGCAACCTTGGCCGAACACGGGGTCACGGCCCCGCTGATGACCACCTGGCCGGACGGCGGCGACTGGAGTGACCTGCCCGCCGGAGCGGTGCGGCCCGGCCCGGACGTGCCGGAGCCGGACATCACCGACGACGACCTCGCCTTCATCCTGTACACGTCCGGATCCACCGGTGAGCCCAAGGGCGTGTGCCACAGTCACAACAGTGCGTGGGCCTGGGTGGAATGGGCCGCGGAAGCGGAGGGCGCCACGGCCGCCGACCGCCATTCCAATCACGCTCCTTTTCATTTCGACATGACGGTGATCGACGTTTACGTCCCGTTCTCCGTCGGCGGTTCCGTGCATCTCGTGCCGCCGGAGACGGCATACAACGCGAAGGCGCTGGTGCGCTTCCTCACCGACCACGAAATCACCGTCTGGTATTCGGTGCCGGCGGCCCTGATGCTGATGATGCGGCACGGCGGTCTGCTGGAAACCGGGGTGCCGTCGCTGCGCAGTCTGCTGTTCGCCGGCGAGTCCTTTCCGATCGGTCCGCTGCGACAGCTCCGGCGGCATTTCCCGGACGTCCGGTTCATGAATCTCTACGGCCCCACGGAGACCACCGTCTGCACGGCCCACGAGGTCGGTGACATTCCGGACGACCGGCTGCTGCCGGTACCGATCGGCGGGCCGGTCTGCGGGGACACCGTCGTCGCGGTACGGCCCGACGGGCAGCCGGCCGGGCCCGGCGAGGAGGGTGAGCTGATCGTCACCGGGCCGAGCGTGATGCTCGGCTACTGGGGCCGTCCGCCGGTCACCGACCGGACCTACGCCACCGGGGACATCGCGCTCGTCCTGGACGACGGCACCTTCCAGTTCGTCGGCCGCCGCGACGCGATGGTCAAGGTCCGCGGCAACCGCGTGGAGCTGGGCGAGGTGGAGGCCGTGCTGCAGAGCCACGAGGGGGTCGCCGAGGCCGCCGCCGTGGTGCGCGGCACCGGCATCGACGCCGCCGTGGTGGCGTACGTGGTCGCCGCGGACGCTCACGATCCCTCGCTCATCGACCTCAAGCGGCACTGTGCCCGGCAGCTGCCGCGGTACGCGATCATCGAGACCGCGTACCGGCTGCCGTCCCTGCCGCGCAACGCCAACGGCAAGGTCGACCGCCGGGTGCTGACCGAACGCGCCGCCGCGGAGGCGGACGGGACGCCCGCTCCCGCGTGAGCCCGGGTGGCGGGCGCGGTGGGCGCGGTGTCCGTGCGGCGGCGCACGGTCACCGGCCCGCCGAGCCCGCGCCGAGCGTGCACGGCCGCGCCGCCGGAAAGCCGTCCCGCTCCGCGCCGTCCGGTTCCGGCTCGTACAGGTCCGGCTCAGACGGCTCTGCCTCGTACGCGGCATCGCCGTAGGCACTCCGTACCCACGACTCCTGGTAGATCGTGTCCAGATAGCGCTCCCCCAGGTCGGGCGAGATCGCCACGGCCGTGACGGGGTCGCCGGAGCGGTGGGCGGCCAGCCAGCGCCGCGCCCCGGCGACGACCGTCCCGGTGGACCCGCCGAACAGGAAACCGGCCGCGGCCAGCCGGTGGCAGGTCCGCACGGTCTCCGGCTCCGGCACGATCACCACGTCGTCCACCAGGGAGAGGTCGAGCTGCGGCGGCCGGACGCCCGCGCCCAGCCCCGGGATCATCCGGGTGCGCGGCGGCCCGCCGAAGGTCACCGAACCGGCCGCGTCGACCGCGACCACGGTCACCGGGCGCGTCCACTGCCGGAAGAAGCGGGCGCACCCCATCAGCGTGCCGGTGGTGCCCGCGCCGACGAAGAGCACGTCCAGGTCCGGGAACTGCCGGGCTATCGCGGGTGCGGTGGTGTGCTGGTGGGCGAGGGCGTTGTACGGGTTGGTGTACTGGTTCAGCCAGACGTACCGGGGGTCGGAGGCGCACAGTTCCCGGACGTACCGCAGCCGCGCCCCGAGGTAACCGCCGTCGTCGTCGGCCCGGTTGACCGAGTGCACCTCGGCGCCCATGGCCTCCATCAGCCGCCGGGTGCCGAGGTTGCAGCGCGCGTCGGTCACGCACCGGAACCGGTAGCCCTTGTCCGCCGCGATCATGGCGAGGGCCACGCCCAGGTTCCCGGACGACGACTCCACCAGCACCGATCCCTCGCGCAGCGCGCCGGACCGTTCGGCCGCCTCCACCATCGCGGCGGCGGCCTTGAGCTTGACCGACCCGGCGAAGTTGAAGCCCTCGCACTTCAGGTGCAGTGCGGTGCCCAGCACCGGGCGCAGGTCGACGTACAGGTCGTCGGTGTTGAACTCCTGGGGAGAGGTGATCACCGGCACCGCGGCCACCCCGCCTCACGCATGGCCGCCCCCGGCCTGCCCGCCGTCCGCCGGGCCGGGCGTCTTCCCCGGGTCGTCGCCGTAGCGGCTGGTCTCGTGGAAGAAGTCGTCGACGACCTTGAGGGTGCCCGCCGCGGCCACCTGCTCGTACACGTACTTGCCCACCGCGAGGTCCAGGACGCCCAGCCCGAACGGTGAGAAGATCACGGTCCGGTCGGCGGGCAGGGCGACCCGGCCGGACATGACGTCGTACAGCGTGCCGTCGATGAAGCCCCGGTTCCCGGCCTGCTGTTCGGCGAGGTGCGGCGAGGTGTCGGCCTTCAGGCAGTGCTCGATGTCGTCGACGACGTTGGCCGACTCCAGGATGATGCCGGGCGCCAGGTCGCGCAGCGACACATGCAGCACGACGGGATGGTGGGCGAACCATTTGGCGTCGGTGACGTGCGGGGTGCCCGCGACGGTCGCGAACACCACCAGGTCGCTGGATCTGATCAGGTCCTCGGCCCGCTCGTGCACGGTGACCTGCCCGGTGGCGCCGCTGCGCTCCAGGTACGAGCGGAAGCCGCCCGCGTGCTCCAGGTCGAGGTCGTGCACGCCCACCTCGTCGAAGGTCCAGCCCGCGCCGTGCAGATAGGTGTGGAGGTAGCGGGCGATGAAGCCGGTGCCGAAGAAGCCGATGCGGCGCGGCCGGCCGCGCTCCTTGGTCAGTACGTCGGCCGCGAGGGCGGCGGAGGCCGCGGTGCGCGCGGCGCTGATGATGGAGCTCTCCATGCAGGCGATCGGGTAGCCGGTGGCCTGGTCGTTGAGCACGAGGACGGCGGAGGCGCGCGGGATGCCCGCTTCGATGTTCTCCGGGAAGCTGGAGATCCATTTGATGCCGTCGACCTTGCTCTGACCGCCGATGGAGGCGGGCAGCGCGATGATGCGCGAGGCGGGCCGGTCGGGGAAGCGCAGGAAGTACGACGGCGGGTTGACCGTGTCGCCTTCGCCGTGCACGCGGTAGGCCTCTTCGATCAGCGCGATGACGCGTTCCTCCTGCCCGGTGAGCACCTGGTGCACCTGGGAGCCGGGGACGACGGCGAAGGGGGGAATCCGGACGGTCATGAGGGAGCGCGGCTCCGTTTCTCCGAGGGGTCGGTGGGGGGGCGTTCAGGAGTGGGTGGGCGAGCAGTCGGCGAGCCGTACCGGGGTGCCGAGGACCATGCCCGTCTCGCGCGGCCCGGTGAAGGGCTCGCGGCTGTGCGCCATCCGGATGTTGTCGACGAGCAGCACGTCGCCGGCCTGCCACGGCTCGCGCAGGGTGGCCGCCTCGTAGACCTCGTTGACGGTCGCGACGGTGTCCGGGTCGAGGGGGGTGCCGTCGCCGTGCCAGGTGTTGAATGCCAGGCCGTCCCGGCCGAGCTGGCGCACCAGGTAGTCGCGGATGGCCGGTTCCATGGTCCACTCGCTCAGGAACGCGATCTGGTTGAACCAGACCCGGTCGCCGGTCAGCGGGTGGCTGATCACCGCGGAACGGCGCTGGCGGGTGCGCAGGCTGCCGTCCGGCTGCCAGTCGAAGGTGATGCCGTTGGCCTCGCCGTACGCCTCGGCCGCCGCGCGGTCCTCGGTGCCGAACGCCTCCGTCCAGCCCACGCCGACCACGCTGTTGTACGAGCGGGTCAGCTCCCAGCCCTCCGCGGTGAACCGCTCGACGATGGAGGCGGGCAGGTCGGCGAGGATGCGGCGGGCGTCGGCGAGCCCGGTGACGCCGCCGGTGGCGGGCGGGGTGAAGCAGCCGATGGCCAGCAGACGGGGGAACTCCCGTGCGTAGCTCAGCTCGTGGTGCATGCACATCGGCTGGTCCGGCGGCCATTCCAGGGAGGAGAACACCGGGCCGCCGAGCGGGCGGCGGTGCGCGAACGCCTCGCGTTCCGGCACGGTGGGGCCGGTCAGCGGACCGGCCAGCCGTCCCAGCGCGGCGGCGTCGCGTACGCCCAGGCCGCGTACGAGGACGGCGCCGTGGCGCAGCAGCACGGCCTCCAGAGCCGGGCCGTGCTCGGCGGCCCAGTCGGCGAGGCCGGCGGCCGCGACCGGTGCGTCCGCGTGCAGGACCGGCGGCTTGCCGGGGGCGAGTTCGAGGGCGGCCTCAAGGCCCGTGGCCGGGTCGGGGGCCGGTACGGCGTCGGTGGCGGTGGCGGGCGGCTGTGTCATGCGCTGATGTCCTTCTGCTGGTCGTTCTCGTCCATGGCCGCGGCGAGGTCGGACAGGACCGGAAGCCGGACGATGTCCTCCAGCGCCACCGCGTCCCCGATGGCCACACCCAGCCGTACGGCGGACAGCGAGGTGCCGCCGGACTCGAAGAAGTGCTGGCCGCGGCCGATGCTCTCGACGGGTATCCGCAGTACGTCCGCCCACAGCCGGGCCAGCCGGCGCTCCGTGCCGGTCCGCGGCGCGTCCGCGTCCGTCCCGGCGCCGGACGCGGTGCGGGCCGCGGCCAGTTCACCGGCGTGCCGGACCAGGGCCTTGCGGTCGGTCTTGCCGTTGCCGGTCAGCGGCAGGGCCGGCAGGTGGTGGAAGAACTGGGGGACCATGTACGCGGGCAGGGCGTCGCCCAGCGGCCGCCGGATCGCCGCCTCGTCGAGCGGGGTGTCGGCGGCGTAGCAGGCGACGAGGTGTTTTCCGTGGTCGGGGCTCTCCAGCACCACGACGGCGGCGTCCCGCACGCCGGGCACCCGCAGCAGCCGGTTCTCGATCTCGCCGATCTCGATGCGGAATCCGCGGATCTTGGTCTGGGCGTCCCGGCGGCCGAGGAACTCCAGGCTGCCGTGCGGCAGCCACCGGCCGATGTCGCCGGAGCGGTAGAGCCGTTCGCCCGGCCGGTGCGGGTCGGTGCCGAACGCGGCGGCGGTGCGCTCGGGGTCGTTGATGTAGCCGCGGCCGACGCAGACGCCGGAGAAGACGATCTCGCCGGGCGCGCCGAGCGGTACGGGGTTCAGTTCCTCGTCCACGACGTAGACCCGGACGTTGTTGACCGCCGGGCCGAGCGGCACCCGGTCCTGCCGCGGTACCCGGTCCATCACCTCGTGGTTGGTGTCGTCGGAGGTCTCGGTGAGGCCGTAGGCGTTGACCAGCTTGATCCCGGGGTACGCCGCGAACCAGCGCTCGACCAGTTCCTTCTTCAGCGCCTCGCCGGTCGCCGAGACGCTGCGCAGCCGGCCCAGGGGCCGCGGCCGCTCCTCCAGGTAGGTGAGCATCACCTCCAGGTAGGACGGCACCACCTGGAGGACCTCCACGTCCCCCGCGACGACGCTGTCCACGTAGCGCCGTACGTCGAGGATGTCCCGCTGCCCGATGATCCGCGTACGGCCGCCCACGAGCAGGGCGCTGACGAGCTGCCACAGTGAGATGTCGAAGCACTGCGGCGCGGTCTGCGCGACGACCTGCTCCGGGCCGATCTCCAGGTCGTCGATCTTCGCGAAGAGGTGGTTGACCAGGCCCGCGTGCTCGCACATCGCGCCCTTGGGCTCGCCGGTCGAGCCGGAGGTGAAGTAGATGTACGCGAGCTGTCCGGCGGTGACGGGCACGCCGGGGTCGGTGTCGTCCGCGCCGTCGGCGGCCGCCTCGGTCAGCTCGGTGACCGGCAGACGCGTGGTGCCGCCGGGGCCGGTCAGCGCCTCGTCGAGGGTGGCGGTGGCGCCGGGTTCGGTGAGCACGAAGCGGCAGGCGCTGCGGGTGAGCATCGCGGTGATGCGGCCGGCCGGGAAGTGCGGTTCGACGGGCAGGTAGGCGCCGCCCGCCTTGAAGACGCCGAGCGTCGCGGCCAGCCAGTCGAGGTTGCGTTCGGTGACCACGGCCACCACGTCCTCGGGTTGCAGGCCGCGGCGCAGCAGGCCGTGGGCGACGCGGTTGGCCCGGCGGTTGAGTTCGCCGTATGTCCAGGACGTGCCGTCGTGCTCGGCGGCCGTCCGGCCGGGGTGCAGCCGTACCCGTTCCTCGAACAGTTCGTGCACGCGCCGGTCGGGTACCGAGCGCTCCGGGCCCGCCAGCCCGTCGATCTGGTGCGCCAGTTCGTCCGTGGACAGCAGGCTCTGCCGGTGGTGGGCGGCCCGCGGATCGGCGGCCAGGTGTTCCAGGGCCGCCAGGTGGTAACCGGCGATCCGCTCCGCGTACGGCGGGTCGACCAGGTCGCCGCGGCCGTCCAGCCGCAGGTGCAGTCCGTCCTCCGGCGTACCGCCGAAGGCGACGCGCAGCACGAGGTCCGGGCCGGCGTCGGCCAGGTCCTTGGGTTCGGGGCCGGACGGCCCGGACGGCTCGCCGAGCGCGGAGAGGTCGCACACCACCTCGTACCGCTGCGCCGGGTCCGCGGTGCCGCCCGGCTCGCCGGCCGCGCGGTGGGCCGCCAGCACCAGCCGCTCCCAGTCGCCGTCCGCCACCGGCACCCGGCACGGCCGGTGCGCGCCGCCGTCGCCGGGCGCGGCCCGGCCCGTCAGGACGTCCGTCTCGCCGGTGAGCGCCGACAGCACCTTGGCGTGCGCCGCGAGCAGGACGGCGCCGACGGGCACACCGAGCCGGCCGGCGAGCCCGGTGAGCGCCGGGGCCAGGGCGTCGGGGACCCGGCACGTGTACACGGTGGCGGGCCCGCCGTCCTGCCGCGGCCCGGTGAGCCATCGCGGGATGGCGGTAGCGGTCCCGGATCCGCCGGGGGAGCCGGTGTCTGTCGGTGTGCCCATGTTCTCTGTGCCTTCGCCGGAGGGGTGGTGACCGGGGGCGCCGCGCGCGGCGGCCGCCCCCGTGGCTGTTGCGCTCTGCGGACGGGGATCAGGAACCGGCGGCCGCCATGGCCTCGGCCAGGCTCGCCGGGCGCATGTCCGTCCAGTGCTCTTCGACGTGGGCGAGGCAGGCCTCCCGGGTGTCCGCGGTCTTGGCGACGGTCCAGCCGTCGGGGACCTCGATGGACGCGGGCCAGAGGGAGTGCTGCCGCTCGTCGTTGACGAGCACGAGGTAGCTGGCGTCCGGGTTCTCGAACGGGTTCGTCATGTTCGGGTCCTCACTTGTTTCTCGGTGGTCGGGCGGCGCCGGGAGGGGCGCCGCCCGGTCGTGCGTGGCGGGGTCAGGTCCGGTCGGTGGGCCGCGGCATCCGGCGCAGGGCGGGCCGCCTGGCCGCCTTCTTCGGCGCCGCCGCCAGGCGTTCGACCAGTCCTGCGACGGTCGGCGCCTCGAAGACGGTGCCGATGGCGACCTCCGTGCCCAGTGCCGCGCGGATGCGGCTGACCAGGCGGGTGGCGAGCAGGGAGTGCCCGCCGAGGTCGAAGAAGCTGTCGTCGATGCCGACCCGGTCCACGCCCAGCACCTCGGCGAACAGGCCGCAGAGGGTGGTCTCCTGCTCGGTACGGGGCTTGCGGCCGCCTGCCGTGGCCGCGTACTCGGGTACGGGCAGGGCCTTGCGGTCCAGCTTGCCGTTGGGCGTCAGCGGCAGCCGGTCCAGGACCATGACGGCGGACGGAACCATGTACTCCGGCAGGCGTTCCGCCAGGCGTGCGCGGGCCGCCTTCACGACGGCGCCGATGCCGCGGGCCGCGACCGGGTTGTTGGTCCACGGGCCGCCGGTGGCGGCGGGCACGTACACGCCCGACAGGGCCGCGCCCACCGCGTCCTCCGTGTCCGTCGGGAGAATGACCGCGTCGAACAGGGCCACCGACCGCGCCGACCAGGTGGGAATGACCTGGAGCCCGTGCTCCCGCCCCCGTTCCACCAGCTCCTGCGGATCGACCGGGGCCCCGCCGAAGTCCTCGGCGGCCAGGCCGTCCAGCGCCCGTTCCGCCGCCACTTCGGCGACCAGCCTCGCGCTGGGAATCCCGGTGACGCGCAGCGGCCCGTCCGCGGCCGGGAGCGCGCCGAGGTCCAGCTCCGGGCTCCACGCCACCTGCCGTGCTCCGGCGACGTCCACGACCCGCTCGGGCGTCTTGTGCAGCACCACCTCGTAACGGTGCCGCGTCAGCTCGTTGTGGTACGCACCCGGCTTG
This sequence comes from Streptomyces sp. NPDC033221, assembly GCF_055577005.1. NCBI lineage: Bacteria > Bacillati > Actinomycetota > Actinomycetes > Kitasatosporales > Streptomycetaceae > Streptomyces > Streptomyces sp. NPDC033221. The sequence continues at coordinate 48,500 of NZ_JBVIQN010000007.1, read as the reverse complement.
AGCCGGATGTCCAGCGCGCCCACCCGCTCGTCCCGGGCAGCCAGTTCCGCGAAGAACTCCGGTGCCGTGACCAGCTCCTTCTCCAGCAGCACGGCCCGGTCGACCACCGCACGCGCCGACGCGCCGCGCCCGGCGTGGACGGCCGCGTGCAGGGCCCGCAGCGAACCGGCGTGCCGCACGTCGCCGATGACCAGGCGGCCGCCGGGCGCCAGCAGCCCCAGCGCCTGGTCGACGACCTTGGCCAGGTACGCGTCGTCCGGGAAGTACTGGATCACCGAGTTGATCAGTACGGTGTCGAACGTGCCGGCCGGCAGGCCGTCCGTCACATCGGCGGCCTGGCAGCGCAGGTGCACCCGGTCGGCGAGGCCCGCGGCCCGGATCTGGCCGGTCAGCCGCTCGATGACGGCGCCGGACAGGTCGGTGCCCCAGTACGCGTCCACGTGCCCGGCCAGGTGCCCCATGAGCAGGCCGGATCCGACACCGATCTCCAGCACGCGCGAGCCGCCGAAGTCCCGTACCCGGTCCACGATCGCGTCCCGCCAGGCCCGCATCTCGTCCAGCGGGATCGGCTCACCCGTGTACGAGCTGTCCCAGCCGGAGAAGTCCTCACCGAACCCGAAGGTCGCGCCGCCCGGCCCGGAGTAGACCGAGTCGTAGATCTCCCGCCACTCCCCCACCTGCGCGTCGATGCCGGAGGCGGCTTCCTCGACGACTCCCGCCACCGCGGCGGCGGCCAGGTCGGGCACGACGTACGCGGCGAGGCGCTGGTCGCCGGGGGCGTCCTCGCGGGCCAGTACGACGGCCTGCCGTACGCCCTCGGAGGCGGTCAGCAGCGACTCGATCTCCCCGGGCTCGATACGGAAACCACGGACCTTGACCTGCTCATCGGCCCGGCCCAGGTACTCCAGCTGCCCATCGGCGCGCCAGCGTGCGAGGTCGCCGGTGCGATACATCCGCTCGCCGGGCTCGAACGGCGAAGCCACGAACCGCTCAGCCGTCAGCCCAGGCCGACCCGCGTACCCACGCGCCAGCCCCGCACCCGACGCGTACAGCTCGCCCGCGACCCCCACCGGCACCGGCCGCAGCGCCGCATCCAGCACATACGCCTTGGTGTTGGTCACCGGGCGGCCGATCGGCACCACGTCGCCGGTGAACGTGTCACTCATGGACACACAGACCGTGGACTCCGTCGGGCCGTACGCGTTGACGACCTTGCGGCCGCCGGCCGACCAGTGGGCCACCAGCTCGGGCGGCGCCGCCTCGGCGCCCACGACCAGGCAGGCGAAGTCCGTCAGCGCGGCGCCGGCGCCCGTGGGCAGGGTGGCCACCACCGACGGCGGGATCAGCGCGTGGGTGATGCGCCGGTCGGCGAGCACGCCCTGCAGCGCCTCCCCCACCAGACGCCCGCCCTCCGGCACCACCAGCGTGGCGCCCGGCGCGAAGGCGACGACCAGTTCCCAGACGGCGGCGTCGAAGCTGGGCGAGGCGAACTGGAGGACCCGGCTGCCGGCGGACACGCCCAGCCGCTCCAGCTGGGTATGCGCCAGGCTCGCCACGCCGCGGTGGGAGACCATGACACCCTTGGGCAGGCCGGTGGAGCCCGAGGTGTAGATGACGTACGCCGGGTTCTCCGGGGCGACGTGCACACCCGGGCCGGTCTCCGGGAAGCCCGACAGATCCTGGCGCACCGCCGCTTCGTCCAGCACCAGCACCGGAGCCGCGTCGGCCAGCATGTAGCGGCGGCGCTCCTCCGGGTACTCCGGGTCCACCGGCACGTACGCGCCACCGGCCCTCAGTACGGCGAGGACCGCCACCACCATGTCGGCGGACCGGGGCAGCTCCACCCCCACCAGCTTCTCCGGGCCCACGCCCTGGCCCCGCAGCCAGTGCGCCAGCCGGTTCACCCGGGCGTCCAGCTCCCCGTAGGTGAGCGACAGGTCACCGGCGACCAGTGCCACCGCGTCCGGGTCCCGGCGGGCGTGCCCGGCGACGAACCCGGCGAGGGTGGTGCCGGGCACCTCGGCGGCCGTCCGGTTCCAGCCGGACACCACCTGGCCGCGCTCGGTGCCGGACAGCAGCTCCACCTGGCCGACGGGCAGCGACGGGTCGGCCGTCACCTGCTCCAGCAGCCGTACCCAGCGATCCAGCAGCCTCTCGACCGTGGCCCGGTCGAAGAGGTCGGTGGAGTACTCGACGGTGGCGGTGACGCCCTGTTCGCCGCTGCTCTCGTCCAGGCTGAGCAGCATGTCGAAGCGGGACCTGCCGATGCCGACCGCTTCCGGGCTGACGCGCAGGCCGGGCAGCTCGAAGTCGCTGCGGGGCGTGTTCTGGAGGACCAGGGCGACCTGGAAGAGCGGGTGGTGCGCGGTGGAGCGCTGCGGGTTGAGCAGCTCCACCAGGTGCTCGAAGGGAACGTCCTGGTGCGCATACGCCGCGAGGCTCGACTCCCGCACCCGGCCCAGCAGTTCACCGAAACTCGGGTCCCCGGACGTATCCGTCCGCAGCACGAACGTATTCACGAACAACCCCACCAAGTCGTCCAGCGCCTCATCCGTACGCCCCGCCACACCACTACCCAGCGCGATATCCGTCCCCGCACCCAGCCGCGTCAGCAACGCCGCCATACCGGCCTGAAGCACCATGAACACCGTCGCGTTCGAGCGGCGGGCCAGCGCCACCAGGCGCTGGTGCAGCTCCGCGGACAGCTCGTAATCGAGGTGGGTGCCCTCGTACGAGGCGACCGCCGGGCGCGGCCGGTCGGCGGGGAACGTCACCTGCTCCGGCACCCCCGCCAACTGCCGCCGCCAGTAGGCGACCTGCTGGGTGTAGATGCTCTGCGGGTCGCTCTCGTCGCCGAGCAGTTCGCGCTGCCACAGCGTGTAGTCCGCGTACTGCACCGGCAGCTCGGCCCACTGCGGCGCGGCGCCGCCGGCACGCGCGGTGTAGGCGGTCGCGAAGTCGCGCGCGATCGGGCCCATCGACCAGCCGTCCCCCGCGATGTGGTGGACGAGCAGCAGCAGGACGCCGACCCGCGGCCCGGTGCGGAAGAGCCAGGCGCGTACCGGGATCTCCCCGGCCAGGTCGAAGCCGTACCTGGCCGCCGCGTCGAGGGCGGCCGGCAGCTCCGCCTCGGTGACCGTACGGGTCTCCCACGCGAAGTCCGCCTCGGCCGGGCCCAGCACCCGCTGGTGCGGCTCGCCGTCGGTCTCCGGGAAGACCGTGCGCAGCGTCTCGTGCCGCCCGATCACGTCCCGCAGTGCCGCGTGCAGCGCGTCCGCGTCCAGGTCGCCGGTCAGGCGCAGCGCCAGCGGCATGTTGTACGTAGCTGTGCGGCCCTCCAGCTGGTGGAGGAACCACAGGCGGCGCTGCGCGAAGGACAGCGGCACCGCGTCCGGGCGCACCATCGGGGCCAGGGCCGTACGGGTGCGGCCGTTGTCGGTGAGGCGGGCCGCCAGCCCGGCGACGGTCGGCGCCTCGAAGACCGTGGCGATCGGCACCTCGATGCCCAGGCTGCCGCGGATGCGGCTGACCAGGCGGGTGGTGAGCAGCGAGTGGCCGCCCAGGTCGAAGAAGCCGTCGTCGATGCCGACCCGGCCCACGCCCAGCACCTCGGCGAACAGGCCGCACAGGACCTCTTCCTGCGGGGTGCGCGGAGCGCGGCCGCCCGGGGTGGCGGCGTACTCGGGTACGGGCAGGGCCTTGCGGTCCAGCTTCCCGTTGGGCGTCAGCGGCAGCCGGTCGAGGACCATCACCGCCGACGGGACCATGTACTCCGGCAGCCGCTGCGTCAGATGCTCGCGGGCCGCTTCGACGACCGCGCCGATGCCCTTGGCGGCCACCGGGTGGTTCGTCCAGGGGCCGCCGGCGGCGGCGGGCACGTACACGCCCGTCAGGGCGGCGTCGTCCGTGTCGCCGGGGAGGACCACGGCGTCGAAGAGGCCCGTCGACCGCGCCGACCAGGTGGGGATCACCCGCAGGCCGTGCTCCCGGCCCCGCGTGACCAGGTCCTCGGGGTCGATGGCGGCACCGGCTCCGAACCCTTCGGCATCCAGCCCGTCGAGGGCGCGCTCGGCCGCCACCTCGGCGGCCAGGCGGGCGTTGGGTATGCCGGTCAGGCGCAGCGGGCCCTCGGGCAGCTGTCCCAGGTCGAGGCCGGCGGTCCATGCCACCTGCCGGGCCCCGGAGACATCCACGACCTGAGCGGGCGCCTTGTGCAGCACCACCTCGTAACGGTGCCGCGTCAGCTCGTTGTGGTACGCGCCCGGCTTGAGCCGGATGTCCAGCGCGCCGATCCGGTCGTCGTCCGCCGCCAGCCCGGCGAAGAACTCCGGAGCCACGACCAGTTCCTTCTCCAGCAGGACGGCCCGGTCGACGACGGTACGCGCCGCGGCGCCGCGCCCGGACTGCACCGCGGCCCGCAGGGCCCGCAGCGACCCGGCGTGCCGCACATCGCCGACGACCAGCCGGCCGCCGGGCGCGAGCAGGTCCAGCGCCTGGCCGACCACGCGGGCCAGGTACGTCCCGTCCGGGAAGTACTGCACCACGGAGTTGATCAGCACGGTGTCGAAGTGACCGGCCGGCAGACCGTCCACGTCATCGGCCGCCTGGCTGCGCAGCCGTACCCGGTCGCCCAGCCGCGCCTCGGCCACCTGCCCCCTCAGCCGCTCGATGACGGCGGCCGACAGGTCCGTACCCCAGTACTCGTCCACGTCCCCGGCCAGGTGCGCCATCAGCAGGCCGGACCCGACGCCGATCTCCAGCACGCGACGGCCGCCGGACTCCCGCACGCGGTCCACGACCGCGTCCCGCCAGGCCCGCATCTCGCCGAGGGGGATCGGCTCGCCGGTGTACGAGCTGTCCCAGCCGGAGAAGTCCTCGCCGAAGGCGGCCGGTTCGCCGGCCCCCGGACCGGAGTACACCGAGTCGTAGATCTCCCGCCACTCCTCGACCTGGTCCCGCGCGGCCACGTCCGTACCGGCCCGCGCGGCCACGTCCAGGTCCGGCACCACGTACGCGGCCAGCCGCTGGTCACCCGGGGTGTCCTCGCGGGCCACCACGACGGCCTGCCGCACGCCTTCCGAAGCGGTCAGCAGCGCCTCGATCTCGCCGGGCTCGATGCGGTAGCCGCGCAGCTTGACCTGCTCGTCGGCGCGGCCGGCGAACTCCAGCTGCCCGTCGGCGCGCCAGCGCACCAGGTCACCGGTCCGGTACATCCGCGCGCCCGGTACGAACGGGCAGGCGACGAACCGTTCCGCGGTCAGACCCGCCCGCCCCACGTAACCGCGCGCCACCTGGACGCCGGTCACGTACAGCTCACCGACCACACCCACCGGCACCGGCCGCAGGCCCGCGTCCAGGACGAAGACCCGGGTGTTCCACATGGGCCGGCCGATCGGTACGGCGTGACCGCCGTCGTCCTCGCCCGTCCAGACGGCGGAGGCGACCTGGATGGTCATCTCTGTCGGCCCGTACAGGTTGGACAGCTCGCTGCCCCACGCCGTGCTGATCCGCGCGGCCAGGTCGGGGCGCAGCGCCTCGCCGCTGGACCAGATGCGGCCGACCGCGTGCGAGGCGGGCGGCTCGGGCAGGTTGGCCAGCAGGGACGGCGGGAACTGGGCGACGGTGACGCCGTTCTCCGCGATGTGGGCGACCAGCCGCTGCGGGTCGCGGACCACGTCGGCGGGCGCCACGCTGATCGCCGCGCCGGACAGCAGCGGGAACCAGATCTCCAGGCCCACCGAGTCGAACCGCACCGACGTACGGAACAGCAGGACGTCGCCGGGGCCCACCGGGTAGGTGGCCCGCATCCACTGGAGGTTGTTGGCCAGGCCGCGGTGCTCGACCAGTACGCCCTTGGGGCGGCCCGTGGAGCCGGAGGTGTAGATGACGTACAGCGGGCTGGCGGGGGTCAGCGGCGAGGTGCGCTCGCGGTCCGTCACGTTGTCCGCGGCGTGCCGGGCGACGGCCGCGACGGTCTCCGGGTCGTCGAGGACGACGGCGGGTATGCCCGCGGCGGCGGTGTCCAGGCCACTGTCCCGGGCGACGAGCGCCAACTGCGGCCGGGCGTCGCGGAGCGTGGACAGCAGCCGCTCGGCCGGGTCGTCCGGGTCGAGCGGCAGATAGGCGCCACCGGCCTTGAGGACGCCGAGGAGGGCGACGACGGTCTCCGCGGAGCGGGGCAGCGCGACCGCGACCAGCCGCTCGGGGCCGACGCCGAGTCCGGTGAGGTGCCGGGCGAGGCGGTTGGCCCGCGCGTTCAGCTCGGCGTAGGTGAGCGCCGTGCCGCCGTACCGTACGGCGGTGGCCTCGGGCGTCCGCGCGACCTGCGCCTCGACCAGGTCGACCAGGGTGCCCGGGTGGACGTCGGCCGTGGTCTCGTTCCAGTCCGCCAGCAGCTGCCGGCGCTCCTGCCCGGTGAGCAGGTCGGCTTGGCTGATCAGCCGGTCCGGCGTGGTGAGCGCCTGTTCCAGCAGGCGGATCCAGCGGGCGACGAGGCTGTCGACGGTGGACCGGTCGAAGAGGTCGGTGGCGTACTCGACCAGCGTCTCGATGCCGGCCGGACGGCCCGCCGCGTCGTACCGCTCGGTGAGCGAGAGCAGCATGTCGAAGCGTGCGGTGCCCGCGTCCACCTCCTCCATCCGCACCCGCAGACCGGGCAGGGTGAAGTCGCCCTGGTCGGTGTTCTGGAGGACGAGGGCGACCTGGAAGAGCGGGTGGTAGGCGGTGGAGCGCTGCGGATTCAGCTGCTCCACCAGGTGCTCGAACGGCACGTCCTGGTGCGCATACGCCGCGAGGCTCGACTCCCGCACCCGGCCCAGCAGTTCACCGAAACTCGGGTCCCCGGACGTATCCGTCCGCAGCACGAACGTATTCACGAACAACCCCACCAGGTCGTCCAGCGCCTCATCCGTACGCCCCGCCACACCACTGCCCAGCGCGATATCCGTCCCCGCACCCAGCCGCGTCAGCAGCGCCGCCATACCGGCCTGGAGCGCCATGAAGACCGTCGCGCCCGAGGCGCGGGACAGGTCCGCCAGCCGCTGGTGCAGCGCGGCATCGATGGTGAACTCCGCGTACGAGCCCTCGTACGAGGCGACCGCCGGGCGCGGCCGGTCGGCAGGGAACGTCACCTGCTCCGGCAGGCCGGCCAGTTGGGTGCGCCAGTAGGCGACCTGGCGGCTGAACAGGCTGTCCGGGTCGGCCTCGTCGCCGAGCAGTTCGCGCTGCCAGAGCGTGTAGTCCGCGTACTGCACCGGCAGTTCCGGCCACTGCGGAGCCGCGTCTTGGACGCGGGCCGTGTACGCGGCGACCACGTCACGCGCCAGCGGGCCCATCGACCAGCCGTCGCCCGCGATGTGGTGCAGCAGGAGCAGCAGCACACTGTCCTGCGCCCCGGCCTCGAAGAGCCAGGCGCGTACCGGCGGCTCACCGGCCAGATCGAAGCCGTACCGGGCGGCTTCCTCCATGGCCGACGGCAACTCCGCCTCATCGACCGTGCGGCGCTCCCACGCGAAGCCCGCCTCGGCCACGTCCAGCACCCGCTGGTACGGCTCGCCGTCGGTCTCCGGGAAGACCGTACGCAGCGACTCGTGCCGCCCGATCACATCCCGCAGTGCCGCGTGCAGTGCTTCCGTGTCCACGGTGCCGGTCAGGCGCAGCGCCAGCGGCATGTTGTACGTGGCGGACGGGCCCTCCAGCTTGTGCAGGAACCACAGGCGGCGCTGGGCGGACGACAGCGGTACCCGCTCGGGGCGCGCCGTCCGGGTCAGCGCGGTACGGGTCCGGCCGCCGGGCGTCAGCCGTGCCACCAGTCCCGCGACGGTCGGTGCCTCGAACACGTCCTTGATCGGCAGCTCCGCGCCGAGGACGCTGCGGATGCGGCTGACCAGGCGGGTGGCGAGCAGGGAGTGCCCGCCGAGGTCGAAGAAGCTGTCGTCGATGCCGACCCGGTCCACGCCCAGTACCTCGGCGAACAGGCCGCACAGGACTTCTTCCTGCGGGGTACGGGGCTTACGGCCGTCCGCGGTGGCGGCGTACTCGGGTACGGGCAGGGCCTTGCGGTCCACCTTGCCGTTCGGGGTCAGCGGCAGCCGGTCCAGGACCATGACGGCGGACGGAACCATGTACTCCGGCAGCCGCTCGGCCAGCCGCGCACGGGCCGCCTTCACGACCGCGCCGATGCCACGGGCCGCGACCGGGGTATTGGTCCAGGGACCGCCGGTGGTGGCGGGCACGTACACGCCTGACAGCGCGGCGTCGTCCGCGCCGTCCGGCAGTACGACGGCTTCGAACAGTGCCACCGACCGCGACGACCAGGTGGGCACGATCCGGCGCCCGTGCGCGCGGCCCCGCGCGACCAGGTCCTCCGGGTCGACGGCTGTGCCGCCCGCGCACTCCTCGGCGTCCAGCCCGTCCAGCGCCCGCTCCCTGGCCGCCTCGGCGACCAGGCGGGCGTTGGGTATGCCGGTCAGGCGCAGCGGGCCCTCGGGCAGCCGGCCCAGGTCAAGATCGTCCGTCCATACCAGCTGACGTACCGAAGCCACGTCCACGACCTGAGCGGGCGCCTTGTGCAGCACGACCTCGTAGCGGTGGCGCGTCAGCTCGTTGTGATACGCCCCCGGCTTCAGCCGGATGTCCAGCGCGCCGATCCGGTCGTCACCCGCCGCGAGCCCGCTGAAGAACTCGGGGGCGGCGACGAGTTCCTTCTCCAGCAGCACGGCGCGGTCCACCGCCGCCCGCGCAGCAGCCCCGCGACCGGCGTGCACCGCAGCGTGCAGCGCGCGCAGCGACCCGGCGTGCCGCACATCGCCGATGACCAGGCGGCCGCCGGGCGCGAGCAGCCCAAGCGCCTGGTCGATGACCTTGGCCAGGTACTCCCCGTCCGGGAAGTACTGCACCACGGAGTTGATCAGTACGGTGTCGAAACAGCCGGACGGCAGGCCGTCCACGTCATCGGCCGCCTGGCTGCGCAGCCGTACCCGGTCGCCCAGGCCCGCCTCGGCCACCTGCGCCGACAACCGGTCGATGACGGCGGCGGACAGGTCCGTGCCCCAGTACTCGTCCACGTCCTGCGCGAGGTGGGCCATCAGCAGACCGGCACCCACGCCGATCTCCAGCATCCGGCGGCCACCGAAGTCCCGTACCCGGTCCACGATCGCGTCGCGCCAGGCCCGCATCTCGCTCAGCGGGATCGGCTCGCCGGTGTACGAGCTGTCCCAGCCCGCGAAGTCCTCACCGAAGCCGATGCCCTTGCTGCCCGTCTCGGCGTACACCGAGTCGTAGATCTCCCGCCACTCCTCGACCTGCGCCTCGGCGTCCACGCCGGCGCCGGCTCGGGCAGCCGCGTCCAGGTCCGGCACGACATACGCGGCCAGCCGCTGGTCGCCCGGGACGTCCTCGCGGGCCACCACCACGGCCTGCCGCACGCCGTCCGAGGCCGTCAGCAGCGACTCGATCTCCCCGGGCTCGATACGGAAGCCACGGACCTTGACCTGCTCGTCCGCACGGCCCAGGTACTCCAGCTGACCGTCCGCGCGCCAGCGTGCGAGGTCGCCGGTGCGATACATCCGCTCGCCGGGCTCGAAGGGCGAGGCCACGAACCGCTCAGCCGTCAGCCCGGGGCGCTTCGCGTATCCACGCGCCAGCCCTGCCCCCGACACGTACAGCTCACCCGCCACACCCACCGGCACCGGCCGCAGTGCCCCATCCAGCACGTACACGCGCGTGTTGCTGACGGGGTGGCCGATCGGCGCCACCGTCTCATCCGTGGTCCCGCTCATCGAGACGCACACCGTCGACTCCGTCGGACCGTACGCGTTGACGACCTCGCGGCCACCCACGGCCCACCGGGAGATCAGCTCCGGCGGCACCGCCTCACCCGCCAGCGCCACCGCCTTCAACTCCGGCAGCCCGCTCTCCGAACCATGCGGAAGCGCCCCCAACACCGACGGCGGCAGCGTCACATGGGAAACCCGCTGCTCGGCCAGCACCGCCTGCAACGCCTCGCCGACCAGCCGGCCCTCCTCCGGCACCACCAGCGTGGCGCCCGAGGAGAACGCCATCACCAGCTCCCACCACGCCGCATCGAAGCTCGGCGAAGCGAACTGGAGCACCCGGCTGTCCGCCGTCACACCCAACCGCTGGACCTGCGCCTGCGCCAGGCTGGCCACACCACGGTGGGAGACCACGACGCCCTTGGGCAGACCGGTCGAGCCGGACGTGTAAATCACGTACGCCGGGTGGTCCAAGGCGACGCGCACACCCGGGTCGGTCTCCGGGAAGCCCGACAGATCCTGGCGCACCGCCGCCTCGTCCAGCACCAGCACCGGGGCCGCGTCGGCCAGCATGTAGCGGCGGCGCTCCTCCGGGTACTCGGGGTCGACGGGGACGTACGCGCCGCCGGCCTTGTGAACGGCGAGCACCGCCACCACCATCTCGACCGAGCGCGGCAGCAGCACCCCGACCAGCTTCTCCGGACCCACGCCCTGCCCCCGCAGCCAGTGCGCCAGCCGGTTGGCCCGTGCGTCCAGCTCCGCGTAGGTGACCGTCCGGTCCCCCGCCGCGAGGGCCACCGCGTCCGGGGTGCGGCGGGCGTGGGCCGTGAATTCCTCGGCCAGTGTCACGGCGGGCACCTCGGCCGTGGTGCCGCTCCAGCCGGTCAGCAGCGTCTCGCGCTCGTCGCCGGACAGCAGTTCCACCTGTCCGAGGCGCAGCGACGGGTCGGCCGTCACCTGCTCCAGCAGCCGTACCCAGCGGTTCAGCAGTCCCTCGACCGTCGCGGGGTCGAACAGCTCGGTGGCGTACTCGACAACGGTCTCGATGCCCGAGGTGCCGTGTACGTCCTCGTGGCGTTCGAACATCTCGACGAGCATGTCGAACCGGGAGGTGGCCGTGGAGACGAATTCGCTGCGGACGTCGAGGTCCGGCAGGCGGAAGGACTCCTCCGGGGTGTTCTGGAGGACCATCGCCACCTGGAACAGCGGGTGGTGGGAGCCGGAGCGGTGCGGGTTGAGCAGTTCCACCAGGTGCTCGAACGGTACGTCCTGGTGCTCGTACGCGGCGAGGCTGGTCTCGCGGACCCGGCCGAGGAGTTCTTCGAAGGTGGGGTCGCCGGAGGTGTCCGTCCGCAGGACGAACGTGTTCACGAAGAGGCCGACCAGATCTTCGAGGGCTTCGTCGGCGCGGCCGGCGACGCCGTTGCCGAGCGGGATGTCGGTTCCGGCGCCGAGGCGGGTCAGCAGGGCCGCCATACCGGCCTGGAGGACCATGAAGACGGTGGTGTTCGACTGCCGGGCCAGTGCGACCAGGCGCTGGTGCAGGTCACCGCCGAGGGTGAACTCCAGGTGGGCGCCGTCGTAGGAGGCCACCGCGGGGCGCGGGCGGTCGGTGGGGAAGCTCACCAGGTCGGGCAGGCCGTCCAGCCGGTCGCGCCAGTAGCCCACCTGGCGGCTGACGAGGCTGTCCGGGTCGCTCTCGTCGCCGAGCAGTTCGCGCTGCCACAGGGTGTAATCGGCATACTGGACGGGGAGCGCGGACCACTGGGGTGCGGTGCCGTCGGCGCGGGCGGTGTACGCGGCCAGGACGTCGCGGGCGAGGGGCGCCAGGGACCAGCCGTCGCCCGCGATGTGGTGCAGCAGCAGCTGGAGCACGCTCTCGTCGTCGGACAGCCGGAACAGCCAGGCCCGGACCGGGACCTCGGCGGCGAGGTCGAAGCCGTACCGGGCCGACTCGTCGAGCGCTTCGGTCAGTTCGTCGGCCGTGACCCGGCGGTGTTCCCAGGCGAAGTCCGCGTCGGCGGCGTCCAGCACCACCTGCCGCGGCTCACCGTCCACCTCGGGAAAGACCGTACGCAGCGTCTCGTGCCGGGCCATCACGTCCCGCAGCGCGGCACGCAGCGCCTCCGCGTCCACCTTGCCCGTCAGCCGCAGCGTCAGCGGCATGTTGTACGTCGCCGACGGACCCTCCAGCTTGTGCAGGAACCACAGCCGGCGCTGGGCGAACGACAGCGGCAGTCGCTCGGGGCGCGCCATCGGGGCCAGCGCCGCGCGCTGGTCGCCCTCGCCGGCCTCCGCGCCGAGGCGCCGGGCCAGTGCGGCGGGCGTCGGATGCTCGAACACGTCCTTGATCGGGGGCTCGGCGCCCAGTACGCCGCGGATGCGGACCAGCAGCCGGATCGCGGACAGCGAGTGGCCGCCGAGCGCGAAGAAGTCGTCGTGCGGGCCGACCTGTGGCACACCCAGCACCTCGGCGAAGAGAGCGCACAGCGTCTCCTCGCGCGACCCGGCCGGCCCGCCGGCCGCTCCGGGAGCGGTCGGGTCCGGTGTCGACGATGGCGTGGCGTCCAACTTCTCGCTCGCTTTCCTGGCGTTCTCAAGTCCCCGCGGCGGCCGCGTGGTTGCGCACGGCGGCCGGTCTGCGGAGGGCAGGGCCGATCGGTTGTCTGTGGGGCGGGAGCCGTCCTGTGGACGGCGGACGCCGGGCGGCGGTCTGCGAAGGGTCGGGGGTCCGGCCGGCCGGGCAGGGCGCCACGGAACACTGGTTCATACGTTCGGGTACGGATGCGGAACAGCCGTACGGACAGGGGGAAGACGCGGGGGCACCGGGCGGGCCCGCGGCAAGGAAGCGTCGGGTCGGCGCCCGCGGGCGGCCGCACGCGGGTGCCGGGCCGGCGTTACCCGGGACGGTTCGACGAACGCGGCGCCGTACTGGAATCCACCTGCGCGGAGGCCGTTGGTCGCGGCCCTCTCCGCATGACTCGTGCCATATCGAAGTCCCCCGTAGACATGCACACCGTCTGTATCCGATCCGGCCGGCCGATGGCCCGCCTGGATCTCACTTGAGTCAACCAGCCGCCCGGTGCGGCGTCAAGGTCGTAGATCTTCCCGGCCCGGCAAATCCCGTGCGCCGCCCGGCCGTCGGGCGCCCGCCATTCCCGCCGGCGCGGCCAATTGCGCCCGCTCCGCGCCGAAAACCGGGTGAGCGGTCGGCGCGGTGCGGACGTCCAAGACCTTTTCACGGAGTGCCGGTGCGGCGGTCCGGCGTTGTCAGGTCACTCCGCTGCCTCTTCCCGGAACGTGCTGCGCAGCTTCTCGGAGAGCACGGCTCCGATACGCTCCAGCGGCCCGGGATTCATCATGTCGGTGTGTTTGCAGGGAATCTCCCGGAAATCGACGGCGCCCGCGAAATACGGGTCCCAGGCACCCGGCAGAAGCTGGTGTGCGGTCTCTTCCGAGGCGGCCATGACCAGCGCCGGTGCGGAGATGGGGCGGTGTGCCACGTCCAGCCCGATGCGGGCGTTGTTGACCGTGACCTCCGTCATCGCCCGGACCTCGGTTTCCGAGAGGCCGGCCAGTGCGGTGTTCTTCGTGCGGAGCAGGTCCACGGTGCTCTCGTGGGTGAGCCGCGCCGCTGCTTCGTCGTCGAGTTCGATGTCGAAAAGTGCCAGCATGGCGCGGTATACGTCGGCGGTTCGGACCTTCGCCAGTGACTCCTCCACCTCCTCCCTGGCGACCGTGCCGACCGGGTGGCAGTCGAGCAGGGTGAGCAGCCCGACGCGCTGGCCGCGCTGCTCCAGCAGGTCCGCCATCCGGTGCGCGACGATGCCGCCGAACGACCAGCCGAGAAGGTGGTAGGGGCCTTCCGGCTGCATTTCGGTGATGCGGTCGACGTAGTGTGCCGCCATTTCCTCGACGGAATCGGGGAGATTTCCCGAGCCGTCGAGACCGGCCGCTTGCACGGCGTACACGGGTACGTCCGGGTCGAGATGCCGGAGCAGTCCCGAATACGACCAGCCGAGGCCGCTTCCGGCGTGGACGCAGAAGACCGGCGGCTTGCTGCCGTGCGTCCGCAGAGGCAGCAGGACATCCAGTGCGCCGTCCTCGGCGTCGGTGTCCAGACGGCGGGCCAGCCCGGCCACCGTGGGCGTTTCCATCATGGCCTTCACCGGGAATTCGACGCCCAGTACGGCATGGATACGGACGAGCAGCCGGACCGCCGAGAGGGAATGCCCGCCGAGTTCGAAGAAATTGTCGTCCACGTTCACCCGGGGCACGCCGAGGATTTCCGCGAAGAGGCCGCACAGCAGTTCTTCGCGGGGCGTGCGCGGCGGCCGTCCGGATTCCTCCGGCCCGTCCTGCGGCAGCGGCAGCGCCGTCCGGTCGAGGGTTCCCCGGCCGGTCAGCGGCAGCCGGTCCAGCAGGACCACGGCGGCCGGGACGAGGTGTTCGGACAGCCGCTCCGCCAGGTGGGCGCGGAGCGCGCCGGGTTCGGGTGCGCCGGTGGCGCGTGCGGGCACCGCGTACGCCGTCAGCACCTCCTCACCTGCACCGTCCTCGTGGACGGCCACGGCGGCCGCGGCGACGGCCGGGTGCGTGGTCAACGTGTCCTCGACGGCGCGCGGTTCGATGCGCAGGCCGCGCAGGGCGGCGTGCTCCCCCGCCTGTGCGACGGGCTCCAGCGTGGGCCCGTCCGCGCCGGCGCGGCGGCGCACCAGTTCGCCCGTGCGGTACATCCACGCGCCCGGCCGGAACGGGTCGGGTACCAGCCGTTCCCCGGTGAGCACGGCCGCGCCCGCGTATGCCGCGTGGCGCTGCGGTACGTGGACGTACAGCTCGCCCGTCACGCCCGGCGGCACCGGCCGCAGCCCCGCGTCGAGGACGTACGCCCCGCCGTCGGCCGCCGGGTGTCCGAGGGTGGGCGCCGTCGCGTCCGCCACCCGGCCCGTGAGGGCGGCCGCCGCGCACCCGGCTGGGCGGTGCACGGCATAGGCCCGCGTCGCGGGCAGTTCCCGCAGGCGGTGCCACAGCGCCGTTCCGGCGGGCTCGCCGGACAGCACCAGGCCGACGGGGACGGGACGGCCGCCGTCCGGCGTGCAGAGGCCCGCGTCCAGCAGTTGTTCGGTCTGCCGCGGGGTGGTGGCGACCAGGTGGGCACCGGCCGCGCGGAGCTGTCCGACGGTGTCCTCCGGGTCCGCCGGGCCCCCGCCGGGCCGGGCGCCGCACAGGTGCAGCTCGTGTCCGGCGAGCAGGGCCGACAGGGCGTCCCAGGCGCCCGGGGCGGAGAGCGGCACGGTCAGCGCGACGCGCAGCCGCTCCTGCCCGGCCGCGGTCACGGCGTCGGCGAACAGGTGCTGCTGGTGGTGGGCGAACAGCTCGGTGAGTGCCGCATGCGGCACGGGGAGGTGGCCCGGCCGGTGCGCGGCGCGCGCCGGGTGGTCAGGCAGCAGCGGCGCCGTCCGCTCTGCGTCGGTGAGGTCGGTGTCGGCCGGGGCGTCCGCGTACGTCTCGTCCAGCGGAA
The DNA here is from genome assembly GCF_055577005.1 of Streptomyces sp. NPDC033221. Taxonomy (NCBI): domain Bacteria; kingdom Bacillati; phylum Actinomycetota; class Actinomycetes; order Kitasatosporales; family Streptomycetaceae; genus Streptomyces; species Streptomyces sp. NPDC033221. The sequence goes on along the minus strand of NZ_JBVIQN010000007.1, from coordinate 33,206 downwards.
CGACCGTCCGCCCGCCCGCGACCGCGGCGTCGAAGCCCGGCCCGGCGACGACCAGCAGCGCACCGGCCGCTTCGAGGGCCTCCGGCGCGTCCGGGCCGTCGAGCGACACGTACGCCGCGCCCGCCTTGAGGACGGCCAGCAGCGCGACGACCGCCCGCGCGGACGGCGGCACCGCCAGCGCCGCCACCTGCCCGGGCCCGGCGCCGAGTCCGGCCAGCCGCCGGGCGAGCCGGTTGGCGTGGCCGTTGAGCTGCGCGTATGTCAGAGTGCCGTCGTCGGCGGCCACGGCGGGCGAGCCGGGTGTGGCCGCCGCCTGTGCCTCGAACAGCCTGACCACGGTGTCCGGTACGGCGGCGGTCTCCGGGCGCCGGTCCGCGGTCTCCGCCATCAGGCGGCGCTCGCCGGCGGTCCGTACATCGAGCCGGGACACCTTCCGGCGCGGATCGGCCACGACCGTGGCGACCAGGCCCACCAGCCGTTCCGCGAGGGCGGCGACCGTCGTGCGGTCGAACAGCTCGGTGGCGTAGCGCAGGGTGCCCAGGACGCCGCCGGGCGTGCCGTCGTCGGCGACCCGTTCGTTGAAGGTGAAGTCCAGGTCGAATTTGGCCGCCCCGGCTTCCAGTTCGACCGCTTCGACGTCCAGTCCGGGCAGGCCGGGGCCGTCGGCGCCCTGCACCCCGAAGTCGACCATGACCTGGAAGAGCGGGTGCCGGGCCGTCGAGCGGTACGGGTTGATGATCTCCACCAGCCGTTCGAACGGCAGGTCCTGGTGGGCGTACGCCTCCAGGCCGGCCTGCCGTACGCGGTCGACCAGCTCGCCGAACGTCGGGTCGCCGGACAGGTCGGCGCGCAGCACCAGCGTGTTGACGAAGAAGCCGACCAGGTCGTCCAGTGTCTCGTCGGTCCGGCCGGCGACGGGGGTGCCGAGCACGATGTCCGTACCGGCGCCGTGCTTGGACAGCAGGGCCGCCACGGCCGCCTGGAGCACCATGGCGGGGCTCGCGCCGGAGGCGGTGGCCAGCGAGGCCAGGCCACGGTGGGTGCGGACGGGCAGTTCGAAGGTGACGACGCCGCCCTCGTAGCCCGGCTCGGCGGGGCGCGGCCGGTCGGCGGGCAGGGCCGCTTCCTCGGGCGCTCCGGCCAGCAGCTTCCGCCAGTAGGCGATCTGCCGGGCGATGGCGCTGTCCGGGTCGTCCTCGTCGCCGAGCACGTCCCGCTGCCACAGCGCGTAGTCGATGTACTGCACCGGCAGGGCGGGCCATCGGGGCGTGCCGCCGTCGCGCCGCGCGGTGTAGGCGGCGGCCAGGTCGCGGACCAGGCGGCCCGCGGACCAGGCGTCGCCCGCGATGTGGTGGAGCAGGATCAGCAGGACGTGGCTGGGTCCGCCGTCGGCGTCGGTCCCCTCGAACAGTGCGGCGCGGACGGGCGGTTCGGTGGCCAGGTCGAACGGGTGGGCGGCGGCGTCGCGCAGTGCGCCCGGCAGTTCCGCCGCTGTGACGGGGCGTACCCGCCAGCCGCAGTCCACGGCCGCGGCTTCCAGGACCGCCTGCCTGGGCTCGCCGTCGGTCTCGGGGAAGACGGTGCGCAGCGACTCGTGCCGGGCGATCACGTCGTGCAGCGCTCCTCGCAGCGCGTCCTGGGCGACGGTGCCCTTCAGGCGCAGCGCCAGCGGCATGTTGTACGTCGCCGACGGGCCTTCCAGCTTGTGCAGGAACCACAGGCGGCGCTGCGCGAAGGACAGGGGTACGGCGTCCGGGCGCGGTCCGGCCACCGGAGCCGTACGGGCCCGGCCGCCGGCGTCCAGCCGGCCGGCGAGTCCGGCCACCGTGGGCGCCTCGAATACCGCGGCGATCGGCACCTCGGTGCCCAGCGTCCGGCGGATGCGGCTGACCAGGCGCGTCGCGAGCAGCGAGTGGCCGCCCAGTTCGAAGAAGCTGTCGTCGATGCCGACCCGCTCCAGCCCGAGCACCTCGGCGAACAGGCCGCACAGGGCCTCCTCACGGGGTGTGCGGGGCGCCCGGCCGGCGCTGAGCAGGCCGTAGTCGGGTGCGGGCAGGGCCTTGCGGTCCAGCTTGCCGATCGGGGAGAGCGGCAGCCGGTCCAGTACGACGAACGCGGACGGGACCATGTACTCCGGCAGCCACCGGCGGAGCTTCGCCCGCAGGTCACGGCTGAGTTCGGCGGACCGGTCGGAGCGGGCCGGGCTGTTGGCGTACTCCGCCGCCGGCCGGTCGCCGGGGGTGCCGTGGTAGGCCGCCACGAGGGTGCCGGGCGCCTCGGGGCCGGGCCGTAGGACGACGTCGAAGCGGTCGTCGTGCCCGGACCGGGCCCATGTCGCGACGGCGTGGAAGCCGAGCCGTTCGGCGTACCGGTGCACGGCTTCCGGGTCGGTTCCGGTGTCCGGTCCGGTGCCGCCGTCGATGCGGCGCAGTACGGCCGTGTCGGCGGCGAGGCGCCCGTTGGGCACGTCCGTCAGGCGCAGGCCGCCGGGGTGCTCGCGCAGCGGCCCGGCCAGCCCGTCGAGGTCCGCGCCCACCTGCTGCCAGGCGACGACGGGCAGGTCGGCCACCTGGGCGGGTGCGGCCGGGGCCCTGGTGATCACCACGTCGTAGCGGTAGCGGGACAGCTCGTTGTCGTAGTCGCCGCGCTTGAGGCGGATGTCGACGCCACCGGCGTCCGGGAGTCCGGCGGCCAGCGTGGTGAAGAAGTCGGGCGCGAGGAGCAGTTCCTCCTCGGCCGCGGTGCGCTGGCCGACCTGGGCGCGCAGGGCGGCGGGGTCGGCGTCGGTGCCGAGAGCCTGTGCGGCGACTCCGGCCTGCAGGGTCCGCAGCAGGCGCAGGTTGCGGATGTCGCCGAGGAAGAGCGAGCCGCCGGGGACGAGCAGGGCCAGAGCCTTGGTGATGACGTCGGCCAGGTAGCGGGCGTCGGGGAAGTACTGGGCGACGGAGTTGACGACGACGGCGTCGAAGAAGCCCTCGGGCAGTCCGGCCATGTCGTCGGCGGGCTGGGCCCGCAGTTCGACGCGGTCGCGCAGGTCGTCGCGTTCCGCGACCCGGGCCCGCAGGGTGTCGACGGCGGCTGCGGAGAAGTCGGTGCCCCAGTAGGCGGCGCAGTGCGGGGCGACCTGGGACAGGATCAGGCCGTTGCCGACGCCGAGTTCGAGGACGTTGCGGGGTGCGAGGCGCCGGATGGCCTCGACCGCGGCGCTCCGCCACTGGTGCATCTCGGTGAGCGGGATGGGTGAGCCGTCGTAGCTGCTCGTCCAGATGCCGAAGTCCTCCCAGAAGCCGCCGCTGCCGGCCTGGCCGCGGTAGACCTCCTCGTACACCTCCTGCCAGGAGGCGACCCGGCGGCCGTCCTCGCCGTCCGCCGCGGCGTCCCGGCCGGGTACGACGTAGCCGACCAGGCGCGGGGTGCCGTCGTGGTCCTCGCGTACCTGCACGGTGGCGGCGGTGATGCCGTCCTGGCGGGTGAGGGCGGCCTCGATCTCGCCGAGTTCGATGCGGAAGCCGCGGACCTTGACCTGGTCGTCGGCCCGGCCCACGAACTCCAGGCCGTGCTCGCCGCGCCACTTGACGAGGTCGCCGGTGCGGTACATCCGCCCGCCGGGGCCGCCGTACGGGTCGGCGACGAAGCGTTCGGCGCTCAGTCCGGGGCGGTTCAGGTAGCCGCGGGCCAGGAAGGGCCCGGCCACGTACAGTTCGCCGACGACGCCGTCCGGCACCGGCCGCAGCTTCTCGTCCAGGACGTACACCCGCACGTTGGGCAGCGGCCGGCCGATCATCGGCGGCCGTTCCGGGCCGGTCACCTCACTGGTCGTGACCCAGACGGTGGCCTCCGTCGGCCCGTAGAGGTTGACGGCGCCGCCGCCCTGGGCGTGCAGCCGCTCGGCCAGCGCGGCGGGCAGTGCCTCGCCGCCGACCAGCAGCCGTACGCCGGAGAGGTTCGCGGTGTCCTCGTCCGGCCCGTCGCCGGAGCCGCCCAGCATCGACCGGTAGACGGACGGGGTGGCCTGGAAGAGGGTCGCGCCGCTCTCCGCGACCAGGCGCCGCAGGGCGAGCGGGTCCTTGGCGGTTCCGGACGGCGCGAGCACCACGCTCGCGCCGGACAGCAGGGGGGCGTGGATCTCCACGGCGGCGATGTCGAAGGTGATGGTGGTGGCGGCCACCATGCGGTCGTCCGGTGTCATCGGTACGCGGGTCAGGACCGCGTCCAGGAAGTGCGCGATGCTCGCGTAGGAGATCACCACGCCCTTCGGCCGGCCGGTGGAGCCGGAGGTGTAGATGACGTACGCGGCGTCCGCCGGGTGGGCCGGTGTGCCGCGTTCGGCGTCGGTCACGTCGTCGTCCCGGCGGGCGCGGAGCTGTTCCTCGGTGTCCGGGTCGCCGAGCCGGACACACTGGCCCGGCAGCGGCTGCGGCAGGGCGTCGTGCAGGTCCGTGGTGGTGATCACGGCGGCCGGCCGCGCGTCCTGGAGGACGTATGCGAGCCGGTCGGCCGGGTTGGCCGGGTCGAGCGGCAGGTAGGCCGCGCCGGTCTTCATGACGGCCAGCAGCGCGACGGGCAGGTCCGCCGTGCGGGGCAGCGCGAGCGCCACCACGCTCTCCCGGCCGATGCCGCTGTCCAGGAGGAGGCGGGCGAGCCGGTTGGCGCGGCGGTTCAGGTCCGCGTAGTGCGTGTCGTGGTCGCCCGCGCGCACGGCGAGGGCGCCGGGGGTGCGGGCCGCCTGCTGCTCGAACCGCTCGTGCGGCAGCCCGGCAGGTGTGCGGCCTTCGGTCGCGTTGCGGGTCCGGAGCAGTTCGGTGTGCTCCTCGTCCGAGAGCAGCCGGGCGTCGGCGAGCCGGACGGACGGGTCGCGCACCACCGCGCGCAGGAAGCCGACGTACCAGGCGGCGATCTTCTCGGCCGTGCCGCGGTCGAACAGCTCGGTGGCGTACTCCAGCGTGGCGCTGATGCCGTCCGGGCCGCCCGCTTCCGTCAGCGCCTCGCCCATGCTCAGGAACAGGTCGAACTTGGAGTTCTCGCTGTCCAGCGGGTACGGCTCGGCCTCGGCGCCGGCCATGGTCAGGGTCGGCACGGCCACGTTCTGGAGCGCGAACATGACCTGGAACAGCGCGTTGCCGGACAGGGACCGCACCGGGTTGACCGCCTCGACCAGGTACTCGAACGGCAGGTCCTGGTGCGCGTAGGCCGCCAGCGACCGGTCCCGCACGCGGCCGAGGAGGTCGTCGAACCGCGGGTCGCCGGAGGTGTCCGTCCGCAGCACCAGCGTGTTGACGAAGAAGCCCACCAGGTCGGTCAGCGCCTCGTCGGTGCGGCCCGCGATCGGGACGCCGACCGGGATGTCGTGGCCCGCGCCGAGCCGGGACAGCAGCGCGGCGAAGCCGGTCTGGAGCACCATGAACAGGGTCGTGTGGGTGTCCGCGGCGAGCCGCCGCAGCCCGGCGTGGAGCTCCGCGTCCAGGGTGAAGGGCAGCAGGTCACCGCGGTAATCGGCGACCGCGGGCCGCGGCCGGTCGGTGGGCAGTTCGAGCTGGGCCGGGATGCCGTCGAGGGCGTCCTTCCAGTACGCGAGCTGGCGCGCGGCCATGCTGTCCGGTTCGTCGGCCTGGCCGAGGAGTTCCTGCTGCCAGATCGCGTAGTCCGCGTACTGGACGGGCAGCGGGCTCCACTCGGGGACCGCGCCCGCCAGGCGGGCTTCGTAGGCGGTGCGCAGGTCGCGCATCAGCGGGGCGCGGGAGGCGCCGTCACCGATGATGTGGTGCATCACGAGGACGAGGACCGGCGCGCCGCCGTCCGGCTGCTCGAACAGCCAGGCACGTACGGGCGGTTCGCTGTCCAGCCCGAAGCGGTGTCCGGCCGCCTCCTGCACGGCCTGGTGCAACCGCTCGCCCGCCACCTCCTCGACCCGCAGGTCCAGTACGGCGTCGGCCGGTGCGAGCACCACCTGCCGCGGCTCGCCGTCCACGTCCGGGAAAACGGTGCGCAGCGACTCGTGCCGTCCGACCAGGTCGTTCAGGGCGTCCCGCAACGCCTGCCGGTCCACGGTGCCGGTGAGCCGGAGGGCGAGCGGCCAGTTGTAGGCCGCGGACGGGCCCTCCAGCTGGTGCAGGAACCACAGGCGGCGCTGTGCGAAGGACAGCGGTACGGCCTGCGGGCGGGGCATCGGCACGAGTGCCGTACGGACCTGTCCACCGGCCGCGTCCAGCCGGGCGGTCAGCCCGGCGACCGTCGGCGCCTCGAAGACCGCGCCCAGCGGCAGTTCGACACCGAGGACCGCGCGGATGCGGCCGACCAGCCGGGTGGCCAGCAGGGAGTGGCCGCCCAGGTCGAAGAAACTGTCGTCGATGGATACCCGCGCCACGCCGAGCACATCGGCGTACAGGCCGCACAGCATCTCCTCGCGCGGCGTGCGCGGTGCGCGCCCGGCACTGTGGGCGCCGAAGTCCGGTGCGGGCAAGGCGCGGTGGTCGAGCTTGCCGTTGGGCGTCAGCGGTACGGCGTCCAGCGCCACCACCGCTGCCGGGACCATGTACTCCGGCAGCCGCTCGGCGGCGTGCGCGCGCAGCGCGGAAGTGTCCACGGCGGCCGGGCCGTCCGCGCGGTTCTCGGGCACCACGTACCCGACGAGCCGGGTGTCGCCCTGCCCGCCGTCGCGGGCCACGACGACGGCCTGCCGCACGTCCGGGTGGTCCAGCAGGGCCGAGGCGACCTCGCCGGGCTCGATGCGGAAGCCGCGGATCTTGATCTGTTCGTCGGCGCGGCCCGCGTACTCCAGCTGGCCGTCCGGCCGCCAGCGCGCCAGGTCGCCGGTGCGGTACATCCGTACGCCCGGCTCGAAGGGGCAGGCCACAAACCGTTCGGCGGTCAGGCCCGGGCGGCCGAGGTAGCCGCGGGCCAGCTGGGCGCCGGCCATGTACAGCTCGCCCGCGGTGCCGGTCGGCACCGGCTCCAGGTGCTCGTCGAGGACGTAGGCCCGCATGTTCCAGAACGGGCGGCCGATGGGCACCGGCCCGGCGGGCAGCTTCTGCTTCGGGCCGATACGGAACTCGGTGCAGTTGACGGTCGTCTCGGTCGGCCCGTAGGCGTTGACGACGGTCACCCGGCGGTGGCCGGTGCGCCACTGCTGGAGGGCCGCGGCGGTCAGTGCCTCACCGCCGAGGATCAGCATCTCGCCCGGCGACCAGCGCTTGGGCAGGTCGCCGAGGAGCGGCAGGTGCGACGGGGTGGCCTTCAGCAGCGCCACCGGGACCGCGTTGTCCTGTCCGGCCACCTCGTCCAGGCTGCCCAGGTAGACCCGGCCGCCGACGGTCAGGGTCGTGTAGAGGCCGGTGACGGTGAGGTCGAAGGCGATGGAGGTGGGGACGAGGGTGGCGCCGCGGGCCGCCGGGTAGTGGTGGGCGGACCAGTTGAGGTAGTTGACGAGGGCGCGGTGTTCGGTCACCACGCCCTTGGGGGTGCCGGTGGAGCCGGAGGTGTAGATGACGTACGCCGGGTGTTCCATCTCGACGTCGGTCTCGGGGTCGTCGTCCGGGTATGCGGACAGGTCCCGGTCCAGCGCCGCCTCGTCCAGGACGAGCAGCGGCGCCGCGTCGGCGAGGACGAAGGCCCGCCGCTCCTCCGGGTACTCCGGGTCGACGGGCGCGTACGCGCCGCCCGCCTTCAGTACGGCCAGCAGCGCCACCACCAGGTCGACGGAGCGTGGCAGCACCACCGCCACCAGCGTCTCCGGCACCACGCCCCGGTCGATCAGCCAGTGCGCCAGCCGGTTGGCCCGCGCGTTCAGCTCCCCGTACGTCACGGACTCCGTGCCGCACACCACCGCGACCGCGTCCGGGGCGCGCCGTACCTGGATCTCGAACTGTTCGGCGACGGTGAACTCCGGTACCTCCACCGCCGTGTCGTTCCAGGCGGTGAGCAGCTGACCGCGCTCCTGGTCGCCGAGCAGCCGGACCCGGCCGAGCGGCAGCGACGGGTCGGCCGTCATCTGCTCCAGCAGCCGCTTCCAGCGCGCCAGCAGTCCTTCGACCGTCGCCCGGTCGAACAGATCGGTCGCATACTTCACCGAGCCCGCGATGCCGGCCGGCGCGCCGTCGGCACCGTGCCGCTCCAGCACGTTGACCGACAGGTCCACCTTGGCGGTCTCGATGTCCACCGCCTCGCCGCTGACGTCGAGGCCGGACAGGGTGAACTCACCGGCCGGGTCGTCCTGGAGGACCAGCATCACCTGGAAGAGCGGGTGGTGGGAGGTGGAGCGCCGGGGGTTGAGGAGTTCCACGAGGTGGTCGAAGGGCACGTCCTGGTGCGCGTAGGCGGCCAGATTGGTGTCCCGGACGCGTTCGAGGAGTTCCGCGAAGCCCGGGTCGCCGGAGGTGTCCGTACGCAGCACGAGCGTGTTGACGAAGAAGCCCACCAGGTCGTTGAGCGCGTCGTCCATCCGGCCCGCGACCGGCGACCCCAGCGGAATGTCCGTTCCCGCGCCGAGCCGTGTCAGCAGCGCGGCCAGCGACGCCTGCAGGGCCATGAAGACCGTGCCGCCGGAGGCGCGGGCCAGCTCCGCCAGCCGCGTGTGCGCCGCCGCGTCCAGCTCGAAGGGCACCGAGGCGCCCGTGTACGAGGCCACCGCGGGGCGGGGGCGGTCTGCGGGCAGGCTGATCTGCTCGGGCAGCCCGGCCAGCGCCTCGCGCCAGTAGGCCACTTGCTGTCCGTACATGCTCTCCGGGTCGTCCTCGTCGCCGAGCAGTTCGCGCTGCCACAGCGTGTAGTCGATGTACTGCACCGGCAGGGCCTCCCACTGCGGGGCCGCGCCGCGCTTGCGTGCCTCGTACGCCGTCACCACGTCGCGGGCCAGCGGTCCCATGGACCAGCCGTCACCGGTGATGTGGTGCAGGAGCAGCAGCAGGACGCAGTCGTCCGGGCCCAGCTCGAACAGCCGGGCGCGGAAGGGCAGCTCGGCGGTGAGGTCGAAGGCGTACCGGGCCTCCTTGTCCAGAGCATCGGGCAGCCCGGCCTCGGTGACCGTGCACCGCTCCCAGCCGAAGTCGGCGTCGGCGGCGTCCAGCACCACCTGGTGCGGTTCGCCGTCGGTGACGCGGAAGACCGTGCGCAGCGCGTCGTGCCGGCCGATCGTGTCGTGCAGCGCGGCCCGCAGTGCCTCGTGGTCCACCGTGCCCTTCAGGCGCAGCGGCAGCGGCATGTTGTACGTCGCCGACGGGCCCTCCAGCTGGTGCAGGAACCACAGGCGGCGCTGCGCGAAGGACAGCGGGAGCACGTCCGGGCGCGGCATGGGGCGCAGCGAGGTGCGGGTCGGGCCGCCGAGGCCGAGCTGTTCGACCAGCCCGGCCACGGTCGGCGCTTCGAACAGCACCCGGAAGGGCAGCTCCACGTCGAGTTCGGCGCGCACCCGGCTGACGAGCCGGGTGGCGAGCAGCGAGTGCCCGCCGAGGTCGAAGAAACTGTCGTCCAGGCCGACCCGGTCCACGTCGAGCACCTCACGGAACAGACGGCACAGCGTCTCCTCCTGCGGGCTGCGCGGGTCGCGCCCGTCGTCGGCCGTGGCACCGGCCGCGTAGTCCGGTACGGGCAGGGCCCGGCGGTCGAGCTTGTCGTTGGGCGTCAGCGGGAGCCGGTCCAGCACCAGCACGGCGGCCGGAACCAGGTACTCCGGCAGCCGTTCCGCCAGGTGGGCGGTGAGTGCGGCGGGCTCGGGCGCGGCCGTGCCGTCCGGTACGACGTAGGCGACGAGCCGCTGGTCACCGGGCGTGTCCTCGCGCACGATGACCGCCGCCTGCCGTACGCCGTCGCAGCCGGTCAGCACGGACTCGATCTCCCCGGGCTCGATACGGAACCCACGGACCTTCACCTGCTCATCGGCCCGGCCCAGGTACTCCAGCTGTCCATCGGCGCGCCAGCGCGCGAGGTCACCGGTCCGGTACATCCGCTCGCCGGGCTCGAAGGGCGAAGCCACGAACCGCTCAGCCGTCAGCCCAGGCCGGCCCGCGTAACCACGCGCCAGCCCCGCCCCCGACGCGTACAGCTCACCCACCACACCCACCGGCACCGGCCGCAGCCCGGCATCCAGCACATACGTACGCGTGTTGGCGATCGGGTGCCCGATCGGCGCGACCGAGGCCTCCATGGCCCCGCTCATCGAGACGCACACCGTCGACTCCGTCGGACCGTACGCGTTGACGACCTCGCGGCCGCCCGCCGACCAGCGGGCGATCAGCTCCGGCGGCGCGGCCTCGCCCGCCAGCACCACCGTCGCCAGCGCGTCCAGCCCGGTCTCGGCACCCGCCGGGACCGCGCCCAGCACGGACGGCGGCAGCGTCAGATGCGTCACCCGCTGACCGGCCAGCACGTCCCGCAGCGCCTCGCCGACCAGCCGCCCGCCCTCGGGCACCACCAGCGTGGCACCGGAACCGAACGCCATCACCAGCTCCCACCAGGCGGCGTCGAAGCTGGGCGAGGCGAACTGGAGCACCCGGCTGCCCGCCGTCACACCGAGCCGTCCGGTCTGCGCGTACGACAGGCTGGCGACGCCCCGGTGCGAGACGACGACGCCCTTGGGCCTGCCGGTCGAGCCGGACGTGTAGATCACGTACGCGGGATGTTCCGGTGCGACGCGCACTCCCGGGTCGGTGCCCGGGAATCCGGACAGGTCCTGCCGCAGCGCCGCCTCGTCCAGCACCAGCACAGGCGCCGCGTCACCGAGGATGAACTCCCGGCGCTCGCGGGGGTACTCCGGGTCGACGGGCACATACGCGCCACCAGCCTTCAGCACGGCGAGAACGGCGACCACCATCTCGACCGACCGCGGCAGCAGCACCCCCACCAGCTTCTCCGGCCCCACACCCTGCCCGACCAGCCAGTGGGCCAACCGGTTCGCCCGCGCGTCCAGCTCGCCGTACGACAGCGACTCGGCACCGCGGACCACCGCGATAGCGTCCGCGTCCCGGCGCGCATGGGCGCCGAACAGCCCGGCGAGCGTGGCGGCCGGGACCTCGGCGGCCGTCCGGTTCCACTCGAAGACGATCTGGCGACGTTCATCGTCCGACAGCAGCTCGACCCGGCCGATCCGCAGCGACGGGTCGGCCGTCACCTGCTCCAGCAGCCGCATCCACCGGGCCAGCAGCCCCTCGACCGTAGCGCGGTCGAACAGCTCGGTGGAGTACTGGACGGCGGAGACGACGCCCTGCGGCTCACCGTCCGCGCCGTGCCGCTCCACCACGTTCAGTTCGAGGTCGGCCTTGGAGACGCTGAGGTCGACGCCCTCGACGTCCACCTGGATGCCCGGCAGCGCGAAGCCCGCCTCCTGGGCGTTCTGGAGGCCGAGGATCACCTGGAAGAGCGGGTGGTGGGAGGTGGAACGCTCGGGGTTGAGCAGTTCCACCAGGTGCTCGAACGGCACGTCCTGGTGCGCGTACGCGGCCAGGTTCGTCTCCCGGACCCGGCCGAGCAGTTCCTCGAAGCCCGGGTCACCGGACGTGTCCGTACGCAGCACCAGCGTGTTGACGAAGAAGCCCACCAGATCGTCGAGCGCGTCATCCATCCGCCCCGCGATCGGCGACCCCAACGGAACGTCCGTCCCGGCACCCAGCCGCGTCAGCAGCGCCGCCATACCCGCCTGCAACACCATGAACACCGTCGTGTTCGACCGCCGCGCCAGCTCCACCAGCCGGCCGTGCAGGCCGGCGTCCAGCTCGAAGAGGAGCGACGCGCCCTCGTACGACGCGACGGCCGGACGCGGCCGGTCGGCCGGGAACGTCACCTGCTCCGGCAGGCCCGCCAGTTGCTCGCGCCAGTAGTCCACCTGCTTCGCGTAGACACTGTCAGCGTCCGCCTCGTCGCCCAGCAGCTCCCGCTGCCACAGGGAGTAATCCGCGTACTGCACCGGCAGCTCCGCCCACTGCGGGGCGTCGCCCTGTACGCGGGCGGTGTACGCGGCGACCACGTCGCGGGCCAGCGGGCCCATGGACCAGCCGTCGCCCGCGATGTGGTGCAGCAGAAGCAGCAGCACACGGTCCCGCGGGCCGGTCTCGAAGATCCGGGCACGTACGGGTACGTCCGTGGCCAGCTCGAAGGCATACCGCGCCGCCTCGTCGAGAGCGGCGGGCAGTTCCGCCTCGGTGACCGTCCGCCGCTCCCAGCCGAAGTCCGCGTCGGCCGCGTCCAGCACCCGCTGGTACGGCTCGCCGTCCCGCTCCGGGAAGACCGTACGCAGCGACTCGTGCCGCCCGATCACGTCCCGCAGGGCCGCGTGCAGCGCCTCGGTGTCCACCTCGCCCACCAGCCGCAGGGCCAGGGGGATGTTGTACGTGGCGGACGGGCCCTCCAGCTTGTGCAGGAACCACAGGCGGCGCTGCGCGAACGACAGCGGCACGGCCGCCGGGCGGGGCATCGGCGCCAGCGCCGTACGCACCTGTCCCCCGGCCGCCTCCAGACGCGCGGCCAGCCCCGCCACCGTGGGCGCGCCGAACACGTCCCTGATCGGCAGCTCCGTACCGAGGACACTGCGGACACGGCTCACCAGGCGGGTGGCCAGCAGCGAATGCCCGCCGAGGTCGAAGAAACCGTCGTCGATACCGACCCGGTCCACACCCAGCACCTCGGCGAACAGGCCGCACAGGACCTCTTCCTGCGGGGTGCGCGGGGCGCGGCCGTCGGAGCCGGCCGCGTACTCGGGGGCGGGCAGGGCCCTGCGGTCCAGCTTGCCGTTCGGGGTCAGCGGCAGCCGCTCCAGCGTCACGACGGCCGACGGGACCATATACCCGGGCAGCCGCTCGGCGAGGCCCGCGAGGAGCCCGGCGGGGCGTCCCGGTGTGTCGTGGCCGTCCTCGGGCACGACGTACGCGACGAGCCGCTGGTCACCGGGGGCGTCCTCGCGGACGACGACCGCCGCCTGCCGTACGCCCTCGGAGGCGGTCAGCAGCGACTCGATCTCCCCGGGCTCGATACGGAAGCCACGGACCTTGACCTGCTCGTCGGCCCGGCCCAGGTACTCCAGCTGTCCATCGGCGCGCCAGCGTGCGAGGTCGCCGGTGCGATACATCCGTACGCCCGGCTCGAAGGGCGAGGCCACGAACCGCTCAGCCGTCAGCCCGGGGCGCTTCGCGTACCCACGCGCCAACCCTGCCCCCGACACGTACAGCTCACCCGCCACCCCCACCGGCACCGGTCGCAGCGCCGCATCCAGCACGTACACGCGCGTGTTGGGCACCGGACGGCCGATCGGCGCGGCTGTCCCGTCGGTCGGGGCGCTCATCGACACACAGACCGTCGACTCCGTCGGGCCGTACGCGTTGACGACCTCGCGGCCGCCCGCCGACCAGCGCGCCACCAGCTCCGGCGGCACGGTCTCACCGGCCACCAGCACGGTCCGCAGCGCGGGCAGGCGCGTCTCGGTGCCGGGCGGCAGCGCGCCCAGCACGGACGGCGGCAGCGTCACGTGCGTCACGCCGTGCTCCGCGAGCACGCTCGCGAGGGCTTCGCCCACCAGCCGGCCGCTCTCCGGCACCACCAGCGCGGCGCCCGAGGAGAACGTCATCACCAGTTCCGCCCAGGCGGCGTCGAAGCTGGGCGACGCGAACTGCAGGACCCGGCTGTCCGGGCCGACTCCCATGGGGCGGCCCTGCGCACGGGCCAGGCTCGCCACGCCGCGGTGGGAGACCACGACGCCCTTGGGCAGGCCGGTGGAGCCCGAGGTGTAGATCACATACGCCGGGTGGTCCAAGGTGACGCGTACACCCGGTTCGGTGTCCGGGAAGCCCGACAGGTCCTGGCCCAGCGCCGCCTCGTCCAGCACCAGCACCGGAGCGGCGTCGGCGAGGATGAACTCCCGGCGCTCTCGCGGGTACTCCGGGTCGACGGGTACGTACGCGCCACCGGCCTTGAGGATGCCGAGGACGGCGACCACCATCTCCACCGAGCGCGGCAGCACCACGCCCACCAGCTTCTCCGGGCCCACGCCCTGCCCCCGCAGCCAGTGCGCGAGCCGGTTCGCCCGTGCGTCCAGCTCGCCGTACGACAGGGTCAGCTCGCCGGACAGTACGGCAGGAGCCTGCGGGGCACGCCGTACCTCGTCCTCGAACAGCCCGGCCAGCGTCTTCGCGGGCACGTCGGCGCCCGTGTCGTTCCACTCGGAGAGCAGCCGGGCCCGCTCCGGCGCCGTCAGCAGCTCCATCCGGCCGATCGGCCGCGACGGGTCCGCGACGGCCTGCTCCAGCAGCCGCACCCAGCGCGCGATGAAGCCCTCGACGGTGGCGCGGTCGTACAGCGCCGTGGCGAACTCGGCCAGCGCCTCGATACCCGTCGGCTCGCCGGACCGGTCGTAGCCCTCGGCCACGTTGAAGACCAGGTCGGCCCTGGCCACGCTGAGGTCGACGCCCTCCACGTCGACCTGGAGGCCGGGGAGCCGGAAGGCGGCTTCCTGCCCGCTCTGGAGGCCCAGGATCACCTGGAAGAGCGGGTGGTGGGAGGTCGAGCGTCGCGGATTGAGCAGTTCCACCAGGTGCTCGAACGGCACGTCCTGGTTCGCGTAGGCAGCCAGGTTCGTCTCACGGACGCGGCCGAGCAGTTCCTCGAAGCCCGGGTCACCGGACGTGTCCGTGCGCAGCACCAGTGTGTTGACGAAGAAGCCCACCAGGTCGTCGAGCGCGTCATCCATGCGTCCGGCGATCGGCGACCCCAGCGGAACGTCCGTCCCGGCACCGAGCCGCGTCAGCAATGCCGCCATACCGGCCTGGAGGACCATGAACACCGTCGTGTTCGACCGCCGCGCCAGCTCCACCAACCGGCCGTGCAACCCAGCGTCGAGGGTGAAGGCCAGGTGGCCGCCCTCGTACGACGTGACGGCCGGGCGTGGCCGGTCGGCGGGGAACGTCACCTGGTCGGGAAGGCCCGCCAGCTGACCGGTCCAGTAGTCCACCTGCTTCGCGTAGACGCTGTCAGCGTCTGCCTCGTCGCCGAGCAGTTCGCGCTGCCACAGCGTGTAGTCCGCGTACTGCACCGGCAGCTCGGCCCACTGCGGGGCGCCGCCCTGTACGCGGGCGCCGTACGCCGCCATGACGTCGCGGGCCAGCGGGCCCATGGACCAGCCGTCGCCCGCGATGTGGTGCAGCAGGAGCAGCAGGACGCTGGTGCCGGCGCCGATGTCGTGCAGCCAGGCCCGGAGCGGAACCTCGGACCCGAGATCGAAGCCGTACCGCGCCTCGTCCTCCAGGGCCGCGGGCAGTTCCGTCTCGGTGACCGTAAGGCGCTCCCAGCCGAAGTTCGCGTCGGCCGCGTCCAGGACCAGCTGGTACGGCTCGCCGTCGTGGTCCTCCCGGAAGACGGTGCGCAGCGACTCGTGCCGCGCCACCACGTCACCCAGCGCCGCCCGCAGGACATCCGCGTCGACACCGCCCGTCAGGCGCAGCACCAGCGGCATGTTGTACGTCGCCGAGGGGCCTTCCAGCCGGTGCAGGAACCACAGGCGGCGCTGCGCGAACGACAGCGGCACCCGCTCGGGGCGCTCCATCCGCGCCAGCGCCGTACGGGCCTGCCCCGCGGCCGCCGCCAGCCGGCCGGCCAGCGCGGCCACCGTCGGCGCGCCGAACACGTCCTTGATCGGGATTTCGACGCCGAGCGCACTGCGGATGCGGCTGACCAGGCGGGTGGCGAGCAGCGAATGCCCGCCGAGGTCGAAGAAGCTGTCGTCGATGCCGACCCGGTCCACGCCCAGTACCTCGGCGAACAGCGCGCAGAGGGTGGCCTCCTGGTCGGTACGGGGCCCACGGCCGCCGCTCGTGGTGGCCGCGTACTCGGGGGCCGGCAGGGCCTTGCGGTCCACCTTGCCGTTCGGGGTCAGCGGCAGCCGGTCCAGGACCATGACGGCAGACGGAACCATGTACTCCGGCAGCCGCTCCGCCAGCCGCGCACGGGCCGCCTTCACGACCGCACCGATGCCACGGGCCGCGACCGGGGTGTTCGTCCACGGCCCACCGGTCCCGGCGGGCACGTAGACACCCGACAGGGCCGCACCCTCGGCGTCCGCCGGGAGGATGACCGCGTCGAACAGGTCCACCGACCGCGACGACCATGTCGGCACCACGTGCAGGCCGCGCTCCCGGCCCAGCGCGGTCAGCTCCTGCGGATCGACCGGAGCGGCCCCGCCGAAGTCCTCCGGTTCCAGCCCGTCCAGCGCCCGCTCGGCTGCCACTTCAGCGACCAGCCGCGCGCTGGGAATTCCGGTCACGCGCAACGGCGCACCGTCGAAGCCGGTCAGCACCGCGGCCAGATCCAGCTCGGGCGTCCATGCCAGCTGACGTACCGAAGCCACGTCCACGACCTGAGCGGGCGCCTTGTGCAGCACGACCTCATACCGGTGGCGCGTCAGCTCGTTGTGATACACCCCCGGCTTCAGCCGGATGTCCAGCGCGCCGATCCGGCCGTCGCCCGCCGCCAGCCCACTGAAGAACTCGGGGGCCGTGACCAGCTCCTTCTCCAGCAGCACCGCCCGGTCGACCACCGCACGCGCCGACGCGCCACGACCGGCGTGGATGGCCGCGTGCAGGGTCCGCAGCGACCCGGCATGCCGCACATCACCGATGACCAGGCGGCCACCGGGGGCCACGAGGGTGAGGAGCCGGTCGACGACCTGCGCCAGATAGGCGGCGTCGGGGAAGTACTGGATCACCGAGTTGATCAGTACGGTGTCGAAGTGACCGGCCGGCAGACCCGTCACGTCGTCGGCCGCCTGAGCACGCAGCCGTACCCGGTCGCCCAGCCCCGCCTCGGCCACCTGCGCCGACAGCCCGTCGATGACGGCGGCAGACAGGTCCGTACCCCAGTACTCGTCCACGTCCTGCGCGAGGTGGGCCATCAGCAGACCGGCACCCACGCCGATCTCCAGCATCCGGCGGCCACCGAAGTCCCGTACCCGGTCCACGATCGCGTCCCGCCAGGCCCGCATCTCGTCCAGGGCTATCGGCTCACCGGTGTAGGAACTGTCCCAGCCGGAGAAGTCCTCACCGAAGCCGATGCCCTTGCTGCCCGTCTCGGCGTACACCGAGTCGTAGATCTCCCGCCACTCCTCGACCTGCGCCTCGGCGTCAGCCTCCGCACCGGCCCGCAGCGCCGCATCGGGATCCGGCACCACGTACGCGGCCAGCCGCTGGTCACCGGGGGTGTCCTCACGCGCGATGACCACGGCCTGCCGTACGCCTTCGGAAGCCGTCAGCGCGGATTCGATCTCCCCGGGCTCGATACGGAAGCCACGGACCTTGACCTGCTCGTCCGCACGGCCCAGGTACTCCAGCTGACCGTCCGCGCGCCAGCGTGCGAGGTCACCGGTGCGATACATCCGTACGCCCGGCTCGAACGGCGAGGCCACGAACCGCTCAGCCGTCAGCCCGGGGCGCTTCGCGTACCCACGCGCCAGCCCTGCCCCCGACACGTACAGCTCACCCGCCACACCCACCGGCACCGGTCGCAGCGCCGCATCCAGCACATACGTCCTGGTGTTGGTGACCGGACGGCCGATCGGCGCCACCATCTCATCGGTCGTGTCGCTCATCGAGACGCACACCGTCGACTCCGTCGGACCGTACGCGTTCACCACCTCGCGACCACCCACGGCCCACCGGGAGATCAGCTCCGGCGGCACCGCCTCACCCGCCAGCGCAATCGCCCGCAGCTCCGGCAGCCCGGTCTCGGCACCCTGCGGAAGGGCGCCCAGCACCGAAGGCGGCAGCGTCACATGGGAAACCCGCTGCTCGGCCAACGCCGCCTGCAACGCCTCACCGACCAGCCGGCCCTCCTCCGGCACCACCAGCGTGGCGCCCGAAGAGAACGCCATCACCAGCTCCCACCACGCCGCATCGAAGCTCGGCGAAGCGAACTGCAGGACCCGGCTGTCCGCCGTCACACCCAACCGCTGGACCTGCGCCTGCGCCAGGCTGGCCACACCACGGTGGGAGACCACGACGCCCTTGGGCAGACCGGTCGAGCCGGACGTGTAAATCACGTACGCCGGGTTCTCCGGGGCAACGCGCACACCCGCATCGCTCTCCGGAAACCCGGACAGATCCTGGCGCAGCGCCGCCTCGTCCAGCACCAGCACGGGCGCGGCATCACCGAGGATGAACTCCCGGCGCTCGCGGGGGTACTCCGGGTCCACCGGTACGTACGCGCCCCCGGCCTTGTGAACGGCGAGCACCGCCACGACCATCTCCACCGACCGCGGCAGCAGCACCCCCACCAGCTTCTCCGGCCCCACACCCTGCCCGACCAGCCAGTGCGCCAGCCGGTTCGCCCGCGCGTCCAGCTCGCCGTACGACAGCGACTCGGCACCGCGGACCACCGCGATCGCGTCCGCGTCCCGGCGCGCATGGCCGGCGACGGATTCGGCGAGGGTCCTGCCCGGCACGTCGGCGGCCGTCGCGTTCCACCCGGACACCACCCGGTCGCGCTCGGTGCCGGACAGCAGCTCCAGCCCGTCCACCCGCACCGACGGGTCGGCGGTGACCTGCTCCAGTACCCGCACCCAGCGGGCCAGCAGGTCCTCGACCGTCGCGCGGTCGAACAGTTCGGTGGCGTACTCGACGACCGTCTCGATGCCCGTGGGGCCCTGGGCCGCGTCATGGCCCTCGGTGAGGGAGATGAGCATGTCGAAGCGTGCGGTGCCGGCGCTCACCACTTCGGCCTGCACCTGGAGGCCCGGCAGCTGGAAGTCCTCGCTCGGCGCGTTCTGGAGGACCAGCGCGACCTGGAAGAGGGGGTGGTGGGCGGTGGACCGCCGCGGGTTGAGGCGTTCCACCAGGTGCTCGAACGGTACGTCCTGGTGCTCGTACGCGGCGAGGCTGGTCTCGCGGACCCGGCCGAGCAGCTCCTCGAAGGCGGGGTCGCCGGAGGTGTCCGTCCGCAGGACGAATGTGTTGACGAAGAAGCCGATGAGGTCGTCCAGGCCCTCGTCGGTGCGGCCGGCCACGCCGCTGCCCAGCGGGATGTCGTGGCCGCCGCCGAGGCGGGTGAGGAGCGCGGCCATCGCGGCCTGGAGGACCATGAAGACGGTGGTGTTCGACTGCCGGGCCAGCGCCACCAGCCGCCGGTGCAGTGCGGGGTCCAGGTCGAAGGTGAGGTGCTCGCCCTCGTAGGAGGCCACGGCCGGGCGCGGGCGGTCGGTGGGGAAGCTCACCAGGTCGGGCAGGCCGTCCAACTGGTCGCGCCAGTAGGCGACCTGCTGCCCGAAGACACTGTCCGGGTCCTGCTCGTCGCCGAGCAGTTCGCGCTGCCACAGGGTGTAGTCCACGTACTGCACCGGCAGTTCGGGCCAGTCCGGGTCACGCCGCTCGGACCGTGCGGTGTACGCCTCGACGACGTCACGGGCCAGCGGGCCCATCGACCAGCCGTCGCCCGCGATGTGATGGAGCAGCAGCAGGAGTACGTGCTCGTCCGGGCCGGTCTCGTACAGCCATACGCGCACCGGAATCTCGGTGGCCAGGTCGAAGTGGTGCCGGGCCGCCTGTTCCAGCGCGGCTCGCAGGTCCGCCTCGGGAAGCTGCCGGTGTTCCCAGGCGAAGTCCGCGTCGGCGGCGTCCAGCACCACCTGCCGCGGCTCACCGTCCACCTCGGGAAAGACCGTACGCAGCGTCTCGTGCCGGGTCATCACGTCCCGCAGCGCGGCACGCAGCGCCTCCGCGTCCACCTTGCCCGTCAGCCGCAGCGTCAGCGGCATGTTGTACGTCGCCGACGGACCCTCCAGCTTGTGCAGGAACCACAGCCGGCGCTGCGCAAAGGACAACGGGATCATGAGCTGTTTCCTTCTTCCTGCCCCGCACAGGGCAATGCGGCACTGGTCGGTCGTCGGCGGGATCGGGTGAGCGGCGTCGGAGGGACGGCGTCGTGCGGGACGGCGTCCGAGGGCGCGGCACGGCGGGCACACCGCGCGCGGCGGCCAGGAGGCAGGGCGATGAAGCCCGGCGGAAAAGGCCGCGCCGAGGGGAGGGAATGAAAAGGGCTGGCGTCGGTCAGCGAAGGCGCCGGACCCGCTCCGTGGGGAGAAGGCCGGTGTTTCCGCTCCGGTGGTCGGTCCGGACGGGAAATCGGCAGGGGAAAGGAAGAGAGGAGACGGGGAATCCGGCCGTGGCCGGGTTCTGGTGCCGTGTTCTCACACACCCGGGACGCAGGTCAAGGGTGAACGGATTTTCCCCCCGGACATCCCTGCCGGTTACCCGTTCGACGAACTGCCGTACCGGGTCTGGTCGTTACCGTGGGCGCAGGGAAAGGCCGGAATCCCCCGTGAAGCGGTCCGTCACATGTCGTGGACCGTTGCTCCGGTGGAGCCATACGGGAAATCAGGGCGATCGCAGTGGGTGCGGCCGGACGGAAACCGCGCGACACGATGTCGCGACCCCGTGGGCGCGGCTGGGCCACGGCCTCGGTCGTACGCCTTGTGGCATGGATACACAACCCCCGAAAGTGCACACCATCCGGACCCGCTCCGGGTCCTTCGATCAAGCCATCGCGAGTTAATCAGCAGTCCCGTGAAGGCGTCAAGGAGATGACCCGGCCGCCCGGGCGCACTCCGAACTCTGCCGCCGGAGCGATCATATGCGCTGGTCAGGCCAGTTCTCCCCGGGACGTACGCGGCTCCCCCCGGTGCGCCCGGGCACGCGCTCCGGCGCCCGTTTCGCGGGGGCGTCGCCCGGGCGGGCGGAAACGGCCGCAAACGGAATGACGTCTTCGTTTTCCGGCTCCGCCGCCGCCCCGGCAACGGAATCCGTCCGCGGACACCGGGCACGACCTCCGCCGGTACGCGGCGAGTTGCTACTGTGAAAATGCGGAGCGGCCGCATGGGCGACTCCGGCCGACCGGGCCACGGGGGACCATGGCCGGCCACCGGCGGACGACGCCGGGGCCGCAGACCGAAAGCGGCGAACACGGCGACACGGCCGACGCCTGCCACGGAGCCTAAGGAGCAGTTGAATCCATGCCCAGCCGCATCATGCTGAGTCCGGGTGACATAGCGACGCTCGACCTGACGGACCCGCGTACGCACGCCGAGTACGACCTGAGCGAGGTCTGGCGCCACCTACGGAAAACCCAGCCGTTCTACTGGCACCCCTCGGTCGGCGGGGCGCCGGGCTTCTGGGTCGTTTCCCGGCACGCCGACGTCTCCGAAATCTACCGGGACAACAAACGGTTCACGTCGGAGAAGGGAAATGTTCTCACCACGCTGCTGATGGGCGGGGATTCCGCCGCGGGCATGATGGCCGCGGTGACGGACGGGCCGCGGCACTCCGACATCCGCAAGATCCTGCTCAAGGCGTTCTCGCCGCGCGCGCTGGAAGGCGTGGTGGACAACATCCAGCAGTCCACCCGCGCGCTGCTCCGCGAAGCGGTCGCCCTCGGGGAGTGCGACTTCGCCCGGGACGTGGCGGCGGACATCCCGCTCACCGCGATCTGCGACCTGATGGGCGTACCCGAGGCGGACCGGGCCAAGGTGCTGGAGCTGACCGCGACGGCTCTCGGCAACGACGGCGCCGCCCAGTCGCCCGCCGCCGCGTGGCAGGCGCGCAACGACATCCTCGCGTACTTCGGCACGCTGGCCGAGGAGCGGCGCAGGAACCCGGGCAGCGACGCGGTCAGCGTGCTGGCCACCGGCCTCATCGAGGGCCGGCCGCTGACCATGGACGAGATCGTGGTCAACTGCTACAGCCTGATCATCGGCGGTGACGAGACCAGCCGGATGTCGATGACCGGCGGTGTGCTCGCCCTCGTCGAACACCCGGAGCAGTGGCGGGCCCTGAAGAGCGGCGAGGCGGAGATCTCCACCGCCGTCGACGAGATCCTGCGGTGGACGACGCCCGCGCTGCACTTCGGCCGTACGGCGCTGGAGGACGTGCCGGTCGGCGGACAGGGGCAGGTGATCAAGGCCGGGGACATCGTCACGCTGTGGAACGACTCGGCCAACATGGACGAGGACGTCTTCGAGGCCCCGGAGCGGTTCCTGCTCAGCCGCGCCCCCAACAAACACCTCGCCTTCGGCTACGGCCCGCACTTCTGCCTCGGCGCCTACCTGGGCCGCGCGGAGATCGCCGCCATGCTGACCGGACTGCGCGAGATCGTCGCCTCGGTGGAGCTGCGCGGCGACACCCGCCGCAACTACTCCAACCTGCTCAGCGGCGTCACCAGCCTCCCGGTGGCCCTGCGGGCGGAGTGAGGCGGGCCGGGCCGTGTCGTAGTGCGCGACAAGGACGGCCGGCCCCTTCTCCCCCGGCGTGACCCCCTTGGTGAACCAGCCCGCCTTGTCCGCCTTGTCCACCGGGGGTACGTCCAGCTCGCCGTCGCCGGTGAGCCCGAGCGGAAGGACGGGCCGGCTGTCGACCTCGGCCGACGGGATCTGCAGGCGGTCACGACGCCACTGACGGCGAGCGCGAGGACGCTCAGGGCGGCGGTACGTCCGGTGCTTCCGGCGCTGCCGTGGCGGATCGTGGTGCACGGGGTCGCGGTGGCTCCTGATGCGTACGCGTACACGCACACGTACGTATGCGCGATGAAGCTATTCACCCCGCATCACGAGAAATCTCCGGACAGGTAACAGTCCACCGAAGATGAGCGGATAAGGCCACGCAACTCCCGTGTTTTCCGGGACTTTGACCCCTGCGGAATTCCGCACCCCTCGTCCGTAAGGAGGAAGAGAAACGACCGGGCACTCGGCCTTTCGGCCAGGCACCCGGTCGTTGAAAAAGTAACCGACCCCTCGCATTCCGGTACGTCGGAATGTCGCATTCCATTGGCACCAACGAGGGGAAGGAAGAATCCGGCTCAGCCGTCGAGGCGGACCGGCAGCGACTCGATCCCGTACACGATCGACAGCTTGCGGAACGCCAGCTCCTCGGGCTGCACCGCGAGCCGCATGTTGGGGAACCGCCGCACCAGCGCGGGGTAGGCCGCGCGCAGCTCCATCTTGGCCAGCTCGGCGCCGACGCAGCGGTGGATGCCGTAGCCGAAGGCGAGGTGCGAGGGCACGTTGCGGGACGGGTCGAAGCGCTCCATGTCGGGGCCCAGCTTGCCGTCCCGGTCGGCGCCGCTCAGCGAGCACAGCACCACGTCGCCCTTGGAGATCGGCACACCGGCGATTTCCAGGTCCTCCCGCGCGAACCGGGGGAAGGCCACCTGTACGACGGTGAGGTAGCGCAGCAGCTCCTCCACATAGCGGTCGGCCGCCTCGTCGCCGCCCCTGAGGGCCGCGAAGTGCGAGGAGTCCTGGAGGAGCACCAGGGCGCCCAGCGCCAGCATGCTCGCGGTCGTCTCGAAGCCGCCGGTCAGCACGCCGTCGGCCAGGCCCGCCAGCTCCTCGTCGCTGACCGAGTCGCCGTGTTCCTTCACGATCATGCCGAGCAGGCCGTCGCCCGGGTTCTGGCGCTGCTTCTTGACCACCTCACGGAAATACTGCAGCGATTCCGATATGGCGCCGAAGGACGCGTTGGCGCCACTGAAAAGGTCGAAGCGGGCGGCGCTCAGCCGCTCGAAGTCCGCGCGGTCCTCGTACGGCACTCCGAGGAGTTCGCAAATGACCAGCGACGGAATCGGCAGGGCGAAGTGCTCCACGATGTCGACCGGCTCGCCGGAGCAGCCGGCCTTCTCCATGGCGTCCAGCCGCTCCTCCACGATCTCGTGGATGCGGGGCGTGAGCCGGCCGAGGCGGCGCATGGTGAATTCGGGCGTCAGCAGGCGGCGCAGCCGGGTGTGCACCGGCGGGTCGGCGAAGCCGAGGCCGCCGGGGTTCTGGTCGGTGCTGGCGCCGGCCTGGCCGATGAGGTTGGTGAAGTCGGAGCTGAAGGCGTTGCCCTTGCCCAGGACGGCCTTGACCTCGTCGTAACCGGTGACCAGCCACACATTGGCGGCGATCGGCACCGGCAGCTTGCTGATCGGCTCCTTCTCACGCACCGTAGCCAGCTCGCCCACCGGGTCCAGCCCGTCGCGCCGCAACGGCATCAGTACAGACTCGGGCAAGAAAGACATCCGAGACAGGTCGAAGCCCTTCTTGCGCGTCCTTGCCATATACATACGGCCGGCCCAGGCGATGATCCGGGAACGGAGAGTCGTCATGACGCTAATACTGCCTTTCGTCGAGGGGGACGGTCACCCGCCCTCGGCGGGCCCCCGGTAAGGGCTGCCGAACGCCGGGACATCCGCTCGGCGTTCGCGGATGTGACGTGCGCCATGGACCGGTCGGCCGCATCCAGCGTGACGAGCTCAGCCTTGTACATATGTGTGCGCGTGGTCTGAGGGCGAGTTTACAAACTGCCATTGCGCGCAATCACGGAACAACCCCTGTTTGCCCCCCTAGGGGCTCTCCCGGAGGCGGCCAGGGCCTGATGCCGGCCGAGCGAACTGGCCCCGCTCGCGGGCCAGTCGGCCATCGCGGCGCGGCGCTCCGCCGGAGCTGTGGAGGTACCGGGCGTCATGGGCGAAAGCCAACCGTACGCGGGGTTTGCGGCCCACCGGTTCCGTCACGGGCGAACGAGGCAACCCGTACGGCGCTTCCGGCGTCCGCCCCCCTCCGGCGCACCGCCCGGCCCACCCACCCGGGGCACCGCTGGGCCCGCCACCGACCCCACCCATCCCCGCCCGGCTCCGGAAACAGTGCCCGACCGACCCCGAAATCGTGCCCGCCCCGACCCCAGGGCCACGCCGACATCCACCCCACCCGCCCGGCACCCCACCAACCCGACATGACTGATATAGCGGACATAGCGGACATACACCCCAACTCTTGCTACGTTGCCTGTCATGACCGCAACCACGGCGGACGCTCCCCCACCGGGCCTGAGAACGCCCGGGCGGCGGGGCACCGAACTGGCCCTCCTCGCCGGCGCCGTCCTCATCAGCGTCTGCGGGTACATCGACGTCGGGCTCGCCCGGCAGAACGCCGTCCCGGGCGACGCGGCGAGCTACGGCGCCGGCCTGGCGGCCCTGGCCCTCCTCGGCCACCTCGCCGTCAGGTTCCGGGCGCCCTACGCCGACCCCCTGCTGCTCCCCATCGCCATCCTGCTGAACGGGCTGGGGCTGCTGCTGATCTTCCGGCTCGACCTGGAGACGCCCAAGGATCAGGCGGCGCCCACCCAGCTGGTCTGGTCCGCCCTCGGCGTCGCCTTCTTCGCCGCCGTCGTCCTGCTGCTGCACGACCACCGCACCCTGCAGCGGTACGCCTACGTGTCGGTCGCCGCCGGCCTCGCCCTGATGATCGTCCCGATCTTCTTCCCCGCCGTGAACGGCGCCAAGATCTGGATCCGGGTGGCGGGCTTCTCCTTCCAGCCCGGCGAGTTCGCGAAGATCCTGCTCACCGTCTTCTTCGCCGCCTATCTGGCGGCCAACCGCAACGCCCTCGCCCACACCGGCAAGCGGATGTGGAAGCTCCATTTCCCCACCGGCCGGGTGCTCGGCCCGATCGTCGCCATCTGGCTGGTCAGCGTCGGCGTCCTGGTCCTCGAACGCGACCTGGGCACCTCGCTCCTCTTCTTCGGCGTCTTCGTCGTCCTGCTGTACGTGGCCACCGGCCGCACCGGCTGGATCGCGATGGGCCTGCTGCTCGCCGCCGCCGGCGCCGCCGCCGTCGGCGTCCTCGAACCGCATGTGCACAGCCGGGTCGCGGACTGGCTGCACCCCTTCGCGAGCATCACGGCGGGCCGGGGCGCGAGCCAGCTCGCCCAGTCGCTGTTCGCCTTCGCCGCCGGCGGCCTGCTCGGCACCGGCCTGGGCGAAGGCCACTCCGCCCTGATCGGCTTCGCCATGAAGTCGGACTTCATCCTGGCCACCTTCGGCGAGGAACTGGGCCTGGCCGGCCTCATCGCGCTCTTCCTCCTGTACGCGCTGCTGGTCGCCCGCGGCTACCGGGCGGGCCTGGCACTGCGTGACCCGTTCGGCCGGCTGCTGGCCGTCGGCCTCGCCTCCCTCCTGGCCGTCCAGGTCTTCGTCATCGCCGGCGGGGTGATGGGCCTGATCCCGCTGACCGGCATGGCGATGCCGTTCCTCGCCCAGGGCGGCTCGTCCGTCGTCACCAACTGGATCATCATTGCGCTGCTCATCCGCGTCAGCGACAGCGCCCGCCGACCCCACCCGGAGGCCGCGGAGACCGGGGTCGTAGCGGCGGTGCCGCCCGGTGACGCACGCTCCGGCGCCTCGGCCCGCCCGTACGAGGAAGAGGACCCCCCGTACGCATACGGATACGGAGGCCCCTCCCCCTCCCCCACTCCCTCCTCCGACCACGACGACCAGGGCGGCGACCGGTGAACCGCTACATCCGCCGCGCCAGCGTCTTCTGCCTGGTCCTGCTCGTCGCGCTGCTCCTGAACGCCGCCCGCGTCCAGGTCTTCGAAGCCGACGGTTACGACAAGAACACCGCCAACCGGCGCGCCGCACTGGCCCGTTACAGCCAGCCGCGCGGCAACCTCCTCGTCGACGGCGACCCGGTCACCGGATCGCGCGACAGCGGCGGTCAGCTGCGGTACGAGCGGACGTACGCCGAGGGACCGCTGTACGCTCCCGTCACCGGCTACGCGTCCCAGATCTACGGCACCTCGCTCCTGGAGAACGCCGAGGACGACGTCCTGTCCGGCACCGACCCGCAGCTCGCCGCGCTGCCGCTGTGGACGGACATCAGCCGCGAGCAGCAGCCGGGCGGCGACGTGATCACCACGGTCGACTCCGGGGTGCAGCGGGCCGCGTTCGAGGGGCTGGGCGGCAAGAAGGGCGCGGTGGCCGCCGTGGAACCACGGACCGGCAAGATCCTCGCGCTGGTCAGCACGCCGTCGTACGACCCGAACGACCTCGCCGGCACCGAGCAGGCCGTGGCCGACACCTGGAACCGGCTCGACCGGAGCACCGGCCAGCCCATGATCAACCGCGCCCTGAAGCAGACCTACCCGCCGGGCTCCACCTTCAAGGTCGTCACGGCCGCCGCGGCGCTGGACCGCCACAAGGTCACCGACCTCGACGCGGACACCGACGTCCCGAGCCCGTACACCCTTCCGGGGACGTCCACCCGGCTCACCAACGAGGCGGACGGCTGCGAGAACGCGTCGCTGCGGCACGCCTTCGAAGTCTCCTGCAACACCGTCTTCGCCCGGCTGGGCGTGGCCATCGGCCTGGACGGCATGGTCGAGACCGCGGAGAACTTCGGCTTCAACGACGCGGACCTGAAGATCCCCTCCACCGCCGCCCGCAGCGTCTTCGACACCGACATGGACCAGGCGCAGGTGGCCCTTTCGGCCATCGGCCAGTACGACACCACGGCCACCCCGCTCCAGATGGCGATGGTCGCCGCCGCGGTGGCCGGCGACGGCCAGGTCAAAGCCCCCTATCTGGTGGACAAGGTGACCGACGCGCACGGCAAGACGGTCTCCAGAACTCGGCAGAAGACCCTGCACCGGGCCATGAGCCGCGGCACCGCGCGGCAGCTCCAGGAGCTGATGACCGGCGTGGTCACCCGGGGCACCGGCACCGGCGCCGCGATCGACGGCGCCACCGTCGGCGGCAAGACCGGCACCGCGCAGCACGGCGTGGACAACAAGGGCACGCCGTACGCCTGGTTCGTCTCCTGGGCCAGGAAGAACGGCGCGGCGGACCCGGCGGTGGCCGTGGCGGTGGTCGTCGAGGACGCGGCGGCCAACCGCGCGGACATCAGCGGCGGCGGCAGCGCGGCGCCCATCGCCCGCGCGGTGATGCAGGCCGCGCTACGGTGACGTACGGGGAAAGGGCCACGAGGCGCAGGGGGCAGCGTGCGACAGCCAGAACACGAAAACCAGGCCGGTGACCAGGCATTTCTATCTCTCCCTGAGGTCGAGGCGCTGGTCCGCCGGGCCCACGAGGGGCAGACGGACAAGGCCGGCCGCCCGTACGCGGAGCATCTCGCCGCGGTCGCCGGGGGCGTACGGGAGCGCGGCGGCAGCGACGAACAGATCGCCGCCGCCTGGCTGCACGACGCCGTCGAGGACGGCGCGCTCACGCCCGCGTGGCTGGCCGGCGCCGCGCTCACCGCCCGCACCAAGGCGATGGTCCGCGCGGTGACCAAGCGCCCGGGTGAGCCGGCCGAGGCGTATACGGCCCGCATCCTGGCCACGCCCGGCGCACTGCTGATCAAGGAAGCGGACCTGACGCACAACGCGGACCCGGCGCGGCTCGCGCTGCTGGACGCGGCGACGCGGGAGCGGCTGACGGTCAAGTACCGCCGGGTCCGTGGCCTGCTGGGCCTGGCGTAGGACGCTGCGACGCCCTACAGGCCGCCCCCGGTCCACACCCCGGACACCCACCTCACAAAGCTGCCATGCACAGCTAACCTCCCCGCCATGACACTCCCGGAGCCCTCGGACCAGCCCTCGGCCCCCTCGGCCCCCTCGACCGGCGAAAGCCGAGTGATCGCGGCCCTCCACAACGCAAGCGTGCGCCGTCTCACCACCGAACAGCTCATCCTCGACGGCATCGACTGGACCGTACGCACCGGTGAGCACTGGGCCCTCCTCGGCGCCAACGGCGCGGGCAAGACCACCGTCCTGCGGCTGATCGGCGCGCTGATGTTCCCCACGACCGGCACGGTCGAGGTGCTAGGCCACCGCCTCGGCACCGTGGACGTACGCGAACTGCGCGCCGCGATCGGCCTGGTCTCCAGCGCGCAGAAAGTCCCCCAGGACGCCACCGGCCACACCGTGGTCCTCACCGGAGCAACCGGCACGGTGCAGCCGCTGTGGGGGAAGTACGACGACGCCACCCGAGAGCGCGCGCACGACCTGCTGGCCGAGCTGGAGTGCAAGGACCTGGCCGATCGCCCGTACGGCGTATGCTCCGGCGGCCAGCGGGCCCGCCTCCTCATCGCCCGCGCGCTGATGGCCGACCCGTCGCTGCTCCTCCTGGACGAACCGTTCAACGCACTCGACCTGCCGTCCAGGGAGGACCTGATCGACACCATGCACCGGCTGGCCGAAGGCCGCCCCGGCCTGTCCACGGTCACCGTCACCCACCACCTGGAAGAGCTCTCCCCCGCCATCGGCCACGCCCTACTCCTACGCGAGGGCCGGGTACAGGCGGCGGGCCCGGTGACGGACGTCCTCACCGACGAGCGCATGACGGCCTGCTTCGGCCGCCCCATCGAGGTGACCCGCCACGACGGCCGCTGGCTCGCCCGCTCGGGCCGCCGCTAACCGTCCAACTGCGCACGCTTGACGGCCCGGAGAAACGCACCCCACGCCCCGGGCGCGACGGAGCCGACGGCGGTCGGCTCGTCGCTTTCCCGGAACCGGACGGCCCCGCAGGAGCTTGCCGCCACCTCCACGCACTCTCCGTGGTCTCCGGTACTGAACGATGACTTGCGCCATTCAAGGGGGAACACTCGAACTCCTCTCACAGTCCGTACATGATGTGCTGGATCAAGCTCAGTGAATCCGGTCTGTCATGCGACTCCGGCGGGGCTTCCGGGTCGACGGGATCGAGCGCAAGGCTCGCCAAGCGCGCAAACATCTTGTCGTACTCGTGGTTGTGATCTCCATCCGTCAGGAACACGGCTTCGATCGGATGCTCCAAGTAGACGGTGCCCAGCTCCGGGGTTCGGCCGCCGATCAGGACGAACGGCCGGCTGAACGCCGCGTAGGCGCCCTTCTCGAACGGGAAGATCTGTAGCGTCACATGAGGCAGCCTGGCGAGTTCGATCAGCCTGATCAGCTGCCTGCGCATGGTGCCGGCACCGCCGACGTGTACTCGCAACGCGGCCTCGTGGATCACGGCGTGGTAAGAGACCGGGTCCGGCCGCGTCAGGATGCGCTGCCGGGCGAGGCGGAAGGCGACGTACCGTTCGACCCGGGCAGGGTCCTGCCCCGTCGTCATCGTCACGGCGTGGGCGTAGTCCGCCGTCTGGAACATCCCGGGGATGAACAGGGGCTGGTGCATACGGATGGCGCGGGCACTCGCCTCCGCCTCGGCCAGGTCCAGAGCATCGTGCCTGAGCGCGTCACTGAACTCGTCCCACCAGCCCTTTCCCCGGCTCTGGGCCATCTCCATCAGCGCTTCAAAATACGGTCCCTCTTCGCACCCATAGGCGCGTAGCAACTTGTACAGCCCGTTGCGCGGAACATCCACCCGCCCGGCCTCGATGTGACTCACCCGCGTGCGCTCCGCACCGAGCAGAGCCCCTGCGTCGTCTCCTGACATCCCGGCGCGCTTCCGAAGTTTTCGCAGCTCCGCGCCGAGTCGTCGCTGCCGTTCGCTCGGGGAGTTCCTAGGTGGCAACTGGCACCTCCTCATGGCCCAGCGCAGTGTGTCGCACTGGGACACGGGCGGTCCATCCACACCACTCATCGTCACTCGTGCGGGGCGAATCTGGCGTTCACGGTTGTAACGGCTTCACTCGTGTACGTACCGTCTCCGCCAACTCGGCTGTCAGGCAGTCGACTTCTCGACGGCAGGAGACCCCCATGCACACCTGCTCCCTCGTCTTCCCACCCGACCCCGTCTGGGTCCGCGTCGCGCGGGAGGCCGTGCGGGCGTTGCTCGCGGCGGTGGGTCGCGGGGACCTCACCGATACGGCGCTGCTGCTCACGTCCGAGGCCGTCACCAACGCCGTCAACGCGTGCCGTACGAGCGACTGCACTGCGCCGGTCACGGTGTACGCGGAGTGGTCCGTACCCAGTCAGCTCCGGGTGCTCGTGCACGACGAGGCCACCGGGCTGCCGGTGTGCGCTTCGCCCTCACCCAGGGCCGAGGCCGGCCGCGGCATACTGCTCATCTCGGCGAACGCCTCCGCGTGGGGCGTGTGCCGGCACGGTGTCGGGCCCGGCAAGGCGACCTGGTTCGAGTTGGGGCCGTTCATGGCACGAGCGTGAGGGCCACGCAAACTCACCCCTCGGTTTCCTCCGCCCCCAGGGCGATCGTCTCCGTAACCTCCCCCACCCGTTCGCGTTCCTCCTTCGCGAAGCGTTCCGCGTCGAGTTGGTCGGCCAGTTCCTCGTCCTGGGCCATCAGCTGGTCCAGGTTGGAGTCGCCGAGGTCGAAGACGCCCATGTCCACGTAGGCGCGCTGGAGGCGTTCGCCCCACAGGCCGATGTCCTTGACGCACGGGACGATGCGGCTGAAGAGCAGTTTGCGGAAGAGGTGGAGGAATTCGGAGTTTTCGGTGAGGTCGGCCGCTTCCTGGCGGGGGACGCCGAAGTTCTCCAGGACTTCCAGGCCGCGCAGCCGGTCGCGCATCAGGTAGCAGCCCTCGATGACGAATTCCTCGCGTTCGCGCAGTTCGCCGTCGGACAGCTGTTTGTAGTAGTCGCGCAGTGCCAGCCGGCCGAAGGCGACGTGCCGGGCCTCGTCCTGCATGACGTAGGCGAGAATCTGTTTGGGGAGCGGCTGGGTGGTGGTGTCGCGGATCATGCCGAAGGCGGCCAGCGCCAGGCCTTCGATCAGTACCTGCATGCCGAGGTAGGGCATGTCCCAGCGGGAGTCCCTGAGGGTGTCGCCCAGCAGGGCCTGGAGGTTGTCGTTGACCGGGTAGAGCATCCCGATCTTGTCCTTGAGGAAGCGGCTGTAGATCTCGGCGTGCCGGGCCTCGTCCATGGTCTGGGTCGCGGAGTAGAACTTCGCGTCGAGGTCGGGGACGGTCTCCACGATCCGCGCCGCGCACACCATCGCGCCCTGCTCGCCGTGCAGGAACTGGCTGAACTGCCAGGACGCGTAGTGCTGCCGCAGTTCGCCGCGTTCCTTGTCCGACATCCGGTCCCAGTACGCGGTGCCGTACAGGGAGACCGATTCGTCCGGGGTGCCGAGCGGGTCGTACGGGTCCACCTCCTGCGCCCAGTCGATGCGCAGGTTGGCGTCCCACTGTTTGTCCTTGCCCTTCTGGTAGAGGGCCAGCAGCCGCTCGCGGCCGTCGTCGTACTCCCAGCTCAAGCGGGCCGGACTGCCCGCCGGTACGGTCCACGCGTATGCGCCCGGGTCCTGTGTGTACAGCTCGCGGCTCGACACCTGCGCCTCCTCGCTTCGCTTGTGACCCCCCGTACCGGAGACGGTCGTTGGCAGGCTCACACGGACTTACCGGCGGGTCAACAATTCGCGCACAGGGGATTGACGGGCTTGCTGACAAGCAGTCTCATAAGACGTGACCGCGGGTAACCCACGAGCGAGGTAGCCACAGCCATGACGACCGTGACGACAGCGACCACCGTGCCGGAGCCGGAAGTCCTCCGGGACGCCCTCGGGCTGCTCAAGGACCGCGAGCAGGTGGCGGAACGACTGCTCGACTCCTCCGCCAAGCACTCCTTCGACCCGGACACCGAACTCGACTGGGACGCGCCCCTGGAAGAGGGCAAGTGGTTCTGGCCGCCGGAGCTGGTCTCCCTCTACGACACCCCGATGTGGCAGAAGATGTCCGAGGAGCAGCGGATGGAGCTGTCCCGGCACGAGGCCGCGTCGCTGGCCTCGCTGGGCATCTGGTTCGAGATCATCCTGATGCAGCTGCTGGTACGGCACATCTACGACAAGTCCGTCACCAGTGCGCACGTCCGTTACGCCCTGACCGAGATAGCCGACGAGTGCCGGCACTCGAAGATGTTCGCGCGCATGATCCAGAAGGGCGAGGCGCCCGCGTACCCCGTCTCCCGCCTCAACCACAACCTCGCGCGCGTCCTCAAGACCGTCTCCACGACGCCCGGTTCGTTCGCCTGCACGCTGCTCGGCGAGGAGATACTGGACTGGATGCAGCGGCTGACCTTCCCGGACGAGCGGGTCCAGACGATCGTGCGCGGCGTCACCCGCATCCACGTCGTCGAGGAGGCCCGGCACGTCCGGTACGCGCGTGAGGAACTGCGCCGCCAGATGGTCACCGCGCCGCGCTGGGAGCAGGAGCTGACCCGGGTCAGCTGCGGGGAGGCGGCCCGCGTCTTCTCCATCGCCTTCGTCAACCCGCAGGTGTACACGAACGTCGGCCTGGACCGGCGGGAGGCGGTCGCCCAGGTGAAGGCCAGCGGCCACCGCCGCGAGGTGATGCAGTCCGGCGCCGGCCGGCTGACGGAGTTCCTCGACGACATCGGCGTCCTGCGCGGCGTGGGCCGCAAGCTCTGGAAGAGCTCGGGGCTGCTGGCGTAACCCTGGGAACGCGGGTGCGATGGGGGCCGTTGCCGTGCCGGTGCGCCCCGGGGCCGGGGGGGAAAGGGGTGCGGGGGGAGGAGGAGGAGAAGAGGAGCGAAACA